>CAVQPP010000453.1:0-16195 GCA_963714445.1 uncultured Actinomycetota bacterium
TCCGGCCGCCCTGGCCAGCCTGGACTTCACGGCCGATCCGTACCCGATCGATGCCCGGCTGCGCCAGCAGTCGGGCTGGGTCGCACCGTCGGGATACCGGGTGTTCAGCACCTACGACGACGTGCTGCGGATCCTGCGCGAGCCCGACCTGTTCGGCCAGGAGCGCGTCCCGTACCCGAACTTCCACACCACCGATCCGCCGGGGCACACCCGGCTTCGGCGGCTGGTTGCGAAGGCGTTCACCGCCCATTCGATCGCGTTGCTGCGCGACCGGATCGGCCAGATCGTCGGGCGGCTGTTCGACGAGCTGGCGTGGCCTGCCGGAGTTCGACCTCGTGCAGGATTTCTCCCAGCGGCTGTCGGCGGCGGTGATCGCCGAAGTGCTGCAGGTACCCGAGTCCGACGCCATCAACTGGTACGGGTGGATGTGGGACCTGGCCCGTTTCCGCGTGGATCACCCGTTACTTCCCGCTGGACAGCAGCGATGACCCGAATGCGCTCGAGGTGGCCAGCAAGGCCAACGAGGAAAAGCGGCCGCCTACATGGGGCACCTCATCGAGACGCACCGGTCGCTGCGCGACGGCGGCATCGTCAGCGGCCTGTTCAGTGCCCGCGAGAACGACGACAGCCTCACCGAGACGGAGATCCTCTACGCCCTCATCCTGTTGCTCGGCGCTGGCCTGCACACGACCTCCGGCCAGCTGGCAACACCTTCCGGGCGATCCTGGAGCCTGGCCGGGGTCGCGGCCGAGCTGCGGGCCAATCCCGATCTGGTGCCCAACGCCGTCGAGGAGGCGCTGCGTCTTCGAGGGCGCCTTGCAGGCCGAATACCGGGTGGCCCGGACGGACACGGAGTTCGCCGGCGTCCACCTGCAGGCAGGCGAGCACCGATCCGTGGTCAACGGTGCGGCCAACCACGACCCGGCGATGTTCGGAAATCCCGGCGAGTTCGACATCCACCGGGAGAACGCCCGGCGCCACCTGACCTTCGGCTTCGGTATCCATCACTGCCTGGGAGCGGAGCTGGCCCGCACCGAGCTCGTCACCGCCACCCGGGAGCTGCTGCGCCGGTTCCCGGCCATCGAGCTAACCGGACACGGCGAGCAAACTAAAGTGGGATCTGGTGGCGCGCGCTGAGCACTCTCCCGGCCCGGGTCGTCCGATGAGCGCCGATGTCCGGTTCGACGGCCGGGTCGCGGTGGTCACCGGTGCCGGGCGTGGACTCGGCCGCGAGTTCGCGCTCGAGCTGGCCCGGCGAGGCGCCGCGGTCGTAGTCAACGACATCGGCTCCTCGGCCGACGAGGCTCGCTACGGTGACGGCAAGCACGGCCGCACGCCCGCGGTGGACGTCGTCGAGCAGATCACGGTGGCCGGCGTACCGCGACGCGAACCTGGGCGACGTCAGCGATCCCGATAGCGCGCGCTCGATCGTCAACGACGCGATGAGCACGTTCCAGCGCATCGACATCATCGTGAACAACGCCGGCGTGGTGATCACCAATGACTTCGCCGACCTTACGCTGGCCGATCTGGACACGTGCCTCGGCGTACACGTGCGTGGCGCCTTCCTGGTCTCCCAGGCCGCATGGCCATACCTGGCGAAGGCCGGTTATGGGCGCATCCTCAATGTCGGCTCGGGGACGGCGTTCTGTTCGGCAACCGCAGGCACACGGCGTATGACGCGGCCAAGGGCGGGCTGGCCTGCTGGCACGCGGCATGGCCGCCGACGGGCGTGAGCTGGGCATCCACGTGAACGGCCTGTTGCCCGGCGCGATGACCCGCGGCCACGCGTCGGTGGATCACTCGCTCAGCCCCTCGGCGGCGATCGAGATGCGCCCGGAACTGGTGGCGCCCGCCGCGGCCTACCTCGTCCATGAGGACTGCCCGTGACCGGGCGGTTCTACGCAGCCAGCTCGGGGCGGATGGGGCTGGTGTTCACCGCGGCCGCCGAGGGCTTCCAGGCCATGCCCGGCGACTTCTCGCTGGAGTCGGTGCGCGATCACTGGGCGGCGATCGACGCGCCGGAGAATTTCGTGGTGCCTGCTACCACTGCCGACTACAACGAGATGCGTACCCGCGTGTTCCGCAGCGTGGTCCCGGCGAAGGACGCCTGATGGCCGCCAGACCGGTGATCGACTACCTGTACATCGGCGGTGGGCGCGTGGCCCCGGCCACCGATGCGACGATCACGGTGATCTCCCCGTGGACCGGACAGCCGGTGGCCACCGTGCCCGAGGGCGGTAGGGCCGACATCGACCGGGCGGTCGCCGCCGCGGTGGCCGCGCAGGAATCCGGGCGATGGGGGCGCGCACCGCTGGACGTGCGGGCCGACGCGCTGGCCCGGCTGGCCGTGGTCTACGAGGCGCGCAAGGACGAGATCGCCGGGGCGATGAGCACGGAGATGGGCTGTCCCCGCGCGCAGGTGGCCGCGATGCACGTCGATCCGGCCGCGGCGGCCCTGCGCTACTACACCGGCCTGGCCGCGACCTACCCGTTCACGCAGCGGCGCGAGGGAGCGCGGACGACCGTGGTCCGCCGCCGCCCCGTCGGGGTCTGCGCGGCGATCGTGCCCTGGAACGGGCCGGCGTTCCTCAGCATGCTCAAGGTGGCTCCAGCACTCGCCGCGGGCTGCGCGGTCGTGCTCAAGCCCTCGCCAGAAGCGCCGCTGAGCTCCTACGTGCTTGCTGACATCGCTACCGAGGCCGGCCTCGCCGGCACGCTGAACATCGTGGTCGCCGGCCGGGAGGTCAGCGAGTATCTGGTGACCCACCCGGACGTGCGCAAGGTCAGCTTCACCGGGTCGACCGCGGCCGGCGGGTGGCCGAGCTCTGCGGCCGCTCGCTCAAGCGGGTCAGCCTGGAACTGGGGGGCAAATCCGCCGGCATCTTCCTGGCCGACGCGGACGTCCCCGCTGCCATCGAGGCGCTGCGACTGGGCAGCTTTGCCAATGCGGGCCAGGTGTGCACGGCACGGACCAGATTGTTCGTCCCGTGGACCCGTTACGCGGAGGTCACCGATGCCCTGGCCGCTATGGCCGATGGCATCACGGTGGGCGATCCGGCTGCGGCCGGCACCAGATGGGGCCCATGGTGTCGGCCCGGCAGCAGGAGCGGGTGCTGGGGTACATCGCCCGGGGGCGGGCCGAGGGGGCGCGCCAGGTCACGACCCGCAAGGCGGACGACCTCCCGGCGCACGGATGGTTCGTACCGCCAACCGTGTTCGCCGACGTGACCAACGACATGACGATCGCGCGCGAGGAGATCTTCGGCCCGGTGGTGTGCGTCATCGGCTACGAGACGGTCAACGAGGCCGTGACCATGGCCAACGACAGCGAATTCGGCCTGTCCGGTTCGGTGTTCACCGCCGATATCGAGGCCGGGCTGGCGCTGTCGGATCGCATCCAAAGCGGCACCTTTGGCGTGAATGCCTTCGGCAACGACATCACCGCGCCGTTCGGCGGCGTCAAGGCATCGGGCCTGGGCCGCGAGATGGGACCGGAGGGCCTGGAGGAGTACGTCGAGTACCAGTCGGTGCTCGTGCCGTCCGCCTGATTCACCCACATCCACGACAGATTGTGAGCGTACCGATGGATTCCTGGCCGGACGCACGGCATTGGTGTCTGGCGGTGGCCGTGGGCAGGGACGTTCGCACGCGCTGGCCCTCGCCGCGGAAGGAGCCGACGTGGTGGTATGTGACATCGCCGAGGACATCCCGACGGTTCCGTACCACCTGTCCAGCCAGGCCGACCTGGACGAGACGGTCGCCCAGATCGAGGCGCTCGACCGCCGGGCGATCGGCCTGGTGGCCGACATGCGGAGCACCGATCAGGTAAACCAGGTCGTGACCACGGCCATCAGCGAATTCGGCCGGATCGACATCCTGGTCGCGAACCAGGGCATCATCAGCCACGCCCCGGTCGACGGCACTACCGACGAGGTCTGGGACAACATCATCGCCACCAACCTCACCGGCATCTTCAAACTTACCCGGGCGGTCCTGCCGCACATGCGCGAGCGCGGCTACGGGCGGATCGTCGCCACGGCGTCGTCCATCGCTCGCAGCGGCCGGGCCAATGTAGCGGCCTACGCGGCGTCCAAGTGGGGTGTGCTGGGCTTCGTCAAGAGCTGTGCGCAGGACGTCGCCGGCACTGGCATCACGGTCAACGCGCTGTGCCCGAGCATCATGAACACCGGCATGATCTTCAACCCGGCCACGTTCAAGCTGTTCTGCCCGGAAATCGGCCACCCGACCCAGGCCGACTTCGAGGGGCGGGTCAAGGACATGTTCGCCCCGGCCATTCCCGGCCGAGGACGTCTCCCGCACGCTGCTCTACATCGTCGGCGACGAGCGTGGCGTCATCAACGGGCAGGGCCACGACCTGGCCTACGGGGGCATGACCCGGATGCCCATCTGAGCAGCGTTGACCGGGCACCGCTCAGCGGAAGGTCACCGGCATCGAGCGTATCGAGTTGACCATGGTAGACGGCGTGAGGGAGATGTCCCCGGCCAGCTCGAAATCGGGAAAGCGCCTGAGCAACTCCTCGACGACGACCTTCAGCTCCAGGCGGGCCAGGCTCTGGCCCAGGCAGATGTGCGGACCGTGCCCGAAGGTGAGGTGGCCCGGCGCGACCTTGCGGGTGACGTCGAAGGTCCCGGCGTCCTCCCAGGCCCGCTCGTCCCGGTTGGTGCGGGAACGAGGGCCAGGAAGTCGCCGCGGGCAATCGGCTGCCCCGCCAGTTCGGTGTCGCGTGTGGCTGTCCGGCAGAACACCCGGACCGGCGTGACCCAGCGCAGGAACTCGTTGACGGCTTCGGGAATGAGCTCCGGCTCGCGCACGAGCCGGGCCCGCTCGCCCGGGTGCTCGATGAGGGCGGCCGCGGTGCCCGAGATCGAGCTGCGGGTGGTCTCGTTGCCCGCCGAGAGGATCAGCTTGGCCAGCGTCTCCACCACGGCCGCGGGCAGCGGGACGTTGTCGACCTCGGCCTGCACCATCAGGGTCAGCAGGTCGTCGCGGGGCTGGGTGCGCCGCAGCGCCGCCTGGTCGCGGAAGTACGCGAACATCTGGGCCAGCTGATCGAGGTCGTGCTGCCGTTCCTCGTCGCTCTTGGGCTCGACGGCGGAGATGACCGCGTCCGACCAGCGGCGGAAGTCATCGCGGTCCTGTTTGGCGACGCCGAGCAACTCGGCGATGACGTAGATCGGCACCGGGACGGCCAGCAGGTCCACCAGGTCGCCCTGCTCGCCGGGAGCGATGTCACCCAGGACCCGGCAGGTCAGCTCGCGCACCCGGTTCTCGAGCGAGCGCAGGGTGCCGGGAGTGAAGGAGCGGACGAAGATCTTGCGCAGCTGCGAGTGTGCTGGCGGGTCGAGCGACTGCAGGTTGTCGATGTCCGGGCCGGCGCTGGAGCGGCGTCCGATCTCGCGCCGCAAGTCGGCGAGCCGCCAGCGGCGGTCGCTGTCGCCGGCCTGCCCTTCCTGGTCCCACAGCCGCCGCGCGATCGCGTGCGCCCCGACGGTGACGCCGTAGTTGCTGGAGAACGTCGAGGTGTCGGCCGCGACCGCCTTGATGTCGGCATGCCGGGTGACAATCCACATCTCGGTGTCGGCCTGCCAGTGCACCGGGTCGGTCGCGCGCAGCCGGGCGAAGGTCGCCTGGTAGTCACCGGTGTAGAAGCGGGGCAGGTCGATCCGGGTGCCGGCCGGCGGTTCGCGAACCATCGTGGGCATGATGAGCTCCTCGTCGTGAACGTGGCGGGTCTCCTCGGATGATACGATATCGCAGACGTGGCCGCGAGCGAGGAACGGTGCGATGCTGAGTCCGCAAGACCGCTGGGACATCTCCGACCTGCTGAGCCGTTACTGCTTCGCGGCCGACACCCGCAGCCTGGCGGCGCTCGACCAGGTGTTCACCGAGGATGTCAACTGTGTCTTCCAGACCGGCTCGCGCACCGGGCGGGACAACGTCCGCGAGTTCATGGGCGCCATCCTGGCCAGCCTCACCGCCACCCAGCACAACCTGACGTCCTCGGTGGTCACCGAGTCGGCAGGCGGGGCCAAGGGCACCACGTACCTGGTCGTCCAGCACGTGCGGGAGGGAGCCGAAGGCGGCGAGACCTACGCCATGGGCGGCACGTACCACGATCGGTTCCGCCGGGACGGCGCGGGCTGGCGCATCTGCCGCCGCGAGCTCGTCGGCAGCTGGCGGAGCGGCAACCCGGCCGTCATGATTCGCCCGCGCCAATTCCGCGGGCCGTGATCGCCCGGCCTGCGCTGATTGTGCACAGCCAGGCGTTCCTGACGGCAGGGGCCGGACATTGCCGCCCCCGTTCCGTGGGTTCCGCGGCCGTCGGCCTGGCTGGCGGCCGGATTTCGAGATACGATATCATCGATCAGTACATGGGCCGGGCGCGCTCGGCCCGACGATCAGGGCCCCGGCGCTACTGCAGCGGTGGCCGGGCCCGTGCTCTACAAGCTGGGAGTGCTCAGATGACCATCGAGCAGCAGAAGACCCGCGACCTCAGCGAGACCGCTCGGCCTTCCCAGCGGGTCACGCCGCCTGCCGGCTCGACCTCCGCGCCGGCCCGCCCGGCCGGGCTGGGGCTGCGGGACCAGATCCCGAAGATCGGCCTGTCCGAGTACTGGTACCCGGTGATCGCCGAGAAGGACGTGCCCGGCCCGCAAGCCAGTGCGGCGCCGGGTGCTCGGCAAGGACCTGGCCTTCTTCCGCGGCAAGCACAGCCAGGTTGTGGCGATCACCAACTGGTGTCCGCACCGCAACGCCTCGATGGCCGATGGCAAGAGCCTGTTCCCGGGCACGCTGACCTGCCCGTACCACGGGCTGACCTTCGACGAGAAGGGCACCGCGGTCGCATTCCTCGGCGAGGGGCCGGGGTCGAAGTTCTGCAACCGGCCCAGCAGTGCCGCGCGCAGCTTCCCGACCCGCACGCTGAAAGGTCTCGTCTTTGTCTGGATGGGAACCGGCGAGGCCGCGCCCATCGAGGAGGACGTGCCGCCGGAGTTCTTCGACGACAGCGCGCAGATCATGTTCTCTGAGCAGCACTGGAAGGTGAACTGGCGGGTGTCGCTCGAGAACCTGCAGGACGCTCACGTTTTCTTCGTCCACCGGACCTCGCTGGAAGTCCTGATGCAGGACATAAACGGCCTCAACCTGCTGCTGCACATGGGTCCGGACCGCCCGCCGACGCGGGTGATCAACGGGCGCGCGCTCGTCTTCGAGAACCCGCGCTTCTTCGACTTCGTCAGACTCCAACCAGGAGCGCAAGACCAGCATCCAGCCGATGGACTTCCAGGACACCTACCCGCAGCTAGGCGACGCGAAGTTCCCGCGTACCCGTACCCGGCTGCACATGGCCCGGACCTTCGGCTTCCTGCGCCGGCACCTGCGTCCCAAGGCCGACTGGCTGGTCAACGACATCGAGTGGGCCCAGGGCGTGCACATGCCCACGATGTACCGGCTGGACTACCAGACCCACATCTACACCCGCGCCGTCACGCCAATGGACGAGGACAACTGCGCGGTCTTCTACTACAAGACGATGTACCCGCGGTCGAACCGGATGCGTGCCTGGAACCGGATCAACTACCGGATCTACTACGACTGGAAACAGCACCGGAACTTCTCCGGGCAGGACAAGCGGATCGTCGAGAAGATCAACTACGAGAACCGGAAGGAGCGCTTCTCCAGTTCTGACGCCTTCCCGCTCGCCTGGCGGCGCATGGTCATCGAGCATGCGCGCCAGCCGCAGCCGAAGGCCTCGAAGTGACGACCGCGCCGGATGGCAGCATATGGGCCGACCTGGCCACGGGCGGCTTCGAACTCGCCTTTCCCGACATCAACGGCGTGCGGACGCGCGTGCTCACGGCCGGGTCCGGCCCGGCGCTGCTGCTGCTGCATGGCACCGGCGGGCACCTGGAGACCTATCAGAAAAACGTCACGGCGCTGTCGGAGCACTTCCGGCTGATCGTGCCGGACATGCTCGGCCACGGCTACACCGGGCGCCCCGACGTGGCGTACACCCTCGACGATTACGCAGACCACCTGTTCGCCCTGCTCGACTACGCCGGCGCGCCGAGCGCGTTCATCTCCGGCGAGTCGATCGGTGGCTGCATCGCGGCCTGGATGGCACTGCGCAGCCCCGAGCGGGTCGGCGCCCTCGTGCTCAACACCGGGATCCTGGAGCGCCCCGACGAGGCCGGGCTCACTCAGCTCGCCGACCTGGAGGTGCGCACCGCCCAGCTAGCCGGGGACCTCAGCCTGGGGGCCGTCCGCCGCCGGCTGGAATGGCTGGTGCTCGACCCGGCCACGATGACCGGCGAGATGGTCGCCATCCGGCACGCCATCTATTCCCAGCCCGGCATGGTGGCCGACGTGCAGAAAATCCTGCACGCGGTCCTGGAGATGAACCGGGGAATCTACCAGGGCGTCGATTACATTGCGGCCGGGCGGTTGCGGGAGATCTCCTGCCCGGCGCTGGTGCTGTGGTCTGACCACAACCCGGGCAAGCCCTATGAGCGGGTGAAGCTGGCGATCGGCCTGATCCCCGACGTGAAGGTTCACATCGTCGCCGATGCCGCGCACTGGCCGCAGTTCGAGCAGGCCGAGGTCGTCAACCGGCACATGATCGACTTCCTGACCGGCGTGAGCTGAGCATGCCTGGCTGCCACCAACGCCAGTACCAGGTCGGCCCGATAATGCTGTCCGGCATCAAGGCCAGCCCGGTGTGCTCCCCGCGGGGCGTCGTGGTCGCGCTGCACGGCTCGGGCTACGTCAGCCGGTACTGGGACTGCCCGCACAACCCGGCCAACTCGCTGTTGCGGCTGGGCGACGGGCTGGGCTACCGGGTCGTGGCCGTCGACCGTCCCGGCTACGGCGCGTCCCGCACAATCGCGGGCGAGCAGAACTCCCTCGACGCCCAGGCGGCCGTTCTCAGCGAGCTCATCACGGGATTGCGGACCGAGTCTGCGCTGGCCCCGGTGTTCCTCATCGGCCACTCGCTCGGCGCGCTGCTGGCGGTGCGGCTGGCCGCGCGGGAGGCGGCGGCCCACGTCGCAGCCATCGACGTGATGGGCCTGCCCGTGCAATGGCGTGATGATGTCCGCCAGGCCACCGAGTCGAGCCTGGACGGCTTGGCCAGCGATCTCAGCCAGCCGGATAGCAGGCTGGCCATGTACTTCGGACCGCCCGGTACCTACGACCCCGCGGTCCTCGAGATGGAGCGCGACTTCTCCGAGCGCATACCGCGCCCGGAGATGAGCGACAGCCTGGACTCAGCGCGCATGCTCAGCGAGATGGCTCCCGACGTGCGCGTGCCAGTGCAGTGCACGGTGGCCGAGTTCGATGGCTCGATCGCAGCTGGGCCCGACGCCGTGGCCCGGGACCGCGAGCTGTTCGCCGGGTCACCGCGTGCGGTGGCTCACTGGCAGCCCGGCGCGGGCCACAATGTCAGCCTGCACTGGGTCGGACGGGCTTATCACCTGCGCGCTCTGGCCTTCTTCGAGGAGGTCGCCGCCCTGGCCGGCCAGGCCGCGCCTGGCCGACGCGTTCGAGGTGGCGTTGTGAGCAGCCCGGTCACCGTCGGCTTCGTCGGCCTGGGCACGATGGGCCGGGGCATGGCCCGCCGGCTGGTGCAGGCGGGGCTGGCGGTCAGCGTCTTCGACGTCGATCCCGCCGCGGTCGAAGATCTGGTCTCGGCCGGGGCGAAAGCCGCCGACTCGCTGGAGTCGCTAGGTGCCCAGGCCGGCGTGCTGATGATCGCGGTCGTCGATGACCGCCAGGTGCGGCAGGTGATGGGCGCCCCGGGCGGTGAGGGCCTGCTGGCCCGGGCTGCGGCCGGCACGGTCGTGCTGATTCACAGCACCATCCATCCGGACGTCTGCCGCGACCTGGCCGACCTGGCCGCGCCCCAGGGCGTCCAGGTGATAGACGCGCCGATGACCGGCAATCCCGCTGCGGCGGCCAGCGGCTCCCTGTCGGTTATCGCCGGCGGCGACGCAGCTGCCCTGAGCCGGGCGCGCCCGGCTCTGGATGCGATCGCGACGAAGGTCACCCGCCTGGGCCCGGTCGGTGCCGGCCAGCTGGCCAAGATCGCTAACAACCTGGCCATCGCCATCACGACCAGGGCGGTGCGCGAGGCGCTGCAGTTCGCCGAGGCCTACGGAATCGACAGCGACGCCATGCTCACGCTGCTGCCGTCCGGCAGCGCCGACAGCTGGGTGGCCCGGAACTGGCGCACGATCGGCGAGACAGCCGACTCCTATCCCGGCGGCCCAGCCGGGCTGGGCAACCTGACCTATAAAGACGTCTCGCTGGCGCTCTCGCTCGCTCACCGGGCCGGCCTGCCGATCCCGACCGGCGCCGTGGCGTCCCAGCTGCTCACCGACGCCTACGTCGCGGCCCACGCCGACGCCCTCGCCCACCGGGACCGGCGCCCGCCACCTGGCTGACTCCGCTATCCCGTCCGACTATCACGGAGGAGATCCCATGAGCACGCTCGCTGACGCCGGGCCGCTGCCTTCCTACAACCCGGTCAATCCCGAGTTGCTGAAGGATCCCTACCCCACCTACGCCCGCTACCGCAAGAGCGACCCGGTGCACTGGGGCACGGCGACTCTGCAGGACCTGGCCGGCTCGTGGTACCTGTTCCGCCACGACCACAACAGCGAGGTGCTCAGCGACGGCGCGCTGTTCGCCAATGACCCGGCGACCGTCGGCATGGCCGAGGCGGTGCCACCGGCTTTCCAGCCGGTGGCCTATGTCTTCCAGCACTGGCTCGGCGGCATGGACCCGCCCAACCACCGCGTGCTGCGCTCGGCGCTGGCCAAGGCGTTCACGCCGCGGCGGATCGCGGCGCTGGAGCCGGATGTCACCGCGATCACCACGTCGCTGGTAACCGGGGCTCTCGAACGCGGCGACGGCCAGCTCGACGTCCGGGCCGATGTCGCGTTCCCGCTGCCGATGGCGGTGGTCGGCGCGGCCCTGGGGGTGGCGAAGGACGACTGGCCACTGTTCCAGCAGTGGGCCGCGGACGTCACCGACGCGGTGGACCGCGCCGGTGAGCCAGAGTCGGCCGCCAAGGGCGCGCAGGCGATCCAGGCCATGGTGGAGTTCTTCGGCGTGCTGGTGGCCCAGCGGCGCACATCTCCCGGCGACGACCTGCTGAGCGCCATGCTGGCCGCGGCCGCCGAGGAGGACGCCAGCATCGAGGAGTTCGACATCATCGCCATCGCTACCGAGCTCGGCGTGGCCGGGCACGAGACGACGGCCAATTCAGTCTCGACGTCGGTGCTGGGCCTGATGGAGCAGCGCGCGAGCTGGGAGCAGTTCGTTGCGCTGCCGGATGCGTCCGTCGGCGCGGCGATCGAGGAGATGCTGCGCTTCAGCGCGCCGGTGCAGCGCCAGCGCTGGCGCTGGGTCACCCGCGATACCGGGCTGGGCGGCCAGCACTTCCAGCGCGGCCAGGCGGTCGTCTCCATCCTCGGCGCGGCCAACCGGGACCCGGAAGTCTTCGCCGATCCCGACGTGATCGACTTCAACCGGTCCAGCGGGCGGCATCTCACGTTCGGGCTCGGCACGCACTTCTGCATCGGTTCGACTCTGGCCCGCATGGAGATGCGGCTGGCGCTGCGGGCGCTGGCGGCGCACCTGCCCGACATGCAGTTGATCGAAGACCCGGCTGACATCGAGTGGCGGCCGAACTTCCTGCTGCCCGCGCCCGAGCGGGTGCTTGTCCGGGCGAAATAGGAGGCAACGATGACTGGCTCGGCGGATCCGCGCCACCGGGATGTGTATGCCGTCAAATCCGGCAGCGAGATGATCTATGCGGACGCGACCGGCAGCGGCCGGCCAGTGGTCCTGTGCCACGGCCTCGGCGGCAACCACGCGATCTGGTGGCGCCAGATCGACACCTTCGCCCGCCGCCACCGGGTGATCACCTGGGATCAGCGCGGCTTCGGCAACTCGACGTCGGCGAGCGGTGACGTCAGCATCGGGGCCGCCGCGGCGGACTTGCTAGCCATCCTGGCCGAACTGGACGTACGGGATGCCTGTGTCGTCGGGCAGTCGATGGGCGCGTTCACCGGGCTGCGGGCGGCATTGACCGACAGCCGCCGGATCGGCTCGCTGGTGATCTCGACGTCGCTGGCCGCCACGCCGCCGGAGCACACCGAGGCCCTGCACGGCGCGGTGGGCAGCAGGACCGGGCGGGACCAGCATCCGGTGGTGAGCGACGAATTCAGCGCGTCATCGCCGGATCTGGCGGTGCTTTACAACCTGATCTCCAGCTTCGGCATGAAGCAGGCCCCGGCCGCGATGCTCGGCCACATGGCCCGCGAGCAGTTCACCGATGGCGAGCTGCAGGAGCTGGCCATGCCGGTGGGATTCGTGGCCGCCGAGGATGACCCGGTTCTGCCCGCCTGGCGTCATGGCTTACGCCCGCAAGCGGTTCCGGGACGCCAGCATGCAGGTGCTGGCGGGGGCCAGCCACTCGGCCTACTACGAGAACCCGCGGCAGTGGAACGATGCCGTGCTCGCGCTGACCGCGCCGGGCAGCCCGAGATGAACCGCGTCCGGGTGGTGCGGACCGGCCTGGACGGGCAAGGCCTGACCATCGTGTCAGACGAGCTGGTCGACGCTCGCGAGCTGCCGACCGGCCGCGTGCTCAACCCGTTGTGGGGCAGCGACTCCGTGCTCGCCGGGCCGCCTGCCGGCGCCGGACCGGGCCTGTTCCCGGCCGCGGGCGGCGTGCGGTTCTGGATGTTCACCGTCCGGGCGAACGAGGCCAGGACCGGCCACGGGCTGCACCGGACCAGCACGGTCGATCTCGGGTTCGTCATCAGCGGCGTGGTGACGATGCAGCTCGAGGACGGCGGCACGGTCAACCTGAAGGCTGGCGACGCCTACGTCCAGAACGGCACGCTGCATGGCTGGGCCAACAACGGCGACATCGACGCCACGATCGCGCTGGTAGTGCTCGGCACCTGACCGGCACGATCGCTCAGGTAGCCGTGAAGCCCACCCGGCCGAGATGGGCGAACTCGGCGGAGATGACGTGCCCGGGCAGTACGTCGATCGGATCGCCACCGCGCCGGTGAACACCAGCATCCCGGCGTGCAGCTCGGCGCCCGCCCGGGCCAGCGCATTGGCTAGCCGGCGACCGCCCGGGCCGGGTTGCCCATCACCCGGGCGCCCGCGCCAGACGCGATGACGTCACCGTCGCATTCCAGCAGGACGCCGAGCAGCTGCAGGTCGAGATGGGCGAAGCCGATCAGCGGGGCGCCCAGGACGAAGCGGCAGGCTGAGGTGTTGTCAGCGATGAACTCCTCCGCCGAGGCTGGCGCGGTCGCCAGAAGGCTGCCCGGCAGCTCGATCCCGGCCCGGATCGCGCTGGTCGCGCGCAGCACCTCGACCTCGGTCACGCCCGGGCCGACCAGGTCCTCGCCGAGGGTGAACACGATCTCCGGCTCGGCCTTGGTACGCAGCTGGGAACGGCACTCGAACTCCGCGCCGTCAGCCAGCTCCATCGCGTCCGTGAGCCAGCCCCACACCGGGCCGGATGCGCCCATCCGCTGCTGGGCGGCCGGGGCCAGCAGAGCTGCCTTGATGCCCACCACTCGCTCCCCCGCGGCGAGCGGCGGTCAAGCCCCTCGCGCTGGGTGCTCAGCGCGTCCAGCGCGGAGGAGCTCATCGATTCCGTAGCCAGCTCAGGCGAACACCGCACTGACGCTCCCCAGGCGATCGAAGTCGGCGCGCACTGTCTGCCCGCCCTGGACGTCATAGGCGCGGGTGCACGAGCCGGGCAGCACCACGTGGCCCGCCTCAAGTCGCACACCAAACGGATGCACCTTGTTGGCCAGCCAGGCGACCGCAGTGGCCGGGTTGCCAAGCGACGGCTCCGGTGGCTCCGGTGGCGACCAGGCGGTTGTTGAAGCGCAGGGTGGCACCGATGGTGCGCAGGTCCAGCCCGTCCAGCGGGGTGCGGCTGCCCGCCGAGCACGACCAGGCCGGACGAAGCGTTGTCGGCGATGGTGTCGATCGGGTCGAGGTCCCAGTCCCGGATACGGCTGTCGATGATCTCCAGGGCCGGGCAAACGAAGTCGGTGCAGCGCAGCACATCGGCCACGTTGCAGCCCCAGCGCCGGCAGCGGCTCGCGCAAGCACGAAGGCCATCTCCACCTCGACGCGGGCGCGCGCAGAGCGAGTCGGCCCGGATGGGCGTGTTCTCGGTGATGAACATGTCGGATGAGCAGGTGGCCGTAGTCGGGCTCGTTGACGTGCATCATGCGCTGCATGGCCCGCGAGGACAGCCCGACCTTGTGCCCGCGCACGGGGGCCGCCAGCATCGGCGTCCCGCAGGCGGACGTTCCGCAGCTGAATCTCGTACGAATCGGCCACGTCCAGACCGGGGAACCGCTCGGACACCCGCTCGACCGGAAGGCAGCCGGCCTCGGCTCGCGCCAGCACCTCGGCCGCGGCGGCCTGCGCCGTGGCGTTCATCGGCCCACCGTCCCGCGGCTCCGTCCGGAGGCTCTCATACTGCGATATTGTATCTTAACACGGCACGAGAATCACCGCAGATTCCCGATCAGGCCTGAAGTGCTGCCTGCTCAAGCCCACAACTCAGGCGAGTTGCCGTCCCCGGACATTGACCCGATATGCCCGTTGGAGATATCATATCTAAATCCTTGCTCGTCATCGGCCGGAGGTCGAGCGGTTCTGGGTGGACGATGTACTGGCGGGCACGCGTGTCCTCGATCTGACCAACGCGCTGGCGGGCTCGTCAGCCACGAAGATCCTGGCCGACCTGGGTGCGGAAGTGATCAAGGTAGAACACCCACGCGCCGGCGACTACACCCGCACGCTGATGCCCTACCTGTTCGAGGCACACAACCGCAATAAGCGGTCCCTGGCCGTCAACCTGAAGGCTGCCGAGGGCGTTGCGCTGGTCAAGCGCCTGGCTGTTTCCTGCAACGTGCTCGTCCAGTCGATGCGGCCAGGCGCCGCGCGGGAACTCGGCCTGTCGGCCGAGGAGGGAATGGCCGCCGTCAACCCGACGCTGATCTACGCCTCCTCTCCACCTTCGGCCCGTCCGGTCCCAAGGCCCACCGGCGCGGGGTGGACGGCGTGGCCCAGGCGGAATCGGGCCTGGCCACCCTGCAGAACCAGGTTCTGGGCAACACCAGCTTCGTGGACTCGGCGTCCGGGCTGGCGTTGTCCCAGGCCATCCTCATCGCGCTGATGAAGCGTGACCGCAGCGGCGTGGTCCAGCCGGTTGGAGAACGTCTGCCTGCTCGACACCGCCGTCTACCTGCAGGCCGCACCGATCGCCGAGTACAGCGTCACCGGCACCTTGGTCAACCAGGACGCGTACGTTGCGCGCTATCCGGCGGTGGGGGTGTACCAGGCCGCTGACGGCCCGTTCTACCTGGCGCCCTACTGGGAGCACGACTGGCAGGCGGTCTGCCCGCCATCATCGACCGGCCGGACCTGCCGGCGGACCGCCGCTTCGCCAGCCGCGCGGCGCGCGGCGAGCACGCCCACGAGTTGCGGGCCCTGCTGCAGGCCGAGTTCGGTGCCCGGCCGCGAGCCGGGTGGCTCGCCCAGCTGGAAGCGCAGGGCGTGCTGGCCGGCGTCGTGCAGGACTACACCGAGCTGCTGTCCGATCCGCAGCTGGCGGTCAACCAGTCATGGGAGCAGCACACGCTGGCCAGCGGGGCGCAGCCGATCTTTCCCCGGGCCCCGTTCCGCTTCGCCGGCCAGCCCCTGACCAGCGCGCACGCGGCGCCCGGGCTCGGCGCGGACACCGGCGCCCTGCTCGACGAGCTCGGCATCGACGCCGGGGAACGGCTCCGGCTGCACGCCGCGGGCGTCATCGCAACCGATGCTCAACCAGTGGAGGGCTGACATGGGCTTGGAGTTCTGGCGGGTCGGGCAGACGACGCCGCGGGCCATCGGCGTGGACGCGCCGCAGCTGGAGCGCGACGGCTGGGACGGCCTGCTGATCGCCGACTCACAGTGCGTCATCGGCGACTCCTACGTAGCGCTCGCCATCGCGGCTCAGGCGACGTCCACCATCAAGCTCGGAGTCGGCGTCACCAACCCGGTCACCCGGCACCCTTCGGTGACCGCATCGGCGGCGGCAGGCGTGCAGGAACTGTCGGGCGGGAGGGTCGTGCTCGG
>CAVQPP010000454.1:0-43376 GCA_963714445.1 uncultured Actinomycetota bacterium
TAAGTCATATCGTCGGCGCGATCTCCGAGAACATCTGCCGCACCCACAAGGCCGCTTGCCGTTCGCCGGAAGTTCCTGGTGGAGTGGTCCCGACTCGCTGTTCACGAGTTTCGGCCCAGCGTGTCCACGATTGCCCGGCGGATCAAAGCGGAGTCGATGCCCGACACTATTTTTACCGCGCCAATTGCGGTCGGCAGAACGAAATGAATTTTGCCGGCCAGTGTTTTCTTGTCGCTCGAGCCGCATCAAGAGACGGTCCGGATTCAAATCTTCGACAGCCGGAAGCGGTCCATAGCCGCACACCACACGCGCAATTCTCTGGGCCTCGCCGCGCTCCAGCATGTCGAGCAGTTCTGCTAAACGAATGGCCGCCAGCATGCCCCACGCCACCGCTTCGCCATGCAGCAGGCGCACGTATTCCGTCTCCGCTTCAATCGCATGGCCAATGGTATGCCCAAAATTCAAGATGCGCCGCAAATCGCCCTCGCGCTCGTCCGCCGTAACGACTGCGGCTTTCATTCGCACCGCGGACCGATCAATTCGTCGACCACAGCCGGCTCCATCGCCAGCACTTCAGCGCGTCGCCGATCCAGCAAATCGAAAAGCCCGCGATCGCCGATCACCCCGCATTTCACCACCTCGAACAATCCCGCGCGGTACTGCTAAGCGGTAAAGTTCCGAGAACACTCTTGTCTTTCCCTTGATTTTTCTGCTCCTTTGTTGAATTTCCGTACATTGTGTACACAGGCCCACTGTTGATTGGTTCTCCTCCACAGAGCTTCACTGTGGTATTCGATACAGGATCTGCAGATCTATGGATATTCAGTGCTGCAACATCAGCCACACGTATGAAACACAATCACTGATCACGATCATCGACTGTCTTCTACTTATTATCCTAATTCCCATCAATGGTCAATAGAGTATGGAGAAGGAAGAGCTAGCGGTTATCTCAGTGTTGATAGTGTATCATTAGCAGGTGCGACTGTTCGCAATCAGACCTTCGGAGAAGCTGTTCAATTCAAGCGAACATTTGCTCAAACACTGATCCAACAGATGGAATACTTGGACTATCATTCACAGCTATTAGTGAAACAAACAGTGCAACAGTCATTGACTCATTATACCAACAAGGAATCATCAGAAACAGAGTTTTCTCATTCGACTCAACACCACAACAACAACAAACAGGATCTCTATTCATACTGGGAGAAACAGACACACGCTATGCTCCACAGGGAATTCAAGCACCATTACCCTCTTGCTAGATCTACAACAGGCAGCAGTACAGCAATGGGTGATTCCAGTCAACAGAGTATACATTAATGGACAACATCATGGACTATGTCAAGACAGACCATGTGTGGCTCTATTAGATACTGGAACTTCCTTCATTGGGATCCCTGCCACATACTTCACATCCATCAAAGAACAAATACTCAATGCCAGGAAAGACTGTAGATATGAACCCAATCACATGGAGATACAATGCACACCAGGGAGAATAGAGGATCTACCCACACTAGTACTCAGACTAGGAGAGGGCAGCATCTCCATGTCATATCCAGTCTCTCCCCTTGACTATATGATAGACGGTGTTGTGGGGTATTATGGCCATTGCTGATCACAGCGAGTGGACATGACTTCCTCATTCTGGGAGACACTTTCCTTAGATATATGACACAGTATTCGATATGGACAATGAAAGAATTGGAATTGCCACTCCAAACATACAGACAAGCAACATGAGACAACTGCATATAGCACTGATATTCGTAGCAGTCATCGCAGCACTTGTCATACTGGCCACCATTGGATACAGGCACAGGCGAACACAGCAAACACAGAGCCAGCAGGATCAGGAGAAAAGTAGCGACAGTACAAGCAGCCACTCACAATACAGCAGCGGGAACAACAGTCTCTGTCCTTCCTTGTGCATTCTCACAATGTATCAACAAACGCCTCAGCTCTGCTGTCAGACGATACGCAGGAGCTGCACAGTGTGTTGACCGAGCGATGAGCTCTGCAGCTAGTTGCTTTCTTTCTTGTGTAGAATAACAATAATAGATATTATTCATCAATTATTTCTTCCTGTCTGCTGTTGTGGCAACACAGCCGAACCGAACAAATAATACTGAATACTGATTGTATATATACTAGTAATACCCAAGAGATTCCAAGCATAAGATAACCATCCTATCAGCAGTGGCTTTGCTTTGTGTGTTCTCCTCCCTCCACTTGTCTTGTCTAATGCTGTAATGCTGTCCTCGCAAACATGGTGTGATATTCCTGTTGGAGATGCTGGAACGATCTGCAGAGAAGAGAATTCGGATCCAATGCAAGTATCTGCAGTGCCCTACTCAGCTGCTGTAGCATGAGATCCCATCTCTTTAAATACTCAAACACTTTGTTTCTCTGCAGTCCATTCTCTATAATGAGCAGCCCAGATCTCCATGACGATAAGTATCCATAACATAAGAATTGAGAAGAAGAGGACGAGACTCACGATCACACCAATCCACCGCAGCACGGCGCCGGTCCCGGCCGGCCGGTCCGGCAGCTCGAAGTCAGCCGCCACCGACTCCAGCACAGCCACGCTCGCCGAGTCCGCGAACCGAGGCACGGCCACTTCCATCAGCTCGGCCGCAGTCGCAGCCATGTCGAGTGTCGAGCCGATCATCGTGTTGGCGTCGGTCAGCAGTTGCACGCGGCGCATCATCGCGACAGTCGCCGCGTGCTCTTGGAACTGGCTGATCGCCTCAAGCGCGGCGTGGGCCGTGCCAAGCGGAGCCTCTGCGGTCGGCTCATGTTCATCGGCGCCGACATCATCCGGAGTATCAACACGGTCCGTGACCACGATCAGCGCGCCCGGCCGCCCGCGCCGATCCTGAATCGGCTGCCAGCCGCACTCCACCGGGAGCGCGCGCCCATCCGCGTCGAGCAAGGGGAGCGACCCCGACCAGCTACGCCCGGCGAGCACCGAGCCGAACAGCTCGTCCACCGTCGCGCGGTCCTCGGGCCGCACCAGCAGGGCACGCAGCCGCCTACCGCAGGCCCTGGCTGCCGAGAGCCCGAAGAGGGCTTGGGCGCCGCGGCTCCAAGAGGTGATCCGTCCGTCCGGACCCAGCGTCAGTGTGGCGGGCCAAGGCCGGTCGCGTGCTGAAGAGGCCATCGCGGTGCCGCCGTTTCGCGCGTGCCCTAGCAGGCTGGTCGCAAGCAGTGTGGTCAGTGAGGGGATCGCCCCCGGTTGAGTGCTCACGTTCGGGTGATCGGTACGGTAGCACACATCCATGTCAGGACTGTGGGTCGCGCGAGGCTTCGATCTTGCGTTCCGCCCGGAGGTAGAAGGTGATTTCCACCGTCCCGACCTGGCCCGTCACCCTCATTTTTCGGGTGGAACCGGCAGAAATCAAGGCGCGGGGGCGTGGCGGCGGCGTCCAGTGAGCGCCATCAAGGGGCGGACGGAAGCGTACCTCGGCGCGCGGATCACAGCGCGGGCTCGCCGCGCTCCCCGGTGCGCACCCGTATGACCTGCTCAACTGTGCTGATCCAGACCCGGCCGGTGTCGTCCCCGCCGGTGATCGGGCCGCCGATCCGAGCCAGCAGGTCCGCGAGGTCCGGCACGTCCTCGTCCTGCGCCAGCACGTCGATGCGCAGCCGTGGCACCAAGTCCGCGACCAGCACGGTGGCCCGGTAGACCTCCAGATGCCGGTTCCACCGCGAGCCCGCGAGCAGCGGCGTGACGGTCACGCCCGGAGCGCCGAAGGCGAGGAGCGCCCGATGCGCGGTGTCCAGGTCCTCCGGCCTGATGACCGCCGTGATCAGCTTCACGGACCCCGTTTCCCCTCATCCGGCTTGAGCCGACGGCCCGTCCTGTACCGCGCGTGCCCCCGCGCGCACACGGCACAGGACGAGCCGCCGGATTAGGACTCGATCGTCGATTCGCTCTCCGCCGAGGTGGAGCCGGTCGTCGCGCCGTCCTCCCCCTGTTCTCTGGCAGGCGCACCGACAGCCGCGCCGACCGCTACGAGTGTCTGCGGTGGGTAGACCTCTTCGTCGTGAACCGCGAGGTCGCCGGTTTCAAGCACCGCATCGGGCAGCCGCAGCTTGATGAAGAGTCCGACGACGCGAAGGATCACGAACGTCCCGACCGCCGTCCACACGATCACGGTGAGCGCCGCGAACAGCTGCATCCACAGCTGGTGCCAAGAGTGTCCACCGTAGAACAGGCCGGTCACCGAGAACGAACTCGACCCCTTCGCCTTGCCCGCCGGGTAGACGGTCATGTTCGGGTCGGCGAAAAGCCCAACGAGCAGGCCACCGCACAGACCGGCGATGCCGTGCGTGTAGACGACGCCGAGCGTGTCGTCGACCTTCTTGAAGATCCACACTTTCGACAGCCTGTACCAAGCGGTCCATACGATCGCCGAACTGATGACGCCGAGGCAGATCGCGCCGAGGCCGTTGACGTAGCCGGCCGCCGGGGTGATCGTCACGAGTCCGACGATCATGCCGTTGATCGCGCCCAGCAGGGTTGGCTTGCGGGTCGGGCTGAGGGTGTAATCCATGATTAGCCAGACGAGGAGTGCCGCGGCGGTGGCGAGGTTGGTATTGACGACGGCCGCTGCCGCGTCCGCGCCGGCGAAGTAGGGGTCGCCGCCGTTGAAGCCGTTCCAGCCGAGCCACAGAATCCCCGCGCCGGTCGCGCAGAGCAGGAGGTTGTTCGGTGCGCCGTGCTCGCGGTCCTTCTTCAGTCGTGGCCCGATCACCGCGGCCGCGACGAAACCGGCCGTGCCTGCCGACAGGTGGATGACGTAGCCGCCCGAGTAGTCAACGGCGCCCTTGCCCGCCCAATAGCCGCCGCCCCAGAGCATGAACGCGTCGGCGGAGTAAACGATCGAGGTCCACAACGGGACGACGACGAGCCAGGCTTTGAAGCTCATCCTGCCGATGACGCTGCCGAGCCAGAGCAGCGGGGTGATCGCGGCGAAGACGAACTGGAAGTAGAACAGAGCCGACTGGGAGAAGTTGAACGGCGGCATGAGCCCGTCGAGCAGCGGGATGTCCGCTTGTCCTTCTTGCCCGGCGCCGAGGGCCGGGCCTGGCTTCCCGAGGAAGCCGCTCGGCGAGCCGTTGACCGTGGTCTTGATCCATGGGTGGCCGAAGCCCATGTTGAACGCCCACATCGCCCAGACGATCAGGACGAGTGAGAAGGCTGAGAAGGCCATCAGCATCGTGTTGACGGCCCACTTCTTCTGCACCAGGCCGCCGTAGAGGACTGCGAGGCCCGGCAGGCTCATGAGGCCGACCAGGGTGGCGGCGGTGAGCTGCCAAGCGGCGTCGCCGGAGGAGTAGCCGGTCGTGGGATACGGGATGTAGTCGAGATGCACAGCGTGCTCCGTCCAGAGGGGGAACAGAACAGAACAGGGCGGCCGAACAGGGCCGAATCGAACCGAATCGAACCGGTACGCCGCTGACTGCCCGGGCGAGTGCTGTGTGCGTGCGCTTACCCGCAGCGGCTGTTGCGTTGTGCGTTCGCCGAGCGGCGGGGTCCGGATCCCCTCGGGGTGTGAAAACGCAGCGACAACGAGGCTGAGTCGGTGGTTGGCCGTAGCTGGTTGACCTGCGCTAGCTGGGGAGTAACACCGTGCGCTCAACAATTGCGCGCACCGTTTCAGCCTCTGGTGTCACACCAGTTCCGACTCTGTTTCGCAGACGCAACGAGATGCGCACAGCGGCAAGTGGCAAGTGGTGAGTGGCAAGTGGTGAGGTGGGCGTGGTGGTGGGCGGTGGCGGGTGGTTCGCCTCGCTTGTCCGCCTGCTGGTGCGTCGGCGACGGTGGGGGACTGGCGGTTGGATCAGGATTCTTGTCTCAGGGTCCTGTGAAACTTTGAATGTTTCACTTTTCGGTGGGGTGGGTTATGCGGCGAGGGGGTAGCGGGTGGGTGTGGTGGTGTAGCTGCGGCCGGTTCGCTTGGAAGTCCACTCGATGCGGTCGTCGTCGTTGCGGCGGAGATCCCAGTGGCCGTGGGTTTTGTGGTTGTGGTGGCGGCGGCACAGTGGGGCGAGGTTGTCGGCGGTGGTCGGTCCGCCGTTGCCGAAGGGTTGGTTGTGGTCCAGGTCGCAGCGGTCGGAGGGCATGGCGCAGTGCGGGAAGGCGCAGGTGGTGTGTTTGAGTTGGGTGAGGTGTTTGATTGCGGCGGTCGGGGTGTAGGTGCGCGGTGAGGCGTGGGCGAGGGTGCCGTCGGTGGCGGTGAGCAGGAAGCGCCAGCGTGCTGCGTGTGCGTGGGCGATGCGGCGGGCTTGGTCCGCGCAGATCGGGCCGTAGCCGTCCAGGTGCCCGGGTTCGTGGCTTAAGCCGAGCAGGGTTTCGATGCCGACCACGACGCTGACGCGTGCAGCGACGGCGGGCAGCGAAGTGGTGTTCCCGTTGGTGCCGGGAGCGCGGCTCAATAGGGCGGGTAGCAGGTCGGCGCGGCGCTGGTCGAGGGTGCGCTTGTCGCCGCCGTCTTTGTTGTTGCGTTTGGCGCGCTGCGCCATCTCGGTCAGCGTGCGCATCGCCATCTGCGCGGTGTCGGCGGGCAGATAAAACGAGAGGGTCGCCATCCCGTCGTCCTCCGGGCGCAGTTCGACCCGGCGGCGGGCGCGCTGGTAGCGGTAGCGCTTCGCAGCGGCATCCGGATCGGCGCGCAGGATCGCACGGCGGATCGCCTGCCGAGTCACCGCCGGGCTCTGACCGGGCATGCGGCTCAATACCCGCGCCTCGACTGCTTGAGCCGCGTCATCTTCCAAGCCGGAAGTCAACTGCGCCAGCGAACGGGCCTGCTCAAGGGAGACTCGCCCTTCGCCGAGCAGTTCAAGGGTCTGGGGGAACAGACGCACCAGGGCGTGCGCGTCGGACAGCCGGTTCTGCGTGGTGGCCGGGGACCAGGCCAGCGCGGCGGACAACTCAGCTCTCGATCAGCCAACGCGAGTCCGCCCCATCCTGGGTGATCCGGCGCGGGTCACCCGCATCACGCGCCAAAGTGCCCAGGCAGCGGATCAACCCGGCGTGCGCGTGGCGCACCAGCCGCTCCCAGCCCAGCACCGCATTGATACGCCCGGCAGGAGACAATCGCTCGAACTCCAGTTCGCCCAGCGCGCCCGCGCTCGGCGCCGCCTGAGCCAACGACGCGGCAAGCGCATCCAGATCCGCAAGCGCGCAGACGGCGTTCTCAACAGCCGTCGTCTCAGTCGTCGTCTCAGTGGTCTTCTCAGTAAGCTCAATCGCGTCCATGTCAAGCTCTCCGTGATATCGGCGCAGGTGGCGAGGCGTTTCCCCGTACCCCTATTCTATCGCCGATGCCTGACATAAGACGCGAATCAGAGTAAGTCGTACTTTCTGGACACTGCGCTGCACCAACGAGCAATCCGCTAGCCGGCAGCCTGAGCCTGGCTGAACAAATCCGCCACCTCGCCGCCGAAGTAAACGCTGTACGACACGTCCGGAGTGTCCCCGCCGGTCTCGTACCCGCCTATCACTCCGACCACAGTCCCGCGCCCGGTCTGCTGATCGACATTCGCCAAGAACGGCGCGCCGCTGGTGCCGTCTGGGAAGCCGGGGCAGTCGAACTCCAACTGCGTCGGGCCGAGCTCCTTCGTGTAGTTCGTACACGTGATCGGCTGCTCCGTCTCGACCGGATACCCCACGACCTGCACCATCGTCGTGTAGGACGGATTCAGCCCGAGCTCATCCGCGCCAACCTGGTCCTGAATCCGGTCACTCGACCCAGCCTGATGGACGACCACGAACGCGACGTCGTAGTCCGGGTCGCCGCTATCGATCCATTGCTGCGGGACCAGGATCTTCGACGGCGTCCAGACTCCGTACGGCTGCTGGCCGTCGTGATACCCGGGCACGAACGCGATGTTATTGAGGTACGTCCCCGACGACGAGTCGTAGACGCAATGCGCGGCGGTGATCACGATGTCGCCGGACTGACTGTCGACGACGCTCCCGCTGCAGTAGTGCCCGTCCACCGCACCGCTCGAGTCGTCGAAGATCGCGCCGACCTGCGGTATGCCGGCGAACGCCGTACCCGTCAATGGGTCCGAAACGGTCATCGACGATGGCGACTGCGGCCCATCAGCCGACCCCTTCTCGGCGAACAGCTGCGCAGCGTCCCCGCCATCGGCGCCACCAGCCGCGACGCCACCAGCCCCAGCCCCGGCTCCAGCGCCCGACCCAATCGGGCCCACGTTCGGAGCCGGGCTGACCGATGCCGGACCCGCAGTCCCAGACGTGCCCGGCAGCGTCGCCCCTCGCTGCGCAGTTCCTCCCACACCGCTCAGCGAGCCGAGCGGGTACGCCGCTGGCTGGCTGCTCAGCGGCCGCGGACTTGGAAGCGCACCCGGAGCCCCGCCACCGCCGCCCCCAACCGCCGCGGCGCTCCCGTGGCTGCTCACGGAGCCCTGCTCCGTCAGAAACGTCCCAAGCGCCCCAGCCGCGAGCAATCCCAGGCACAACGCAGCGGCGGCGTATCGTCGCCGCCGCTGCCTGTGCGGGTGCAAGTCCGGGCCGGTTACGCGCATCGATACTCTCGTCGAGCAGTGCTCAGAGCGCGGGACGCTCAGAGCGCAGGACTGACTAGGACGCACCTCGACGACGCATGCCTGCCGCGGAAAGTCACCCGCCGGCACTCACCGTCGAGACGCTCTCGACAGCCTAACCCGAAGGTCAACTACGCATCGCGCGCAGTGACTCCGTCAGAGAAGACATCGTCGCCAGAACGGCGCTCGGCTCGTACCCGCAGTGCGCCATGCAGTTCGAGCAGCGCTCGTCCTTGCCGCGGCCGTACTTGTCCCACTCGGTCGTCTCGATGAGCTCGCGGTACGTCTTCACGTACCCGTCGTTCATCAGGTAGCACGGCTTCTGCCAGCCGAACAGCGAGTACGACGGAATGCCCCACGCCGTGCACTGGAAGTCCGTCTTACCTTCCAGGAAGTCCAGGAACAGCGGCGAGTGGTTCAACCTCCACCGCTTCCGGTTGCCGCCGTCGAAAGCCTTCTTGAACAGCTCGCGCGTCTGCGTGACCCCCAGGAAGTGGTCCTGGTCCGGCGCCTTCTCGTACGCGTAAGCCGGCGAGATCATCATCTGATCGACCTCGAGGTCGTCATTCAAGAAGTCGAGCACGTCGATGACCGACTGCGGCGAGTCGTTGTTGAAGAAGGTCGAGTTCGTGTTGACCTTGAAGCCCTTGGACTTGGCCAGCTTGATCGCCTCGACCGCGCCCTGGAAGCCGCCTTCCTTGTCCACTGCCTCGTCGTGCCGCTTCTCCAGGCCGTCGATGTGCACGACCCACGCGAAGTACGGCGACGGCTTGAACTTGTGGATGTGCTTCGGCAGCAGCAGCGCGTTCGTGCACAGATACACATACTTCTTGCGCTTGATCAGCTGACGCACGATCTCGTCGATCTGAGGGTGCATCAGCGGCTCGCCGCCCGCGATCGACACCATCGGCGCGCCGGACTCCTCGATCGCGCCGATCGCCTGCTCCACCGGCATCCGCTGCTTGAGGATCGAGGCCGGATGCTGGATCTTCCCGCAGCCGGGGCAGGCGAGGTTACACGCGAACAGCGGTTCAAGCTCGACGATCAATGGAAATTTCTTGACGCCCTTCAGCTTCTGCTTGAACAGGTACGCGCCGATCCGCGCGGACTGCCTCATCGGGATGGACAAGACGATCAGCTCCCAGTGCGAAATTCGGGCCCAGTGTTCAGCCCGTTGACAACTCCGGTGACCCCAGCAACCCCAGAGACTCCGGTAACCCCGGCCACTCCAGTATCGAGAGTGTCGAGGTCGGATTCACCCTCCGGCCGGTCTACTGCCCCTTCGGTGCGCCGAGCGGTGGCCAGTGGGGGCATGGGCGGCAAGGTGAACTTGTAAGACTCCTCCACCCCCGGCGGGTCTTCCCGATCCACCGGCCCGAGACCGGACAGCGCGTCAGCGACCTCGTCCACCAGCTTCGGCGGCGCGGACGCCCCGGCGGTCAGCCCGACCGAGCGTGCCCCGGCCAGCCAGGCCGGGTCGATCTCGTCCGCGCCGTCGATCAGATACGCCGCGGCCCCGGCGCGCTCGGCCACTTCGACCAGCCGCTTGGAGTTCGACGAGTTCTGCGATCCGACCACCAGCACCACGTCCACCTCGGCCGCGATGTCCCGGATGGCCCGCTGCCGGTTGGTGGTGGCGTAGCAGATGTCGGACGACGGCGGCTCGACGACGGCCGGGAACGTGGCGCGCAGCGCGTTCACGATGTCCGCGGCCTCGTCCTCTGCCAGCGTCGTCTGCATCAAATAGGCGAGCTTGCCCGGATCCTCGACCTCGAGTTCCTTAGCCTGCTTCGCGGTCTCTACCAGACGAATCCGCGGATTCACCGGATCCGGGTCCTCGCCGAGCAAGCCCTCGGACTCGTCGTGGTTGGCGTGTCCGATGAAGACCACGGTGTTGCCGTCACGCAGCGCCCGCCGCGCTTCCGTGTGCACCTTGGCCACCAGCGGACACGTCGCATCGACAACAGTCAGACCGCGCTGCGCCGCGTCCTCGCGCACCACCGGGGCGACCCCGTGCGCGGAGAGCACGACCGGCACGCCATCTGGCACCTCGTCAAGTTCCTCGACGAAGACCGCGCCGCGACGCTCCAGATCCGCCACCACATACGCGTTGTGCACGATCTGCCGCCGCACGTACACCGGCGCGCCGTAGCGTTCCAGCGCCTCCTCGACGATCTCGATCGCCCGCTCCACGCCTGCACAGAACGAGCGCGGCGACGCGAGGACCACACGCCGACGTCCGCGCACCGCGTCGCCCCACCGCTCCAGCGCCGGGACGATCTTCGTCAGCGTCTGGATCGCAGCGCGGCCTCGGGACACGGTCGCCGGGTGGTACAGCCCGGTCTCCGAGTCGTCCACGATGACTCGCACCACCGCGAACGGCCGGTTGGCGAGCGTGCCGAGCCAGGAGGACTCCAGGTCCACCGCGGCAACGCCCTCGCCCGCCAACACTCGCCGACGCGAGCCGAGCGCCAGCCGGTCAGTCGTCGCGATCGGCCCGAGATGCACCCGCACCGGGCCACCTGCGGGCGACTCAAGACCAAGCGCCCGAATCGCGGCCGCGAGCAACGGCGCGGCTGGGCTGCGCACGATCGAGCCCTCCGGCCCGCGCACTTCGGTCGCCACCACGATGTCGCCCGCGCGCACGTTCGGGTCCACGCCTCCGGCGACGCCGGCCACGATCAGCGCGTCGTCGTCGCGCGGCAGCACTCGCACCGCATTACGTGCCCGCTGCCCGACGCGCACGACTCGCACATCGTGAGCACCCGTCAGCCCCTTCTCCAGGGCTCGGGCCTCGATGGAGAGCGCGGCGGCGATGGTCAGCTTGGGCTGTACTTCCGCATTCACGGGGACTCCACGAGACGGTCGGCCAGGTAGCGGCCGAGCGCGGTCAGCGGGAAGACGAGCCGGTACAGGTGATAGTTGATGTAGAAGTCGCCGGGGAAGCCGGTTCCGGTGAACCAGTCCTCGTCCCAGGTCCCGTCGGCACGCTGCGACTCGGCGAGGTACGCGGCGCCGCGATCAGCCGCCTCACGCACCGCCACCGCCCGCGCGTGGTCGCCCGGCTCCTGCGCCGCGAGCAGCGCGAGCATCGCCCACGCGGTTTGCGAAGCAGTCGACTCGCCCCGGCCGATCCACGCCGGGTCGACGTACGAGCGCAGGTCCTCACCCCAGCCGCCATCGTCGTTCTGATGCTCAATCAGCCACGTGGCAGCCCGGCGGATGGCCGGGTGCCCGCGATCAACGCCCATCTCGACCAGCGCCGGGACGACCGCCCCGGTGCCGTACACGTGGTTCGCGCCCCAGCGGCCGAACCAGGACCCGTCCTTCTCCTGGTTGTCCATCAGCCAGCGCACGCCGCGCAGCGCGCGCGGATCGTGCGCGCGCCCGTCCAGCGCCATCGCCTCGATGATGTGCGCGGTCACGTCGGCCGACGGCGGGTCGATCACCGCGCCGAAGTCGCAGAACGGCAGCTCGTTGATCAGGTACCGGGTGTTGTCCGCGTCGAACGCGCCCCAGCCGCCGTCCTTGCTTTGCATCCCGGCCATCCACCGCACGCCGCGGTCGATCGCGCCGCGCAATTTATCTAGCCGTTCCTGCTGACCCCCATCGCGGGCGGCCCGTCGCAGCGCGATGACGACCTCGGCCGTGTCGTCAGTGTCCGGGTAGTTGTCATTCGCGAACTCGAAGGCCCAACCGCCCGGAGCCAGCTGCGGACGACGTACGGACCAGTCGCCCTTGACCGTGATCTCCTCGCCGAGCATCCAGTCGGCGGCCTTCACGATCGCCGGGTGGTCACCCGTCGACGCCCGCGTCAGTCAGCGCGACCATGGCCAGTGCGGTATCCCATACCGGTGACTGGCACGCCTCCAGTCGGCGAATCGGTCCATCCGGCGTGTCCTCGCGCACCATGAAGCCCTCGAGGCCGTCGAGCGCGACGCGGATCACCGGGTGGTCGAGCTGATAGCCCATCAAGTGCAGCGCCATGATCGAGTACACCCACGGCGGCTGGATGCCGCCCCAGCCTCCATCAGCTTCCTGCCGGGCGACGATCCACTCGACCGCGCGCCGCAGCGCCGCCTTGCGGCCGGGCTTGAAGGGCTGACGCTCGTAGCGGTGCAGCACCTTGTCTGCCCGCTGGAAGAAGCCGCCGGTGCTGAACGCGGGCAGGAGCGGCGGCTCGCTGGCGCCGGAGCGCAGCTCGTCGATGCCGATCGGGATCGGCCGAACCGGCCGGAAGTGCGCGACGACAGTCAGCGCGACCACCGTCTGGCGGGCCCAGCAGCCCCAGTCGTAGATGTTCAGCGGCACCTGTGGTGGGAGGAAGATCAGCTCCGGCGGCATCACCGGCAGCCGCTCCCAGTCCCAGAGCCCGAACAGCGCCAGCCAGATCCGGGTGAACACCCGCGTCCGCTCGACTCCGCCATTCGTCTGAATGAAGTCCAGCGCCAGCTTCATGTGCGGCGCGTCGATCGGGTCGCCGCACAGCTTGAGCGCCACGTACGCCTCGACCGTGGTGGACAGCTCGGGCGGGCCGCCGTGGAAGGAGCCCCAGGTGCCGTCCTCCCGCTGCTGGGAGCGGATCCACCGCGCCGCGGCCTCACTGTCGGCCGGCGTGCGGATTCCCAGGAACTCCCGCAGCAGCAAGTCCTCGGCGTCCATCGTGACGTTGGTCGCCAGCTCCCCCTTCCACCACCCCGCCGGGTCCTGCAGCGCGAGCAGATGCTCCCGCGCTTGATCGGTGGCGTGGCGCACGGCCTCGAGCGGTTCGGGCTGGGCACCCGCCGCCAAGGGCCGTTCCGCGATTGCCGTCATGGGTCCTCCTCCTGCCCGCCTCTACCACTCCCGCGCCAGGAGAAACCTGGTCACTCGGGTTAGATCGCCGAGGGCGCCGGGGGCGGCCGACAAGCGGTCGAGCCGGCTCAGCGCTTCGCGTGTGTGCTGGTCCGCGTGCTCTAGGGTCCACGCGCGGCCGCCGGACTCCTCGACGAGCTTGGCCGCGAGCGCCACATCCTCGTCGGACAGTTCGCCGGGCGCGGCGAGGAGAGCGGCCAGCCGCTCGCCCTCCCGTGTGCCGGAGGTCAGCGCGGCGACGACCGGCGCCGAGCGCTTGCGCGCGCGCAGGTCTGCGGCGACCGGCTTGCCGGTGCGGTCCGACTCGCCCCAGATCCCGAGCATGTCGTCAACCATCTGGAAGGCCATGCCGAGGTGGTAGCCGTATTCGGCCAGGAGCCGGGTCTTCTCGGCGGCGTCCGAGCCGGGGACGTGCGCGTCGCCGTACCAGGCGATCGCGCCGAGCGCGGCGGAGACGGAGATCAGCGACGCGGTCTTGCCGTGCTCCATGGTCAAGCACTGATCGACCGTCACATCGCCGCGGTCCGCCAGGTATAAGTCGTCAGACTGACCGGCGATCAGCAGCTGCACCGAGCGGGCCAGCGCGTCGAGCGCGGCCGACGCGCCCTGGCGGGCCATCAGCTCGAACGCGAGGGTGTGCAGCGCGCAGCCGGCCAGCAGCGCCTGGTCGACGCCGTAGACCGTCCACGCGGTCGGCCGGTGCCGCCGGGTGCGGTCCTTGTCCATGATGTCGTCGTGCAGCAGGGAAAAGTTGTGGATCAGCTCGACCGCGCACGCCGCGTCGATCACCACCGGCTCGTCCCCGGACGCGCCGACCGCCTTGGCGCCGAGCACGGCGAGTGCGGGACGCACCGCCTTTCCCGAGCCCGCGCCGTCGTCCCAGCCGAAGTGGAACCGGGAGATCTCGCGCATCGCCGGGTGCAGCCCGTCCACGTACCCTTGCAGCGCCGGGTCGACGAGCCCTTTCATCGCGGCCAGAATATGCGGAGCTTGTGCGTCCATCAGCCCTCTCCAGTCGTTTGATCAACAACTAGTCTGGCAGCGTTGATTCCGCTGCGCACCGCACTTTCCATGGTGTCCGGCCAGCCGGTGGCCGTCCAAGCACCCGCAAGGTAGACCCCTGCTATGGCTGTGCTCGGGCCGGGCCGCAGCGCCGCCGAACCGCGTTCCTGACGGAACGTGGCGTGCTGTTCGCGAGTGACGAAGACCTCCTCCACGCGCGCCTCGCGCGCCTTGGGCAGCAGCCGGGCGAGTTCGCCCTCGAACAGCTCGGCCAGCTCCCGGGTCTGGCGTGTCGGCGATCTCGTCGGCCGCCGAGACGGTGATCGCGAGGTAGCTCCCGGCCGGTCCGTCGACCCCGCTGGCCGGGGTCCGGTCGAAGATCCACTGCGCGGGAGAGTCCACCGCGGCGAGGAACGGCCCGTCTAACACCGGCCGGTCGTAACGCACGTGGATGTTGAGGATCGGACTGTGCCCGAGCTGCTCGAAGCCGGTCGGGTGCGGCTTCGGCAGCAGCGTCGCGGCGACGTCGTGGGGGACCGCGAGGATCACGGCGTCGGCCTGGAGTTGTGTTTGCTGTTCGGCGCGGTCAGTCACGGTGACGGTCGTCGGGTTGCCGGCGCTCAGCGGCTCGGCCTTTGTCGAGTCGAGGACGGTGACACCGGCCGCGCCGAGGGCTTTGCGGGCCATCTCGTCGTGGATCTGACCGAGCGGCACCAACGCGTAGCCGAGGTCCGAACCGTCCGCGCGCTCCAGCAGGCCGGTGCGGAAGACTTTGGCGGCCAGCGCCAGTGACGCGTCATCAGGGTTGATGTTGAGCGTGGCCGTGGAGATGACCGACCAGAGCCGGTCGACTGCTGCCTTTGATTGGTGGTGCTTGCGCAGGAACGGGCCGAAGCCCTGTTCGTCTACTTCGGGGCTGGCCGGGTTGGTGCGGCGCAGCGCGAGTGCGGGGCCGCCGAGCCGGGCCCGGTCGCGCAGCGGCAGCAGGCCATAGCCGCCGAGCGCGAGGGCTAGGTGCAGGGGAGCGGGCATCCGGTTGCGCTTCAGGCGTCCGACCGTGCCGTCGGTGGCCGACTTGATCGGGATGTCCAGCTGGTCCTGAAGGTGCGTCATACCGGTTTCCGGGCCGGCGCCGAGGCGTTCGAGCAGGCCACGGTACGCGGTACAACAGCGCAGGAAGACGTGCTGGCCGTTGTCCACCGTCAGCTCGCCGCGCCGGTACGACGTGGCCCGGCCGCCGAGGCGTGGACGCGCCTCGGTCAGCGTCACGTCCCAGCCGCGCTCGGCAAGCACCAGCGCCGTGGTGATCCCGGCCAGGCCGCCGCCGATGACGACTGCGCGGCGTCCTGCGCCGCGTTGCGGATCGGCCGGCGGCAGGCTCTCGAAAGTCATCTCATCCCTTGCGGTCATGAGCGGGGCGCCGGGAGTAGAAGTGCACTGAGCGCGACGGACAGTTTCTGGGGCATGGGCACGGAGACGCGGCTGGAGAGCACGGCTTCCGGCTCGGCCGCGATACGGCGCAGCAGCGCGTGGTAGATCCCGGAGAGCGCGCCGCAGCAGGCGCGCGAGCGCCGGTCCAGCAGCGGCAGCAGGCCGAGGCCTTCGGTGTACAGCTTCTGCGCGCGGTCGGCCTCGTCGCGAATGAGGTCGGCGAGGCGGCCGTTCTGGGGGTCCAGGTTGCCGTCGCCGTTGAGGGTCAACTCAACGCCGTGCGCCTCCAGGTCCTCACGCGGCAGGTAGATCCGACCGGTCGTCAGATCCTCACGTACGTCCCGCAGTATGTTCGTCAGTTGCAGCGCCAGGCCGAGGGTGTTGGCCAGCGCGTTGGGTACGTCCGGGTCGGTGTGCAGCGACGGCGGGTTGAACACGCCGAGCGAGAGCCGACCGATCGAGCCGGCGACGCAGCGGCAGTACACCGCGAGGTCGTCCCAGGTCTGGTAGACGGTGCCGCGCTGGTCCATCTCGCAGCCGTCGATCAGCTCGCCGAACGCGCCGAGGTCGATCGGATAGCGCGCGGCGGAGTCGGCGAGCGCGACCATCACCGGGTCGCCAGGGTGGTCGCCGGGCGCGGCGACCTGCTTACGTGCCTCGTCGAGCGCTGCGGTCTTGTCGTGCGGGGACAGGTCACCGTCACCGATGTCGTCTACGCGCCGCGCGAATGCGTAGACCGCCGACAGTGCCTGCCGCTTGGGCTTGGGCAGCAGGCGGATTCCGTAGGAGAAGTTGCGCGCCTCAGTGCCGACGATGCGTTCGCAGACCGCGTACGCCTCGGCGAGGTCTGCCGGCTGCTCGGCCCGCTCGTTGTTTTCGCTGGTCTGCACGTGATCAACCTAGTCCGCTCGTTATCGCCGACGGCCGAGATAGACCCCCGCCGCCGCGCGTAACGTCGCGCCGGTCGTGGGTTTGGGCGTGGCGGCCAGTACGTCGTAGTCGGCGCGGCGCAGCGCGGCGAGGGTCGCCCGGCCGCCGGCCACGTAACCGATCACCGCGGGCTTGGCCCAGCCGCGCAGCCGCTTGGTCAGCGGCACGCCCCTGCTGACCAGCACCGCGGCTCGGCCTGCCTCCCAGCGCAGGAGCGCCTTGAGATCTTCGTCGGCGTTTCCTGCTTCAAGGTCACTTTCGGCTACCCCGAACGCGGCAAGATCCTCGCGCGGCAGGTAGATCCGGCCGTTCCGGTGGTCCTCGGCCACGTCCTGCAGGTGCTCGATGACCTGCAGGCCGGTGCACACGGCGTCCGAGTCGGCGATGTTCTGTTCGGTGGCCTGGCCGGCGACGTAGAGCACCACCCGGCCGACCGGGTCCGCCGACAGCTTGCAGTAGGCGACCAGCTCCGCGAACGTTGCGTAGCGCAGCTTGTGCTGGTCCATCAGGTTCGCGGCGACCAGGTTGTGGAAGGGCTCGAACGGCACGCGGCCGTCGGCTGTAAGGCGGGCGATACCGCGCACCGGCTCGAGGAGGGGCGTGCCGCCGGAGGCGAGGCGGTCGAGGTCGGCATTAACCTCGTTCAGCGCCGCGACCCGGTCGCCGGCGTACTCGTCGCCGAGGTCGTCCACGTAGCGGGCGAACATGTAGAACGCGGAGAGGTCCTCGCGTACGCGTCTGGGCAGGAAGCGCAGCGCCACCGGGAAGTTCTCGACCTGCTCCTTGGCCTCGATGACGTCCCGGTCCGGAGCGCGCACCGCGTCAGGGATCGCGTCAGGGACTTGCGGGCGACTCTGCTGCGTCTCGGTCACGCTGTCAGTCACTTCGCCGCCCTCCTCCTCGTCCGCCGTCGTCTCGCCGTTCACCGCCGTTGCAGCGCCTGCTTGACCAGGGTGCGACCGAAGTCCCACATCAGGCCGCTGCCGCGGTGCGCGTCCCGCATCACGTCGTCGAAGGCTTCGAGGAAGCGGTCCACCTCCGTCTCGGTGATGTTGAGCGGGGGCAGCAGCTTGATCACGTCCATGTGGTCGCCGGCGACCTGCGTCAGGATCCGGTGGCGCTGGAACAGCGGCACCACCACCATCTGCGCGAACAGCCCGCGCCGCGCGGCCTGCAGCGTGCTCCAGCCGGCCTTGAGCTTGAGCGAGGAGGGCTTGCCGAATTCGAACCCGATCATCAGGCCCCGGCCGCGCACGTCGGTCAGCAGCTCGTAGCGCTCGATGCGGTCGGTGAGTTGCTGCTGGAGGAGGGCGCCGATGCGCTCGGCGTTCTCGACGAGCTTTTCGTCCTCGACGACTTGGAGTGCGGCCAGGCCGGCGGCCATCGCCATCGCGTTGGAGCCGAACGTCGAGTCGTGGACGAGGACCCGGTCCATCGAGGAGTAGACCTTCTCGAAGATCCAGCCCTTGGCCATGGTCGCCCCGATCGGCACGAAGCCGCCGGACAGCGCCTTGGCCACGGTCACGATGTCCGGCTCGACGCCTTGTTCGTGCTCGTAGGCGAAGAACTTGCCAGTGCGTCCGACGCCGGTCTGCACCTCATCGGCGATCAGCAGCGCGCCGTGCGCGCGCAGCCGCTCCTGCGCGGCCCGCAGCCAGCCGGGCGGCGGGATGTTGACGCCCTTGCCCTGGATCGGTTCGAGCAGCAGCGCGGCCACGTTGCCGCGAGCCAGTTCGCGCTCCAGCGCGTCCAGGTCGCCGAGCGGGATCGCGCTGTCCGGCAGCAGCGGGTCGAAGCCGCGGCGGAACTCGGCCGCTCCGTTGACCGAGAGCGAGCCGGTGGTCAGGCCGTGGAAAGCGTGGTCGACGTAAAGGATGCGGGTGCGGCCGGTGGCGTAGCGCGCGAACTTCAGCGACGCCTCGACCGCCTCGGTGCCGCTGTTGCCGAAGTACACCCGGTCCAGGTGCGGGGCCTTGGCCAGCAGCCGCTCGGCGAGCAGCCCGGCCAGCAGCGGCGAGTCGAACTGGACCAGGTCGGCCAGGTCCGCGTCGAGCACCTGGTGCAGCGCGGCGCGAATCGCCGGGTGGTTGCGTCCGGCGGCGAAGACCCCGAATCCGGAGAGGAGGTCGAGGTAGTCGTTGCCGTCCTTGTCATAGAAATAGGCGCCCTCGGCGCGCACGTACGTGCGGTCGAACCCGATCGCGTGCAGCATCCGCGGCAGCTGCGGGTTGAGCATCCGGGACTGCAGGTCGTGCCCCTCGCCGGTGCGCTCGCGAATCAGCTTGGCGAGGTCGAACCCACCGGTGTCCGACTCGCCCGGCCCGTCCAGGCCGCCGCTCTCGATCACGCTGCCCATCGCCGCCTACCGCCTCTCGGCCCACGTCTGTAGTCGGTGATACTACGGTGGCGATCACTGGCGGAGGGCGGCTCACCGGGCCGTTTTCCCGGGAACTGTGGATATTGTGCGCCGGACGGTTGACTCCGTGCGCCGGGCGGGCCGATCTCTCGAGCGGGGCTGCACTGTAGGACAGGGACCGGCGGGCCGTCCTTATCAAATCCGGTGCTGCTTTCTTGTACTGGTCTGATCGTCGTCTCAGCAGTCTTTCAAGGAGCGACGGCAACCTCGAGACATGACCGAGACGCAGCACGACCCCAACGCCAGCCAGACGGAGCCGCAGTGGAACGCTCCGCGCCCGCACGGCGAGAGCATCCCGAGCACCGTCCAGGCCCGCGAGGGCGAGTACGCCTGGGCCGGTCAGCCGCAGCCGCAACCCGATGGCCGTCCGTCGGCCTGGGGCGGCGGACCGTACGCCGCGGGCCCATACGCGGGGCCGGCCCAAGGCACCCAGACCCTTGATCCGCCTGCTGCGGCCAACCCCACCGCGCCGGGCGGCACTTTCGGCGGTGGCGGGGCGGGTTTCCCCGGTGTGGCCCACGCGGCCGAGCCGCGCCGCCGGATGAAGTTCGGCCTCGGCGTCATCGGCGCGTTCGTCATCCTCGCGGCCGGTATCGGCGGCGTGGCGGGTGCGTACGTCGGCTCGCACAACAACAGCTCCAGCAGCGTCGTCACCTCTGTCACTGGCGCGAACAACGCCTCGAACAACACCACGACGGCCGGCGCGGTCGCGAAGGCCGTGACGCCCAGCGTCGTACAGATAGACGAGAAAACCGACTCGGTATCCGGCACCGGCTCCGGAATGATCATCTCGTCCGATGGAAAGATCGTCACCAACAACCACGTGATCGCCGACTACGTCGCCGAGGGCGGGACGTTGACCGTCACGCTCGCCAACGGCAAGACCTACAACGCGAAGGTCATCGGCTACATCGCGGCCGACGACATCGCCGTCATCCAGGCCATCGGCGCTTCCGGGCTGACCCCGGTCACCTTCGCCAACTCCAACAACGTCCAGGTCGGCGACCAGACCATCGCCATCGGCTCGCCCGACCAGCTGCAGAACACCGTCACCACGGGCATCGTCTCGGCGCTCAACCGCAAGGTCTCGATCACCGAGTCGACCAACAACGGCGGCGGCTTCCCCGGCTTCGGCTGGCGCGGTCTCGGCTCGACCACCACGGTGACCTACTCCGCCATCCAGACCGACGCCTCGATCAACCCGGGCAACTCCGGCGGCCCGCTGCTCAACTCGGCCGGACAGGTGGTCGGCATGAACTCGGCGATCTACTCCTCGTCCAACGGACAGGGCCAATCGGGCTCCGTTGGCCTCGGGTTCGCCATTCCGTCCAACCTCGTTGTCTCGGACATGCAGAAGATCGAGAACGGCGGCGGCGACACGCCATCGACCTCCTGATCCAGCTGCTGATCGGCGGATCCGCGCGCTAAAGTGACCGGCGTACCGGGAAACCGTTCCGGCACGCCGGTGGCGCGTGCGTGCACAAGGTTCACAAGATCATGTCGTCCGTCGCCACCGACCTCCTGCCCATCACCGTCGGAGGCCGACTTTATGGACGCCGCGCGCCGCGCGATGCTGCCCACCGAGGAGTCCGTCGAGCTCCTCGAGCTGACCACCGCCCTCGCCGAGAAGGAACTCGCCCCCCGCGTCGCCGAATACGAAGAGGCGCACCGGTTCCCACGTGAGCTGTTCCGCGTCCTCGGTCGTTCCGGGCTACTCAGCCTGCCCTTTCCGGAGCAGTATGGAGGCGGCGGCCAACCGTACGAGGTCTACCTCCAGGTCCTCGAAGAACTGGCCCGCCACTGGCTCGCGGTCGGTATCGGCGTCTCAGTGCACACGCTTTCCTGTCACGCTCTCGCCGCGCACGGCGATGAGGGGCAGAAGGAGCTCTGGCTGCCCGACATGCTCGGCGGGGAACTGCTCGGCGCGTACTGCCTGTCCGAGCCCGCACACGGATCCGACGCCGCGCACCTGACCACGCGAGCGATCGTCGACGGCGAGGCGTACGTCGTCAACGGTACGAAGGCCTGGACCACGCACGGCGGCGAGGCCGACTTCTACACCCTGATGGTGCGTACCAGCGGCTCCGGCGCCGAGGGCGTCACGGCTCTGCTCGCCGACGCGCATACCCCCGGACTCAGCGCCGCGCCGCCCGAGCGCAAGATGGGGCTGCGTTCGTCGACGACGGCTCAGATCCATCTCGACAGCGCACGTATCGAGACCTCGCGTCGGCTCGGCGCGGAGGGCGAGGGCTTCGCCATCGCGATGGAGGCCCTGGACGCCGGCCGTCTCGGCATCGCCGCCTGCGCGGTCGGCTTGGCGCAGGCCGCGTTCGACGCCTCGGTGTCGTACGCACGCGACCGGGTCCAGTTCGGACGGCCGATCATCGACCACGAAGGCCTCGGCTTCATCCTGGCCGACATGGCCACTCGGCTGGAGGTCGGCCGGGCCGGCTACCTGGCGGCGGCGCGGCTGCGTGATCGAGGCCTGCCGTTCACGCGTCAGGCCGCTGCGGCCAAGCTGTTCTGCACCGACGCCGCGATGCAGACGGCGATCGACGCGGTCCAGGTGTTCGGCGGATACGGTTACACGGCTGACTTCCCGGTTGAACGGTACCTTCGCGAGGCTAAAGTCCTGCAGATCGTCGAGGGCACCAACCAGATTCAGCGGATGGTCATCGCACGCGGTCTAGCTCGCGGTTGAGGCGCTTGCGGGCCGTCTCTGACGCGTCAGAAGCATCCTCAAACCACACAAGCACCGGCGCGCGAGGCAGGTTCGATCATCCGCGTGATTCATTTCACCGGAACGTAGGGCGGTTTCACGTCTCGTACCCAAGGATGGTTGGGTAGCGTTCGAATCAAGGACGCTGACGATGTGAGATGTTGCCGTGCGGGTTGCCGACGGCGCCGGTTCCGGAGCGGGAGGCTGATTGGGCATGGCTAATACGGTCGGCCTCGCGAAGCGTTCCGGCGGCGGCTTGCGGCTGTTCGGCGTCGCGCACCTGGTCGCGATCGGCTGCCTCGCCGCCGCGTACGCGATCGAGGGCGTACACGGCCTGGCCGTGGCGGCTCTGCTCGGCGTCCTGGAAGTCGCGGTCTCGTTCGACAACGCGATCGTCAACGCGACCGTGCTGGCCCGGATGGGACAGTTCTGGCAGCGGATGTTCCTGACCGTCGGCATCCTGGTCGCGGCGATCGGCATGCGGCTGCTGGTGCCGCTGGCCATCGTGAGCATCGGCGCGAAGCTGAGCCCGACGCAAGCGATCGACCTCGCGTACTCCGATCCGCAGCGGTATCACCACCTGCTGCTCGCGGTGCAGCCCGGCATCGCGGCCTTCGGCGGCGCGTTTCTTCTGATGATCTTCCTCGGCTTCGTGTTCGAGGAGCGCGACGAGATGTGGCTCGGCTGGGTCGAGCGGCCACTGCGCTGGATCGGTCGGCTACCGCATTTGGGCGAAATCGTGGTGCTGACCTTCGCGGTGATCGCCTCGGCCACCGTGCGCAGCGACATAGCGCTGAAGGTCGTCGTCGGCTCGATCGCCGGCCTCGGCGCGTACCTGCTGGTCAACGGCGTCGGCGAGATGATCGCCGAGCAGGCCGACGCGGACGGCGCGTCCCGGCCAAGGGCGACGGTCACCGGCAAGGCGGCCGTTTTCCTGTTCCTCTACCTCGAACTGCTCGACGCGACGTTCTCGTTCGACTCGGTGATGGGCGCCTTCTCGGTGACCCTGGACATCTCGCTGATCACCATCGGCCTGGCGATCGGTGCGGCGTACATCCGAGCGCTGACGGTGTACGTGGTGCGCCGCGGCACGCTGGAGGAGTACCGCTACCTGGAGCACGGCGCGTACTACGCGATCGGCATGCTCGCGCTGCTGCTGATGGTCGAGGTCTGGCGGGACGTCCCGGACGTGCTCACGGCGGGAGCTGGCGCGGCGATGATCGTCGCGGCGGTCGCCTCGTCGCTGGCCGTGCGCAAGAGACAGGAACGCGTGCAGCGGCGTGCGCCCTTTAGCGATCGCCCCAACGCCGAGGTCCACGCGGGCCCCGGCAGCCAAGCGAAGTACGACCGCGACGCAGAGCGCGGCGGCGCCAGCGCGGCCTATGGCCGTGAGCGCTCCGGCACCGGCGCTGGCGCGAGGGCGGCGAGTTCGGAGCGCGGCAGTAGCGATAGCGAGAGTGACCGTGCAAGTGACACCGATGGACGGAACCGCGGTCGCGCTGTCGGCTAGCTCGAATCAGACGTTGACTTCATCCGGCTCAATAGCCTGATCATCGCCAGTCTGATCATCGTCTTCTACGATCCGCGACGAGCTGACCTCCACCGCGCGCCGTAGCTGTTCAAGCCGGTACGGCAGCGGATTCCACCCCGGCGAGCCCGCAAGCTCCGAGTTCAGCTCCACGACGGTCCGCGTGTACGCGCGTTGCAGCCCTCTGGGACGTAGCGGCATCCCGGCTGGCCGGCGGATCGAGTGCCCGTCCGCAGCCGGCAGTCCCGCGTGGTTGCCCGCGACAGACACCCACAGCGACTTCACGCCGATATGAAGCGGCGTCAGAATCTCCTCGCGCGCGCTTAGCCAGTGCCGCAGCGCTACAGCGGTGCCGGGGGAAAGCACGATCCGTTCGGTGACCGGCTCCGAAACCGACCGAGCCTGCGGGCGCCGCACGATCGTCAGTATCGATTCGGGGCCGGATACGTCGAGGTCGTCGACGCGCAGCGCACACAACTCGCCAACCCGCGCGCCGGTGTCCAGCACCGTGCCGATGATCGCCAGCAGCCTGATGCGACCCGGCCGAGTCGGAGGACTTTTCGCCTTCTGCGCCAAGTACGCGCGCAACTGCGATCGCGTCGGCCCGTTGACGACCTCGCGCGGCGCGGGCAACGGTGCCCGCTCGGTGATCGCCGCCGGCAGGGAAAGCTCCCGGCAGATCAGCCGTAGGCAGTCCTCACGAATCCGCATCGAGGACGCGCTCGACGTGCCGTCCCCGGTGCTCGTTGGCCGCTGCCGCAATTCACCCTCTTGCGCGAGCCGCAAATACGACGTCAGCGCCTGCGCGCTGAGCAGATCCGCCGCTGTACGCACGTCGCCGCCGGGCCGGAAGTCCGGATGTGCGCTGACGATTCGCAGCTCCTTCGCGACCCATCGCAGCTGCCGCGCCCGCGCCGGGCTGGTGCTCTGGTGCAGGCACAGCCGCTCTACCGCGGCCTCGACCTGTCCGACCGCGGCGTGCGCGACCCGGTCGGCTGCTTCGGCTGGTTGACGCTCCGTCACAGACGATCAAGATACTCGCCGCTTCTGACAGTGGGATGAAAACCGCACACCGGGGCTGACGGGAGTACGGTATTTCTACCTACCGTAGAAGATTGGGGCTAGGTGATGGGGACTGTTCGTGAAGCATTGATCATCGGGGCAGGGGTCGGCGGTCTAGCGGCGGCGAACGCGTTGTACCGCACCGGTTGGCATGTCAGCGTCCTAGAACGGGCGGACGCGCTGCGTCCCATCGGAGCCGGCATCGCCGTACCGCCGAACGCGATGCATGCGCTCGACGCCGTAGACGCCGGCGGAACGACGCTCGGGGCGCGTGTCCGCGCGGTCGGCGACTCGGCCGGGGCTATCGGCGCACGGCGTCCGGACGGCCGCTGGATCTTCCGCCCGAGCGGCGACCCGGTAGGGCGCCGCTTCGGCTATCCCGTCTACTCGCTGCTGCGTACCGACCTGCTGGCCACGTTCGCCGCGCAGTTGCCTGCCGACGCTATTCACTTCCAGACCGAGGCACGCTCGATCGACCCCGGCGCGCCCGATCGGGCCGCCCGCGTCGAGACGACAGACGGCCGGACCTACGAAGCAGACCTCGTGGTCGCGGCGGATGGCGGTCGCTCGGCCGCGCGTCGTCTCCTCTTCCCGGACCACCCCGGTCCGGCGGACGGCGGGTACACCATCTGGTGGATGCTCGCGCCCGGCCTCGACGACGGGGAGAAGGTCATCGCCAGCGAGAGCCTGGGCAAGGGCGCGATCTGGGGAACCTGGCCGCTTAGCGACGGGCGCATCTACGCGTACGCGACCGTGCTGAAGAGCCGGCTCAAGAGGAGCGGCGATGGCTCGAACGGCGGCGAGCGGGGCGAGCAGCCGGCCGGCGACCCGTTGAGCGAACTGCGTGAGCACTTCTCGGATTGGTACCCGCAGATCCGCCGCATCCTCGCGGCCGTGGATCCGGCCTCGGTCTATCGTGACGACGCGCGCTGGATGCAGACGCCGCTGCCCGCCTACCACGTCGGCCGAGTCGCGCTGCTCGGCGACGCCGCGCACCCGATGACGCCGGACCTCGGCCAGGGCGGCTCGCAGTCCATCGAGGACGCCGTCGTGCTGGCCAAGTTGCTCGCCAAAGTAGTGCGGGAAGACCGCGCCGACGCTAAGAGTGAGGCTCTATTCAACGCGCTGGCCGACTACACGACAGCGCGGCTGCCTCGCACGATGGACATCGTCAAGCGATCGAAGCGCATGGCCGGTTTCCACCACGCGTCGACGCCGCTCGGCATGGCCCTGCGAAACCAGGTGATGCGGCTGAGCACCAGCGATCGCATGGTCGGACTGTTCCTGCGTTCGTTCGATCCCGTGTTCAGCTGGAAGCCGTAACACCGAGCCGAGCCTTGCTTAGCGCGGCAGCGCGGCGATGGCCTCGAACGTTTCGAACGACGCGGCGAACGGCTCGGTCGATCGCGGGTAATGCACGATCAGGTCGGTGAAACCGAGCGCTGCGTAACGTGCGTGGGCGTCTTCGAACGCGGCGACGGACTCCAGCGGCTGAACCGGGCCGAAGCCGGTGAGCACGAGTCGGTCGATCGAGCCCGGGTCGCGGCCGACGCGCTCGCAGGCCTGTTCAAGCTTGGCGACCAGCGCACCGAAGTGCGCGTACTGCTCGTCGGCGGTCGCCTCACCGCTATCCGAGCCGACGCAAACCCACGTCTGCGCGTAACGCGCCGTCAGCTCCAGCCCACGCGGCCCGGTAGCGGCGAGCGCGAACGGTGTGCGCGGCTTCTGCGGGCAGCCGGGTTCGAGCCGAGCGCTGCTCGCGCTGTAGTACTCGCCGGTGTACGTCGTGTGGGTGCTGCCCGCCGTCGCGCCGGTCAGCATCGCGTCCATGATCTGGACGAACTCCGCGTAACGCGCCGCGCGTTCCTTACCCGACCAGCCTTCGCCGCCGAGCACCTTCGCGTCCGAACTGGTCGTACCCGCGCCGATGCCGACGGTCAGCCGGCCGCCGCTAATGTCGTCGAGGCTCATGATCTCCTGCGCGAACGGCACTGGATGGCGGAAGTTCGCTGAGGAGACGAGTGTGCCGAGCCGAATCCGCGAGGTCGCGACGGCCGCCGCGGTCAGCGTCGGCCATGCGCCGTACCAGGGACCTGACGGCAGGCCGCTCCAGGTGATGTGATCGTAGGTCCACGCGGAGTCGAAGCCCAGTTCCTCGACCCGCCGCCAGATCGGCTCGGCCTCGGCCCACGGGTATTCCGGCAGCACGCACACGCCAAGTCGCATGATCGGAGCCTATCCTGCGTCCTCGGCTTGGGCTTCCTCGTCGTCGTCGGCGCTGTCGTCATCGTCGCCTTCGGCGTCCCGAAGGTTGACCAGCATCTGATCGATCTGGTCGGCCGTGTAGCCGATCTCCGCCTCGATCGGCTGGGAACGTTCGGCTTCGGGTATGGCCTTCAGCTCGGCGAGCGCGGCCTGCATTTGCTCGAGCGCCTGAGTCCAGCCCGTTTCCCAGCCCACCAGCCAGGCCGCCGAGCGTAGGCACCGGACGCGCGCCGGCAGGTTGCCAAGCTCGCCCCACAACTCGGCGACGCGCCGATACGCGGGCAGCGCCTCGCTGACCAGCCCCGCGCTCTGCAACGCCTGCGCCGCGGACCACGCGACACGAGCGTGCGCGACCTGATTCTGCGGATCGTCCTGGACAAGCGCCGCAGCAGCCACGTACTGCTCGGCCGCCTTGCGGTGCTCGCCCAACTGCGTGAGGCAGTCGCCGTACTGCTCGCGCCGCATCGCGATGCCCGGACCGTCGTACGGCACATGGACACGCGGCATCAGCTCGTCGAAGAGCGCGGCGGCCTCGCCGTACCGCTCAACTGAGGCGTAGGCACTCGCGGCGGTGAAGCGATTGTGCAGCATGTCCGGCTCGCTCAACCCCTCCCACCGCTCCGCGGCACGCAACGCTGCGTCGACGAGATCGAGCTGACGCTCCCGCTGCCGGGACAGGATCTCCACGAGCAGCGAACCGAGCCGCGCGCGCTCGTGCGCGCTGATCACATCGCTGCCGTGGGCGATTGCGTCGCGTGCGTGACGTTCGGCGGCGGCTGCGTCTCCGGTCTGGAAGGCGAGCTGGCTGAGCAGGCCCTCGGGTTCGGCCGCGTCCCAGATCTGGCCGGCGGTGAGGAATCCATCGCGGGAAGCCTCGAGGTGCGCGGCGGCGTCAGCCGGCTTCTGCCGGAGGAATGCCAGCTGCGCCAGCATCCGGTGGTAGACGGCGGCGCGTCCGGGGTCGGCGAGGCGTTCGGCGAGCTCGACTTCCGTGCTGACCAGCCGAGCGACGGCTTCCGGGTCGACGGGGGCGGGGGAGTCGGGTCGTGCATCAGGCTGCGCATCGGACTTCGCGTCGGTCGACTCGGCCTGCTGCGCGAGGGCGTTGAACGCTATGTACGCAGGCAGCCCACGCGAGCCGAGGTACTGACGCGCCGTCATCTCGCTCGCCGCATATGCCGCCTCGGCCTCCGCGCCTATCACCACGGCCTCGGACTCGGCCGTCTCCCGGTCACCGGCCAGGAACGCCGAGAACGCGGCGGCGCTACGTGCCTCTCGCGCCTCGTTCGGATCGTCGAGTTCATCGAAGCGCGCAGCCAGCGCGGTCAGCACGGCACGAGCTGCCGCCGGGTCCTGCTCCATCAGCAAGCCAGCTCGCGAACGCTCAAGCCGCGCCGCGACGTCCGCAGGAAGCTGAGCCCCGGAGGCTGCGACGCGCTCCCAGGCCTGGCGCGCGTGGGGATGACGCAGGTCGCTGAGCCGTTGCGCCTCCGCCACGAGGTTGTTGAGAAGCGGGTTGTCAGGGGCAGGAGCAGAGGCGTCGGGGACTGACGCTCCTGCGCGCGCTCTGCGTGATGCATCCGACGCATCATCGATCACTGATTCCTCGGCCACTTCGGCGGCTCCGGGACGAGGGAGCGTCGTCCGCGAGCCGAGCGGCAGCGACGAGACCAGCGGCTCGTGCGTCAGCCGCTCCTCCGTCCGCTCCGACACGATCTTGTTGCCGTTGCGGGTGTCGAAGCGGCCGCACAGTTCGGCGATCTGTTCCTGTACCGACTCGGCGGTGGCGGCGACCGTCGAACCGGCTAGTTCCAGGTCGTCGAGGTCGAGCGCGCTCAGGCGGCGCAGCAGGATCAGCGTCCCGGTGAGGAAGTCCAGGCGCGAGTCCGCGTCTTCCGCGCCGGGCGCCAGGAACGTCGCATGCTCGGTGAGGATTTCCAGGCCGCGCGCCTCGTTGCCGGTCAGCGCGCAGAACTCGATGTGCCGGGCGATCGTCGAGCGCAGATTCGGGTTGCCTCGCGCCATCCGGTAGCCGCGCAGGTGGTTCGCTCGCGCCTCGTCGATCCTGCCTAGGCGCACCAGCGGCAGCAGGCTGTGCGAGAGAACCCGGTGCGGCTCCTCCGCGCACGTCAGTTCGCCGTCGAGCACCCGGTGCCAGAGCTGCAGCGCCTGCTCGTCACGTCCGTTGAACGCGTGCCACCAGCCCTGGTCACCGGCCTCGCAAGCGTTGCAGTCCGCCATTGAGTCGCGCGGCGCGTCGAGCCAGGCCTCGAACTCGCGCTCGGCCGTCGGCTCGTCGCCGATCGCTCGGGCGAGCCGGTGCCGCCCCATGTGCACCGGACGCGGCGAGTGGCCCGCCTGGCGGTAGCGAGTCTCCATCTCGGCGAGCCAGCTCTCGATCGAGGCCAGCGAGACCTCCGGGACCGAGACCATGCCGCCGGTCGCCCACTTGAAGTACCAGAACAGGCTGTGCTCGCGCCGCCGGTCGAACGCCGCGCCATCGCGGTCCCACAACCGCAGCAGCCGCGCGAACGGCACCAGCAGCTTCGGCTGCTCGCCGCCGAACTCGTACGCGTTGATCACGGCGAGCAGCGCCTGCGCGTATACCGGCATGTCGCCGGTCGCTTCGGCCGCGTCAACCAGGTACTCCGCACGCGCGATGCGCACCGGGCCGCTTTTCGCGCGTTCGTTCTCGGCCAGCGCCGCCCAGACTTCCTGCGCCGTCATCTCGGACATCGCTCTCAGACCTCGTCTCCGGCCCGCGCGGCCAGCGAGGCCCAGGCCAGCAGATCGCCGAAGGCTCGGTTCAGCAATGCTGTGTCCGCTGGACGCAGTGGACGATGCGTCATCAGCAGCGCTTGCCCGTACAACGCCTCGACGGCAGTCGTCAGCAGCGCTCGATCGGTGATCCCGGTCAGCCGTCGCACCACCGGGCTGTGGTGGTTGAGCACGAGCTGCGCTCGTGGCGCCGAGGACTTGAGCGCGCCGAGGATTTCCGCCCACAGCTCGTCCGCCGCCGCCTCGGTCTCGGCGCGGCTGCGCTCGTGCCGCGCCTCGCGGTTGTCGAGGTGCAGCGCGGGCACGGACACTGGGGCGAAGGCGCGCAGCACCACGTCGCAGTCGAGCGGATCGAGCACCGCACGCGCGGCGGACAGGAATCCGGCCAGCGCAAGCTCCTCCGCCGGATCGACGAGGTCCAGGTGCGCGGTCACCACGTCCGCGCCCAGCTCGCCGACCACCGTGCCCGGCATCACGCGCGGCAGTTGCTCGACCAGGTCCGCGTCGTACGTGTAGCCGCCGTTCACGACCCCGATGCCCTGCGCGGCCGCGATCGGCGCGACCTGCCGGAACTCGTCGACGGTCCGGGCCAGGTGGATTGTCTGATGATTGCGCGCGAACTCGGTCAGCGGCAGCCGGCCGTCGGTGGTCTCGAACTCGAGGAACGGCAGCATGATGCGCAGCAGTTCCTGGTCGTGTCGAGCCAGGGCCTTGACGCCGAGCGAGTGCACCGACAGGAAAGCTGCCAGCCGGTTCGGATCCTCGGCCGCGAGTCCCGTCAGCCAATCGCGTATCTGTACACCCAGCGCTTCGCGCACCGCCGAGAGCGTTTCGTCCTCGTACAGACCCTCGCGCGACGCGGTCGGCCGCAGCGTGTCGGTGTCGATGACGCAGCGTACGAAGAACGCCCACTCCGGCAGAAGCCCGGTCGTCGCATCCGAGAGCAGCATGCCCTTTAGGTGCACGCGGTGCCGTCCCGCCTCGGTCGGGTTCGCAGCCGACGGCAGTACGTACGCAACGCCGCGCACCCCGGCCAGCGGCACATCCAGCTCGACCACGTCGAGCGCGGCGAAACCGAGCGTCCGCTCGCCGTACTCGAACATCGCCAGGCGACGCGCGGCGGGGGAGATGTACTCGCGATCCCATACCGGCGGGCTGTCCGTCGTACGCAAAGAGCCCTGCGGCGTCTCGACGACGACCTCATACGGCAGCAGCGCGCCGAAGTCCCGCGCCAACGTGGCGACACGATCCGGCGCGAACCAGCGCTCCGCGCCCGGACGCGGCGTCAGCAGCACGCTGGTTCCCGGCTCCGTCCGCTCGTCCGGCGACAGCTCCTTGATGGTGTACCGGCCGTCCGACGTAGCCAGCCACTCGACCGGCGGCGCGGCCGGGTCGGCGGCCGAGCGCGTGATCACCCGAATGGTGTCCGCGACCGTGAAGCAGGCCAGCAGCCCGATGCCGAACTGCCCCAGGAACTCCCGGCGCGCCCCGGCCAGGTCGTCGCGCTTTGAGGAGCGGCCGATGGTGGCCAGGAACCGGTGCACGTCCGCCACGGTCAGCCCGATCCCCGGGTCTTCGATGCGCACCGAGGCGCCATCCGCGACCAGCCGGATGCCCGTCGGCGCCGCCGGATCCGTACCGAGACGCGCGGTGACCGCGTCAACCGCGTTCTGCAGCAGCTCACGGATGTAAATCCGCGGAGACGAATAGAGGTGGTGCGAGAGCAGGTCGACCAGGCCTCGCAGGTCGACCTGGAAGGCGTGCACGTCCGCTGGAGCGTTGTCGGGCATGGCGTTGATCGTAGGGGAGGGCTCAGACAATGCGCCCCGCTTTTAAAAGCCATTACCGTAGGGGGATGGAGGAGATCGATCGGCGGATCGTGCGGCTGCTGCTAGACGACGGCCGGATGAGCTACACGGACCTGGGCAAGGCGACCGGCCTGTCCACGTCCGCGGCGCACCAGCGGGTGCGCAGGCTGGAGCAGCGCGGCGTGATCAAGGGCTACCGGGCGGTCGTGGACCATGAGGCGATCGGCCTGCCGCTGACCGCGTTCATCTCGGTCAAGCCGTTCGACCCGGCCGCCCCCGACGACGTGCCCGACCGGCTCAAGGACCTTAGCGAGATCGAGTCCTGCCACTCAGTCGCCGGCGACGAGAACTACATCCTCAAGGTGCACGTCGCCACGCCCGGCGCGCTCGAGGGCCTGCTCGCCCGCGTCCGCTCGGCCGCGAACGTCTCGACCCGCACGACGATCGTGCTCTCGACCCCGTTCGAAGGCCGCATGCCCGACCTGCCGGACCCGGACTCGACCCTCTAAGCGCCTTAGCCTCAGGCCTTCCCGGCGGCGACCGGGATGATGAGGCACGCGGCCCACAGAATCAGCCCGACCGCGCCCAAGCGGGACCCTCGGCCGCTGCCCGCAACCAGGAGCACGATCCCGACCAGCAGCAAAAAGACTCCACCCGCCACCGTCCCGATCCCGCTGCCGTCGCCGCCGTTAGGGACAGTGCCGCCAAAGGCCAGAATCGGCATCCCCGCGTTCATGGACCTACTTTCGCAGAGTCCTTGTCCCGCGCAAATACCCCGCGCGACACCCGACACGGTGCCCGTACTGTGGTGACCATGGCTGACGATTGGCGCGGGCGCAAGGGACCGATCGCCGTGCTCACCGGCGCGGGCATCTCGACCGATTCCGGCATCCCGGATTTCCGCGGACCGCAGGGCGTCTGGACGAAGAACCCGATCGCCGAGCTGACCTCGACCTACCAGAACTACATCGCCGACCCGGAACTGCGCGTGCGCTCCTGGCCGGCCCGGCGGGACAACCCGGCGTGGAGGGCCGAGCCGAACGCCGGCCACCGCGCGCTGGTCGACCTGGAACGCGCGGGCCGCTCCGTGCGCATCCTCACCCAGAACATCGACCGGCTGCACCAGCGCGCCGGATCGACCGACCGCAAGGTGCTCGAACTGCACGGCAACATGTTCGACGTCATCTGCGTGTCCTGCGACGCGCGCAGCACGATGCAGGAGGCGCTGGACCGCGTCGCCGCCGGCGAGCCCGACCCGCCGTGCGCCGACTGCGGCGGCATCCTCAAAGCGGGCACGATCATGTTCGGCCAGCCGCTCGACGAACTGGTCATCGGCGAAGCGACCGTCTACGCGCAGAACTGCGACATCTTCCTCGCGGTAGGCACGTCGCTCACCGTGTACCCGGTCGCCGGGCTCTGCGAAGTAGCCGTCGAGCGCCGGGGCTGACGCTAGTCATCATCAACAACGACGCGACGCCCTACGACCGCATCGCCACCGAGGTCATCCGCGAGCCGATCTCCGAGGCCCTGCCCCGCATCGTCAGCGAACTCATCGCTTAACGCATCACCGGGAAGCTCGCCACTGACGCTCGCCACGGAAGCCACTACGGCAACTCCGGCGCAATCGCCAGCACTGATTCCCGAAACGCCGTCACCGCAGGAGACGCCCACCGATCCTCCCGCCACACCAACCCCAACACCCGTGAACCTCCCGACCCCGCCAGCGGGATGTACCGCAGCCACTGATCGCCGCCGTGGTCCACGCCGCCGTCGTACGTCCGCGCGCGCGGCAGCACCGCCACTCCCAAGCCCACCGCGACCATCCCGCGCAGCGTCGCCACGTCGTCCCCCTCGAACGCGATCGTCGGCGCGATGCCAGCCTCCTGCCACAGCGCCTCGCTCGACTCGCGCAGCCCGGTGCCGGGCTTGTTCGCCACGAACGTCTCCGCCGCAGCATCCGCCAACCGAACCCGCTGCCGCCCCGCGAACCGATGCCCAACCGGCACCGCGAGATACAGCCGCTCGCGCCGCAACGGTCGCCAAGCCAATTTCGCCCCCGGCGGACGCGGCGACGTGATCACCAAATCAACGTCGCCCTGCTCCAACGCCGCCAAGTTGGTCGCCGATCCGCCCTGGATCAGCTGAAACCGCACGCCCGGATGCTCCGCCCGGAACGTCAGTAGCAGCCGGGGCACCAGCCAGGTGCCGACCGTGTGCAGGAACGCCATCGCGACCGTGCCCGACTCCGGACTGGCCAGCTCTGCCACCGCCCGCCGACCCGCCTCGACCTCGCTGAGCACGCGCCGGGCGTGCGCGAGGTACGCCTCGCCGTAGCGGTTGAGTGCAAGCACGCGCCCCTTCCGGTCGAACAGCGGCGCGCCCAATTCCGCCTCCAGCCGCGCCACCGCGCGCGACAAACCCGGCTGCGAAAGCCCAAGCTCGGCAGCCGCACGCCCGACGTTCCCCGTCTCGCACAGCACGCTGAACCAGCGCAACTCCTCGATCTGCATACCTGGATTCTTACATGCTCGCAGCGCATTAAAAACCTAAGTACCGGTTATTGGACGCATCACGCCAGCGTCAGCCACTATGGATTCGACCCGAAGAAGCGTCGAATCATCACCAGTTGACGCAACCTCGGGAAGGGGGCTCCGCACGCCGTGTCCACGTACACCGACACCATTCGAGAACTGCGATCCCCGCACAGGATCACGCATGTCCCGCGCGCCGCCCTAGCGCCAGCACGCGGCCTGCTCCTCGCGACCGGCGTGATGCTCCCGCTGGCGCTAGGCATAGCGCTCGGCCACCCCCACTACGGCGTCTTCGCCGCGCTAGGCGCATTCCCCTCCGGTATCGCCGCCACGATGGGCGACGTCCGCAAACAGCCCGCAGCCGTCGCCCTCGCGGCAGTAGGCATGGCCCTCGGTGCGTTCGTCGGAGCCCTAGCCGCCGGCACCGCGCCGCTGCTGATCCTGGTCACCGCACTCTTCGCCTACACCGCCGGAATCGTCGGCGCGTTCAACAACCACGTAGCCGCCGCCGTACTCCAGTGGCCAGGCGCGCTGCTCATCGCCACGTCCACCCCAGACGGCCCGCGCGACGCAGCCGTCCGCGGCAGCCTGGTACTAGCCGGAGGACTGCTTCAGGCCGCACTAGTCGCCCTAACCCTCCACCCCGCCCCCAACCCCAACGCCGACACCAACCCCAACGACGCGCCGAACTCCCCAACCCACACGCCCCGCACCCACCACGCCCGCGCCCTCGCAGACCGCTTAGTCATGATCGTCCGCGCACACGTCGGCCTCAGCACCGAGCACGGCCAACACGCGCTCCGCCTAGCCGTCACAGCAGCCATCGCCCAAACCACCGCGCTGCTACTCGGCCTGCCGCACCCCTACTGGGCCGCGCTCACCGCCATCATGGTGCTCAAGACAGACCACGTACTAACCGTCCGCCGCAGCCTAGACCGAATCGGCGGCACTGCCCTAGGCGTGCTCCTAGGCCTGCCCCTGGCCGCACTAGCCCACTTCGGCACGGTGCCCCTACTCGCCGGCGCGGCACTGGTCATCGCCCTCGCGTACACGGTCTTCGCCGCGAACTACTTCCTGTTCGCGCTCTTCCTCACCGGCTTCGTAGTCGTCCTACTCGACCTCCTCGGCCAGACCGCCAGCCACACAGTCGGCCCAAGGCTCCTCTCCACCCTGCTAGGCGGCGTATTCGCACTCGCCGCATCACACGTCCGCCGCCTCGCCCCCTAGCGCGCCGTCGCCCCCGCCGTTGACCCACCCACCGCACGTGACTCACGGCGTCCTCAGCGCTCCACACTGACCTTGCTCTCGACCCACCCACCCACCCACACCCACCCACCCGCCCTGCTCCGCGTCTTCGCTGGCGCTCAGCTGCTACACGACCTCAACGCGCTGCCGCGCACGGGTCCGCTGCGCTCCACCCTGGATAACGGCTTCGCCTACCCCCGCCCACCCGCCCCAACGCGCCGTCGCCGCGCTGACGCACGGCGTCTCCGCTAACACTCCACTTAGCCTCGTGCTTTCATGGCCGTCCCGCTTGGCGGGTAGGTGGCCCGATGGGCGGTGGGGCTGAGCTGGGTGGTCGTGTGCCCGGTGGGTGTTGGATGGCTGAGCGCGGAGCGCGTTCCCGGTGCGCGGGCCGTTGCCGGGTAAAGCAGTGGCCTTGTTCGGCCCGCTCTGCAATGCTGCCAGCCATGAGTCCCGAGCGTCCCTCCAGCATCCCGCCCGGCCTGGTGGTCGAGTTGTCACGGGCCAGGGTCAAGCCCGGTGCCGGCGAGCAGGCCGACCGGTGGATGCGGATGCTCAACGACCGGCTCGGCGAATGCGTCGCGACGCTGGAACGCGAACGGATGGCGATCGAGATCGTCTTCCGGCTGCGCGAGGACGGCGAGGACTACCTGTACTGGGTGTCGGTCAAGGGGGAGGGCGGGGCCGGGCTGGATCCAGACCTGCCGATCGACCGCGACCACATCGAACAGGCCAAGCGCACCAAGGAGCCTGGCTGGGTCGAGGCCGAGCCGCAGGTGCTCATGCTCCCGGATCCCGTGCGCGAGGCGGTCCTGGCCTGGGCCCTGGGTGGGGCCGGGGATTGCGCCGCCGGCAGTGCCCCGACACCGACCACCATGTGATCATTTCGGAGGAGAGCGCCTCTGAACTGCGACGATAGGGCTTGTTTAGGGTTCTGTCCGGCGCGATGCGAGAGGCGCTTTCCCGGTGAGCAAGCGTAGCGGGTCCTATCCGCGTGTCCGTGGATCCGGTGACGGCAGTGGCGTCGTCTCGCAAGCCGGGGGCGTGCTGCTGGTCGCGACGGCGCGGCGCACCGGGCTGGAGTCGGCACTGCGTGAGGCGCTGACCCCGTGGCGTACCGCTCGGTTTGTGAACAAGATGACGAAATTTCAAGGTTAGAGCAGCGCGTATGCGTCGCGGGCATACTGCTCTACTTGTGAAAGGCTCCTGATCGTGCTCTGGTTTCCGAGGATTGCCACCACGACGTCCCCCCGTACCACGAGCGCATATACGTTCGTCGAGTTGTCGGGCCGGGGACCGTCGGCGATCGCATATCCGCTTGGAACGTCGGGAATCGCGAGAGCACCGTGGACGCCTATGCTGAACGGCCCGGTCTTCCAATTGCCCACGATGATGGAGGCGTACCGCTCGGCGGATGAGGAGTCGCGAAACTGGAAGAGCCGGAATTCGTAGTTCCCTGAGCCCGGAACAGTGACCGAGCGAAAAGCCCCGCGCGCTACCGTCTTCCAGGGATCGATCTGCTCATCGGCCGTGAAGTTCACCGGGGCGAGATCGCCCTTTGCCATCGCTTCCTGCTCAGCGGTCACCGTAGCGTCAGCGAGCGGGGGAACGAACGCCAGCAGCGCCCCGACGTGCGGATGGCCGGCATTGGTGTTGCCGATGTCCGGAACGTCATAGCGGACTTGCTTGTTGGCCTGCGCCTGCTTGGCGAATGAGATTACGAGGCCGGTGACGACGAGCGCGACGATTACACCAATAGCCCCGAAGACAATCGGCCACCGCAGCCGTGACCTGAGTGGAGCGCGTGCCATCATGTCCGTTTGCGCCCAGGAGGTCGACTGCCATGACGGACCTTGTTCGACTCCAGATCTTTTTGAATCAGTCACTGTCCCCGCCCAATTAAAACGAAATAAAGATCCTAATGGATGCCCCGCGAAGAGATTCTAAAAGCGCTGCCGCCAATATCCTCGCGTCATGTCCTCACCGGAGGTAAGTGATCGAGCGCCGCGCGCATGCTATCGCAGCCTACGGACTTACGGTGCCGCGCCATCGCTACGGCGCGCTTGACAGTCTGTCGTAACTGATATGGTTACGACAGGAGGACGGCAATGGCGGCGAACAGCAGGCTGACGATCGCGGCGCACGCGCTGGCTTGGATGGGGCTGAACGAGCGGACGGGTGGCGAGGTGGCCACCTCCGATCAGATCGCGAACAGCGTCAACACCAATCCGGTGGTGATCCGGCGGCTGCTCGGGGACCTGCGCGAGGCGGGTCTCGTGGAGTCCCGGCGCGGTGCTGGGGCGGGTTGGAGTCTGACCCGCGCGGTGGAGTCGATCAGTCTGGCCGACGTGTACGACGCGGTCGACGACGGTCCGTTGTTTGCGCTGCATCCCGCCACCCCCAACCAGAAATGTCCGGTGGGCCACGGTATTCGCACCGTGCTCACTCCCGTGTACGACGGCGCTGAGGAGGCGCTGCGCGCACAGTTGGCTCGCACGAGCGTGGCCGACGTGCTGAGCGACTCTATCGCCGTGCAGTAGTAGGCCGTGCAGCGGCGGCGGCTCTGAATCGTGGGTGACTTGGCAAGGGTCGCTGCACATCGTCTGTCGTAACAATAGTTGTTACGATCACATCGCGTAGGAGTAATCATGACTTCATTGCAGTACTCCGTGTACGTCGCACCGTCCAAGCCGGTTGTTTCGGACGACTTGCCGCCGGGCGAAGACCGTCGATTGTGGTCGCCGACTGCATCGACGCTGATCTACGGCGAGCGTGACGCGGTACTCGTCGACCCCCTGCTGACCATCGACGAGTCGCGTGCTCTGGCCGACTGGGTGGTCGCCACGGGCAAGAACGTCATCACGATCTACGTCACCCACGCGCACGGCGACCACTTCTTCGGTGCGCCGGCGATCCTCGAGCGCTTCCCGCAGGCGAAGCTCGTGTCGACTCCGGGCGTGGCGAAGTTCATGGAGAACCAGTTCGGCGCGTGGTTCGACGGATTCTGGAATCCGCGCTTCCCGGGGCAGATCTCGGAGCGGCGTCAGATCGCCGAACCGCTCGGCGACGGCAACGTGATTGAGCTGGAAGGCGAGCAGCTGCACGCGATCGAGCTCGGCCACGTCGACACGGACGGCTCCAGCGCGCTGCACGTGCCGTCGATCGGCCTCGTGGTGGCTGGAGACGCCGTGTACGGGGACGTACACCTTTACCTGGCCGAGTCCAAGGGCACTGGTCGGCGCGACTGGCTCGACGCACTGGACGCGATTGAGCGGCTTAGTCCGACCACCGTTGTCGCCGGGCACAAGCGTGACGGCGACCCGGATGACCCCGCGGACATCGACCGCACGCGTCGCTACATCCAGCAGTTCGACGCGGCCGTCGAGAAGGCCGCGGGTTACCAGGACTTGTACGAGGCGATCGTCGCCCGCTACCCGGACCGCCTTAACCGCGGCGTGTTGTGGAACTCCGCGAAGGCTGTCATGGCGTGAGCTAGGCGGTCCTGGCGTGAGCTAGGTGCGCCTGCGCGTGCCTGGTGCCCGGTCCGTGCCCAACCCGGCGGGTGTGGGGCCGGGCACTAGGCTGTGCGGACATGGACGAACGCGCCTGGGACGCTGTGGACCGCCTCGTCGAATGGCTCGACGGCGCCAGCGTCGTTCCGCCCGACACGACGAGGCTGCTGCGGGTGATGAAGCTGTCCGAGGAGGTCGGCGAGGCGACCCAGGCTGTCATCGGGGCGCTCGGGCAGAACCCTCGCAAGGGCGTGACGCACACCTGGCAAGACGTCGAAGCGGAGCTGTGCGACGTCATCGTCGCTGCGATGGTCGCGCTGACCTCGCTGAACCCGGATGCGCGCAAGGTCTTCGCGCGGCGGCTTGAGTATGTCTCGCAGAGGTCTCTCGGGACTGGGACACGCTAGCTGGCGGGGCAAGGATTGGCGCGTAGGGCGGCTTGTCGCGTAAGCGGACGCATTGGCTGGCTTAGGCGCGGCTCGTCCGGTGAGATAGAGGCCATGACGGTTGAGCAGACAGCCTCTGGCGATCCGCACTCGACGCGCACCACTCTGCTGCGCAACGGCACGGTCTACACACACGCCGATCCGTTCGCTACCGCGATGGTGGTGAAGAACGGCATGGTCGCCTGGGTCGGCTCGGAAGGCGCGGCCGACGCACACGCCGACTCGGTCAGCGAGGTTATCGACCTGCGTGGGGCGCTGGTGACGCCCGCGTTCGTCGATGCGCATATTCACGCCACGTCGACCGGGCTCGCGCTGACCGGGCTCGACTTGGCCGGGTGCGAGTCTCGGGCGGTCATGCTCGAGCGGATCGCTGCGTATGCGGCCTCGTTGCCAGCGGACGCAGCCGTGCTCGGCACTGGCTGGGACGAGACGATTTGGGACGGGACGGCGGCTGACGGACAGCGGCCCCCGACTCGGGCTGAGCTCGACCGAGCTGCAGGCGGGCGGCTGACGTACTTGTCGCGCGTCGATGTGCACAGCGCGGTCGTGTCGAGTTCGCTGCTCGATGCTGCGCCTGAGGCGATCGGTATGGCGGGTTACGTTGAGGACGGTCCGCTGACGCGGGATGCGCATCATGCCGTGCGGTACGCGGCGCTTGGGTCGATCTCGGCGGCGCAGCGTGCTTCCGCGCAGCTTGCGACGCTTCGTCGTGCGGCTCAGCTCGGGATTGGTGCGGTGCACGAGTGTGGCGGGCCGCAGATCGCTGGCGAGGATGACTTCATCTCGCTGTTGGCGTTGGCGGCTGATTCGTCCGTGCTGACGCCGTACGTGTTCGGGTACTGGGGCGAGCTAACCGACCCGGTTAAGGCCATCGAGCTCGGCGGGGTTGGCGCTGGGGGCGACCTGTTCATCGACGGCGCAATCGGGTCGCACACGGCCTGTATGCGTGAGGCGTATGCCGATGCTGCCGCGACTGGGCTCGGTGCGGCGACGTCGGCTGGATACGCCGGGGCCGCGTATCTGACGGCCGAGCAGATTGGCAGCTTCTTGGTTTCGTGCGTTGAGGCCGGGGTGCAGCCTGGGTTCCATGTCATTGGGGACTACGGGCTTGATCTGCTGGTGGCCGGGCTTGATCTGGCGCACGACCTGCTTGGTGGTCGGCGGCTGCGGGGCGCGCGGGTGCGTGCTGAGCACGCCGAGATGCCGGACCATGAGCACATCAAGAAGTTCGTGCACCACGGCGTGATCGTTTCCGCGCAGCCAGGCTTCGACGCCGCGTGGGGCGGCACGGAGGGCATGTACGTCCAGCGGCTTGGCTCGGGGCGTGCGCTCGGGATGAATCCGTTTGCGGCGCTGAGTGCTGCTGGGGTGGTGCTTGCGTTGGGTCCGACGCCCCGGTGATTCCGCTCGGCGGGTGGGAGGCGGTGCGCGCGGCGGCCTTCCATCAGACGGCAGCCTCTCGAATGACCGCACGTGCCGCGTTCGCCGCGCACACACGCGGGCATCAATGATCTTTTGCATTTCGGCGAGCTGGTCACGTCCGAAGCCTTTCTCGGCCAGTCCTTGCAACAGCTTGGCAAGGTGTCGGGAAAGCTCCAAGGATCGCGCCAAGTTCGGCCTCGTCCTTAAAGAACTCAGGGAGCTTGCCAAACAGCAGCTCCATGAACTGTTGCGCAGACATGGGCGTGCCGTCGTGATGCCAGAACGTCGTGCACATCATGTGCTGAATGGTGCGGGCCTTGCCATCGGCGAGTTTTACCTTGATCTTCTGCGGACGCGGGCCGGTTCCGGGCCCTTCCCCTATGGCTCGGGCCTCCGGGCGGCGCCGGCTCGGGCCGGCGCCTTTAGGTTCCGGCTCCATCGGTTCCCCGTCCCATTCGGGATCGTTGAAATGGTGGTGCGCTTTCACAAAGTCGTAGATCGTGAAATAATCCTTGCCGTCGTAGAGCCGAGTCCGCGGCCGATGATCTGCTTGAATTCGATCATGGAATTGATCGGGCGCATCAGCACGATGTTGCGGATTTGCGGGCATCGACGCCAGTGGAGAGTTTCTGGATGTCGTCAGGATCGTCGGGATGGTCTTCTCGTTGTCCTGGAAGTCCGCAGGTGCTGCTCGCCCAGGTCGCCGTCGTTGGCCGTCACCCGCTGGCAGTAGTTCGGATCCTTGCTCGTCTTCATCTGGTTGATGAGGTCGCGTACGGCCAGCGCGTGATCCTGCGTGGCGCAGAAGACGAGCGTTTTCTCGTTCTGGTCGATCTGCTCCATGAAGAGCTTCACCCGGTGCGCTTCCCGCTCCTTGATCTCGATGATCTTGTTGAAGTCGGCTTCCGTGTACCGTTTCCCGGTCTCGATCTCGCCCTCGATCAGCTTGTCGTCGGGCGTATAGACATACTCGTCGAGCGTCGTGGAAATCTGCTTCACCTTGAACGGCGTCAGGAAGCCGTCGTTGATGCCTTCCTTGAGCGAGTAGAGTAGACGGGCTCGCCGAAATAAGTGTAGGTATCCACGTTGTCCTTGCGCTTGGGCGTGGCGGTCAGGCCGAGCTGCACGGCGGGCGCGAAGTAGTCGAGAATCCGCGCCAGTTGCTTTCGTCGTTCGCGCCGCCGCGATGGCACTCGTCGATGACGATGAAATCGAAAAAGTCGGCGGATATTCGCCGAAATAGGGCGAGGATTGCCGTCCTTCGGCGGCCCGCTCATGAAGGTCTGAAAGATAGTGAAGAACAGGCTGCCGTTCTTCGGCACCTTGCCCTTCTTGCGAATGTCCTCCGGTTCGATCCGCACCAGCGCATCCTCGGCAAAGGGGGAGAAGGCGTTATACGCCTGGTCTGCGAGGATGTTGCGGTCGGCAAGGAAAAGGATGCGCGGCCGGCGCGACGGCTCGCCGGCTCGAGATTCCAGCGGCTCTGGAAAGCTTCCACGCGATCTGAAACGCGATGAAGGTCTTGCCCGTACCGGTCGCGAGCGTGAGCAGGATACGCGCTTGCCCCGGCAATGGCCTCCATCACCCGCTCGATGGCGATGTCCTGGTAGTAGCGCCCTTGGAAGAAGCCGCCCCTGTCCTCGAAGGGCACGGCAGCGAAGCGGTCGCGCCAGAATTCTGCTTCGGCGAAGGTCAGGTCCCAGAGTTCGTCGGGCGTCGGATAGGTCGGCGCGCGCCTTCATCCCCTCCTTCATGTCGATGCCGTAGAGGCCCCGGCCGTTGGTGGAGTAGGTGAACCGGATCGCGAGCATCCCGGCGTAGTTTTTAGCCTGCGCCACCCCTTCGGTCAGCGCTTCGTCCCACGCCTTGGCCTCGATAACCGCGAGCTTGGTGGTTGCGATAGATCAGCACGTAATCGGCGGTGAGCGCCTTGCCGCGCCGCCCATGCCCTTCGAGGCGGCCCGGGCGTGATCGGGTACTCGCGGCAAATGCGGCTGCCTTCGACCACGCCCCAGCCGGCCGCCCCAGCGCCGGATCGATCAATGTGTTGCAGCGTTCTGGCTTCGTTACACGTGGTGGCTCTAAGAAACAGTTGGCCGGCTAAAGGCTCGGTGCAGAAGTGACTTCTTCAACTCGTCGAGCGCGGCGAGCTTGCGCTGGTAGAGGGATTCGAGGCGTTGGGTTTCTTCGCTGAGCTGCTTCGAGTTTTGGAAACAATAGCGGCCAGTTGCTCGGGACACCGAGGCTGGGAATGAAACGACGACTTCGCAAATTTTCGTCGGCGAAGTGTGCCGCACCTTCACACCAGAGGCGCTGTGAGTGAATCTCCTTCCGGACCGCTTTGCGTGTTGAAGACGTGGAAGAAGAAGTCGTTCTGTCCAGGGAATGCCAGGTTTCTTGATGACGAGGCCTAGCCGCTGATTGTGAAGAAACTTGTTTGACTTCCGGGATTGATGATAGGGCTGACCAGACAGGCCGGCCGCCTGCTCGGTCATGGCGACCAGCATGTCGCCTATTCTCCAAGACGAAACCGGGCCGGGATCTCGCCGCAGTAGAACTTTTGCTTTTCGCCACGGTCGCGGTACCCGCCGGTTTCATAGAAGTTGCCTGGCGTCAGCATGACGTAATCGCCTTGGTTCAGTGAAAAACTCGCTCTTGAAGGTGAAGCCGTGCTTTATGTCGCACAGCTCGGATGCGTGGCTGCTCCACCCACCCCGTCGCCGCGTTGGGGTAAGGGGAGTTTATCAGGATGACTATCGAACAGGGCGTGTGCGTTTCGTAGGTTCTTTTCGGCGTTGGCCTTGGCGGTAGCGATGCCGTCAAACGCTTGGTCAAATT
>CAVQPP010000455.1:0-45181 GCA_963714445.1 uncultured Actinomycetota bacterium
CGGAAGCGGGCGCGCTCGACCCGCTGCACCACGAGTTGGGCGATCCGGTCTCCCCGGTGGAACTCCACGGGGGCGTTCCGATCCAGATTGACCACGATCACCTTGACCTCGCCACGGTACCCCGCGTCCACCGTTCCAGGGGAGTTGACCAAGGCCACCCCGTAGCGGACAGCGAGCCCCGAGCGAGGGTGCACGAAGGCGGCATACCCCTCCGGGAGCGCCAGCGCTACACCGGTGGGCAGAAGGGCTCGCTCGCCGGGCTGCAGGACGGCGTCCACGGCCGTGTAGAGGTCCGCTCCGGCGTCACCCGGATGGGCGTAGCTCGGCAGGGGAAGTTCGGCGTCCAGGCGCGTTACCAGGACGTCAACCATCTCCGTTTCCCTACGATCCGTCAGATCGAGCCCTGCCGTGTCCAGACGCTGCGTCCCCAACTGATCTGTCACGGGTTCACCTCGAAGGCACGCAGCATCCTGTGTTCGTCCGGATTGTCCAGCACCGCGTGGACCTCCTCGGCCCGGCCGTGCTTGGCGAAGTGCTCGAGTTGCACCTCGATGAACAACGCGGTCGCCCTGGCCACCAGTTTGCCGTCAGGGGCGTCGAGACGGCCCTCAGCGCGGTGGAACAGCTTGCGTCCGTCTACGCCCACGCACGTGGCGGACAGGTGCACTGTGCGGCCCACGGGGACCGGCTTGAGGAAGTCGGTCTCCAGCCTTCCGGTGACCGCCGGGATGCGCAGCAGCCATTGCAGCGAGCCCATCACCTCGTCGAAGGCGAGCGAGAGCAAGCCGCCGTGAATCAGCCCCGGAGCACCCTGATGCGCCGGCCCGACCTCGAACTCGGCGGTGACTCCGACGCCCTCGGCCGCGAACGCGCGTAGGTGCAGGCCATTGGGCTGTTGATCCCCGCACGCGAAGCACATCGGGTAGTGCTGCTCGAGCTCGGCACCCGGCGGCGGCGCCTCGGGATGGCGCTGCGGCAGCCGGGCGTCGGCTGGCGGCGTGGTCGGCGTGACCATCGTCGAGACGGCGCTCGGCGCGGCGGATCGGCTCGCGTCGGGTGTGCTCACGCCGCAGACACTACCGGGGCGTCAAGATCAGACCGATATCCGGCAGGGGCGGCGCATGAGCCGCTTAAGAGCGACCGAGGCGTGGGGGCCGGGCTCGCGGGCCGATGGCCGTCGCCTGGCCGCGTTGTCGTCGGTCGGCGCACCACCAGTGCGCCTCCCTCCTCCGCCTTGCCATGCTCGGCCCTCGACCCGCGAGCTTATCCGGCCCCCACGCCTCGGTCGCTCTTAGTCATGTGTGACGCTGTGTCCATGGACAGCGCGCCCACGGACAGCGTCGAAGAGCCGGTCAACGGCCCTGAGCTGCGTACTGAGTCGTCCGATGACGGGAACAAGCAACAACCAGGCGCCCAACCGCCCGCCGGTTACCGGGAGAAGCTGCGCGCTCCCGTGTCGTATTGGCTGATCGCGTTCCTGTTCGGGCTCAGCATCGGGATCATCCTGCTCGTGGTGAGCCCGTGGTGGTCGCTGGCCGGCATCATCGGCGGCACCGCGCTGGGCGGCTGGGCCGTGGTGGCCTACGGAAACCAAGTGATCGAAGTGCTGCCCGACGGGACGCTCAAGGCCGGTTCCGCGACGCTTCCCGCCTCCGCGCTCGGACCCGCCCTCGCGCTGGACGCCGAACGTGCCCGCGCCCTGCGCTCTTACGAAGCGGATCCGCGAGCGTTCCTGCTGCTGCGCAGCTACATCTCGACCGCGGTACGCGTCGAGATCGCCGACCCGGCGGATCCGACTCCCTACCTCTACCTCTCGAGCCGGCGGCCCAAGAGGCTTGCGGCGGTGGTCAACGCGCTCCCGCGCTGACCACCGCCGCCTGTGCTGCGCTCACCTGCACAGCGCCCGAAGGCCGCCGGTACCCGCGGCGGCCTTCCCCGTTAGGCACAATCCCGGCAGATGGCCTGCCCGTTCCGCTCATATGCCAACTGCGACTGGTGGTGTACCAGAAAGCACTTGGAGCAGGTGAACTCGTCGGCCTGGCGCGGTAGCACCCTGACGCTGAGTTCCTCATTGGACAGGTCGGCACCTGGCAGCTCCAGCGACTCGGCGTCGCCTTCGTCCAGGTCGACCACGGCCGCGGTCTTGTCTACCCGGCGGGCCTTCAGTTCCTCCAGCGAGTCCTCGTTGAGCTCGTCGTCGGTCTTGCGTGGCGTGTCGTAATCGGTGGCCATTTCTCCCTCTCCCCCTTCAGGCGGTTCTCTGGTTCTGGGCACGTAACGTTTCGGGAGCCGGACTTGTGCCCGATCCGAGGCGCAGATTTTGCCTCACTTCAAGGGGTGTTATGCAACCGACACCCGGTCGTCTCCGCCGAAAGGGTGATCTGGCAGGATGATCCGACCCCCGAAGTCCGTCGGCTACCCGTCATGGAAGGCTTGCCCCCATGCCGATCTACGCGCTGGGCGACTATGTTCCCACCCTGCATCCCGAGGCCTACATCCACCCGGACGCGGTGGTGATAGGCCAGGTCAGCGTTGGCGCGGGAAGCACGGTCTGGCCCGGCGCGGTGCTGCGCGGCGACTACGGAAGCATCACGGTCGGGGAGCGCACTTCGGTTCAGGACGGCGCGGTAGTGCACGCGACGGAGGAACTCGCGACTGTGATCGGTTCGGAATGTGTGATCGGTCACATTGCCCATTTGGAGGGCTGCGTGGTCGAGGATCGCTGCCTAATTGGGTCGGGATCCGTAGTTTTGCACCGTGCCACGATCCGGAGTGGAGCCCTCGTCGGCGCGGGCGCGGTGGTGTCTCCCGGGACCGTGGTTCCCGGCGGTGCGATGGCCCTAGGCGTCCCGGCGAAGATCCGTCCGGACGCGGTACCGCCGGGCTCGTTCGATGACGCGGTGATGCGTTACGTCGCCAACGGCGCCCAGTACGCGAAGGAACTACGCCGGATCGGTTAGCCACCGGCGCAGCCGGCTCACAGGGCCACCTCTGCCCTACTTAGGCGCCGGCACCCACACGCGCACGATCAACCCACCCTCTGAGCGCGGCTGGACCACGATGCGTCCCCGGTGCGCCGAGACGATCGCACGCACGATGGACAGCCCCAGGCCCGCCCCACGGTCCGCTGGATCCCTCGGAGCGTTCCCGGTCGGCTGGAGCCGCTTGAAGGGCTCGAACAGCCCCTCAGCGGCAGCAGCAGGCACAACCGGCCCGGTGTTGGCCACGACGAGCAGGCCGTAGCTCCCCTGGTCGTACGTGACCACGTCCACCCAACCGCCCGGCGCGTTGTACCGCATCCCGTTCTGGATCAGGTTCGTCGCGACCCGCTCAAGCAACGGACCATCGCCGAACGCGAACGCACGCCCGAAGTCCGTACGCAACACGACGCTGCGTTCCGACGCCTCCGCCTCGCACTGAGCCGCCGCGCGCGCCGCAACCGCCGACAGATCGACCGGAGACGGACTGGTGAGCGCGTTATCCGCACGCGCCAGCGCCAGCAGGCCCTCGATCATCCGCTCGGAGCGCTCGTTCGTCGTCAGGAGCGCCTTTGCAAGCTGCTCGGTCTGCGGCGGCACGTCGGGATCCGCGAGCGCGACCTCCAACAGCGTCCGGTTGATCGCGAGCGGGGTGCGCAGCTCGTGCGAGACGTTGCCGGTGAACCGCCGCTGTGTCTGGAAGGCGAGGTCGAGCCGGTCGAGCATCTCGTCGAAGGTGTCCGCGAGCTCCCGCAGCTCATCGCTCGGCCCCTCAAGCGAGATCCGAGTCCGCGCCGCGGCGTCCGGTCGGTGTGCGATACGTCGCGCCGCAGCCGTAACGCGACTCAGCGGCCGCAATACGCGTCCCGCAATGAGGTAACCCACGCCGAACGCCACGACGCTCGTCGCCGCGAGTCCGATCAGCGACGAGATCAAGATGCCGTGCAACGTGTCAGCACGTTGCAGGCGCGTACACGCGGCGCTCTGCGCGGCCGTCAGCCTGATGCCCTGAGCCTTGTCCGCCGGCGTGATCGTGCACCACGACGGCAGGTCGGCTCGCGGGTGGTTGAGTCGCCAGAGGACCAGCAAGTAGATCAACGTGATCAGCACGATCCCAGCGCCGACGAACATCGAGCCGTAGATCAGCGTGAGCCGACTCCGAACGGTCAGTCCGCGCCGCACGACGCCGCCCTTGCCGGGAGGCGGAGCGGCCTCGTTGACGGTCGTGTACTGCCCCGAAGCAGTCAACGGCACCACCGTGCTCGCCAAGTTGGGCATCGTACGATCCAAGCTCGACGCGCTCGCGTTCGTGGGGTCAGTGTTCATCGCGGCCATCTCATACGATTCATACGATTCGGTAGCCCGCGCCGGGCACGGTGAGCACGATCGGCGGGTCACCGAGCCGCTTGCGCAATGTCATGACGGTAACGCGAACGACGTTGGTAAACGGATCGGCGTTCTCGTCCCAAGCCTTCTCAAGCAGCCGCTCAGCCGTTACTGCCGTCCCGTCCGCGCGTAGCAGCACCTCGAGAACGGCGAACTCCTTAGGCGAGAGCGCGACCGGCTGTCCGTCGCGGAACACCTCGCGCCGTGCCGGATCCAGCCGCAGCCCGCCGCGCTCGAGAATCGGCGGCACCGGCACGACCGACCGGCGCCCTAACGCACGCACCCGAGCGACGAGTTCGGCGAACGCGAAGGGCTTGCCGAGGTAGTCATCCGCGCCGAGGGAAAGCCCGGCGACCCGGTCAGAGACGTCAGCCGCGGCGGTAAGCATCAAAATCCGAGTCGTCGCGCCCGACTCGACGATAAGCCGGCACACCTCGTCCCCAGACAAAGCAGGCAAATCGCGGTCAAGCACGACGACGTCGTAGTCGTTCACGCTGGCGCGCTCCCACGCCGCGGCACCGTCGTAGACCACGTCCACAGCCATCGCCTCGCGTCGTAGGCCGGTCGCGATGGCGTCCGCCAGCAACCGCTCATCCTCGACGACCAGCACCCGCATAGTCAGCACGCCTCCGCTTCGGTCGGGCGCGTCAACCGCGCGCGTTCGGCTCGAAGAAAGCAGAGTGCCGCGCCGCGTGTAAAGCGACGGTCAAAACTATCCGACGCGCCGAACTGTGTTCGATGGCTTGCCGAACTCAACCGGGGCTTTTTGTGGCGGCTGTAGGCTCGCCCGCCGCTGCGCGTCGGCCGACCCTGCGCCGCCGGCCCCGGTTAATTTCGCCAAGCGTGGTTTGGCTCCGAAAGGTGCCGGGAAACTTGACCCAGATGGCTCAACCCGTCCCCGGCGGCGTGAGCACTGAATCGTGTGTGCGGCACCACCCTGACAGCGGCATTGACCCAGCGCTACTAACACAGCGGCATCCAGCGACACTCAAGCAGCACTGAACCCGAAGTCTCCACTCTCAGCCGAGCCGACCGACCAGCCCAACCTCCACGGCTGCGGGCGGTGCCTCGCCGGACCCTCAACCGGCAAAGCCCTCGCCCCTCCCCCGCGCAAGGAGCCACCATGGGAGAGTTCTCCACTCGTCTGCGGCAGCGCATCTTCGACACGGAGTCCGCTCTGCGCCGCGCCATGTACGCCAAGGACCCGTATGCGGTCCAAGTGGAGCAGGGCGAATTGGATTCCCTGCTTCGCATCGCCGCTGAACACGGCGTGGACGTATCCATGCCCACTGCGGCCTGACCCACAGACGAACTGACGTCAGTCTTACTGAGCGTCCTGCGCCCTAGGGAGCGCAGGACGCTCAGTCGTTTTCGCCTAGGACGTCCACTCGCCGCACGTCCAGCCTGCGTATCAGCGAACGTCAGTAGTCTGACGCGTCCGCGCCGAGCTCGACCAACGCATCATGCAGCACGGTGAACGTCCCGGGAGGGGCGGCCAAGACCATCGCCTCACTCGCCGGCTCCCCGCGCAGTCCCTCGACTACCGCACCCGCCTCCGTGGCGATCAGTGCGCCCGCCGAGCAGTCCCAGTCGTGCAGGCCCCGCTCGTAGTAGCCGTCAATCCGGCCCACGGCCACAGCGCACAGGTCCAACGCCGCGGAGCCGAAGCGACGGATGTCGCGTACCCGTGGCAGGAGTTCGTGGACGATCGCACCCTGACGCTCTCGCCGTTCGGCGCGGTAGCCGAATCCGGTGGCCACCAGAGCCCCGCTGAGCTCGGTCGGCGGCCTTACCCGCACTTCGGTTCCGTTGCACCACGATCCGGCCTCACGCACGGCCGTGTAGACCTCTCCGAGCCTCGGAGCGGCAACCACTCCCGCCACGGTGACGCCGTCCACTTCCACACCCACGGACACGCACCAGTTCGGCAGGTCGTAGAGGTAGTTCACCGTGCCGTCGATCGGGTCGACGACCCAACGCACCGCGCTGCGCCCCGAGTCCGCGCCGCCTTCCTCACCGAGAAACGCATCATCAGGACGCTGCGCGAGGATCACCTTGCGGATGAGTTGTTCGGCCGCCGTGTCCATCTCGGTGACCACATCGGTCGGGCTGGACTTGGTCTCCGCGACGCCGAGGTCCGCAGGCCGCCGCTCCACCAACATCCGCGCGGCCTCATCGGCCGCAGTGCGCGCCAACTCAAGCAACTGCCACGGATCCAGCTCCGCACCGGCCACGTCAGTCCATCCCACAAAGCGCAGGGCGATGTCCCCGAGGATTCGGGCAGCACCCAGCTCTGCACACGTCCGGCATCACGCCAAGACCGCTGAGCGCCTTAGGCTCCGGCTGCTCGCCGCGCTCCCGTGCCGCGCGCTCAAGAATCAGATCCCGAATCGCCGCGACGAACTCCGGATCAACACCAACCGTCGCCGCCCGCGCGAACGGTAACCCGAGCTTGGCCGCCGTCTCAGCAGCCTCGGTGTCGAGGTCGTACACAACCTCCATGTGGTCCGACACGAACCCAATCGGCACCGCGACTGCCGCCGCCAATCCCTCTGCCGACCGATCACGCAGGTAGTCACCGATATCAGGCTCCAGCCACGGCTGGCTCGGCGGCCCGCTACGGCTGCAGTACGTAAGCGACCACGGTCTGCCAGCCACCCCGGTCTCGCGCTCCACACCCTGCGCGACCAACTGCGCCACGGCCTGATGCTGCGTCACATACGCGCTCGAATCAGCCATCACCATCGGCAGCGAGTGCGTAACGAACACCAGCTCTGCGTTGTCGCGCACCGATGCGTCCAACCGGCCGAGCGCGTCAACCGTCGACCGCACCATCGGCTCGACGAAGCCCGGATGGTCGAAGTAAGCCCGTACCCGATCCAGCCGCAGCCCCGCCACTGCCTCGCCACCGGCCGCCATGGCGCCGGCCAGGTCCTCGCGGTACTGCCGACAGCCCGAGTACGACGAATAGGCCGACGTGACGAACACCACGGCCCGCTGCACGCCGTCCGCGGCCATTTGGGCGACCGTGTCGGCCACGTATGGTTCCCAGTTCCGGTTGCCCCAGTAGATCGGAAGCCTGAGATCGTGCTCGGCGAAATCGCGCTCCATCGCGGCGATCAGCGCTCGACACTGGCCGTTGATCGGGCTGACCCCGCCGAACTTGAAGTAGTGCGCGCCGACCTCGACAAGCCGTTCCCTGGGGATGCCCCGGCCGCGCGTGACGTTCTCCAGAAAGGGCACCACATCGTCCGGTCCCTCGGGACCGCCGAAGGACAGCAGCAGCAGGGCGTCATAAGGGCTGGCCGATGGCATACCGCCATCCTCGCACGCGCGGGTTGTGCGCCTACGCGCGGTTAATGCGCGCAGTCATCTCACGCTTACCTGAGAAGCAACATCGAATTCCACGATCGCCCTTGACGCCCGACCGCATGTCGCGTTGGCTTACCCACCGCAAGGCAACCCCGCCTCCCTGATCAGATGGGCTACCGAGGCTGTGAGCACTGACGCGACCTCCGCGCCGACGCGCGCTTGGACGAACTGGGCGGGCAACCAGAAGGCGCAGGTGCGGCGGATTGCCACCCCGTCGAGCACCCGCGAGGTCGCGCAGACGGTGCGTGAGGCCGCCGCGGCGGGCCTAAAGGTCAAGCCGGTCGGCAGCGGCCACTCGTTCTCCCCGGTCGCGGTGACGGACGGCGTTCAGGTCCGGCTCGACCACCTCTCCAGGCTGCGCTCCGCCGACAAGGCATCCAGACTGGTCACCGTTGAGGCCGGGATGGGCCTGCGGCGGTTCAACGAGCTGCTGGCCGAGCAAGGCCTAGCGCTGACCAACCTCGGCGACGTGCAGGAACAGACCGTCTCCGGCGCGATCGGCACCGGTACTCACGGCACCGGCCGCGAGAGCGCGTCAATCGCCGCGCAGGTCGCCGGGCTCGAACTCGTGCTGGCTGACGGCTCGATCGTGGCCTGCTCGGCTACCGAGCGCCCCGAACTGTTCGAGGCGGCCCGAATCGGCCTCGGCTCGATCGGCGTGATCACCGCGGTCACGTTCCGAACCGAACCGGCATTCCTGCTGGCCGCCCGCGAAGAGCCGATGCGCCTAGACGCAGTGCTCGAATCCTTCGACGAACTGTGGCAGGAGAACGAGCACTTCGAGTTCTGGTGGTTTCCGCACACCAAGGGCGTGATGGTCAAGCGCAACAACCGCACCGAAGGCCCAGCCGCGCCGCTTTCACGCGGCAGGGAATGGTTCGAGGACGAATTCCTCTCCAACACGTTCTTCTCCGGCCTGCTCAAGGCCGGCCGCACCGCCCCGCGCGCCATTCCGACGATCAATCAGGTCGCGACAAAGGCATTGTCAGCGCGCACTTACACCGATCGCTCCGACAAGGTGTTCACTTCGACGCGGCGTTTCAAGTTCCTCGAGATGGAATACGCACTGCCGCGTGAGGCCGCCATCCCCGCGCTGCGCGAAGTGCAGCGGATGATCGAAAACGCGAGACTGCGCATCAGCCTGCCGATCGAGGTCCGCACCGCCCCCGCCGACGATTTGTGGCTATCCACCTCACACGGCCGCGACACGGCTTACCTAGCGTTCCACATGCACGAAGGCATCAACCCGACCGAATATTTCGAAGACGCCGAAGAGATCATGATCGCTTACGACGGGCGTCCGCATTGGGGCAAGCTGCACACCCGCGACCGCGAATACCTAGCCTCGACATACCCGCGCTTCGAGGATTTCATTGCCGTGCGCGAGAAAGCCGATCCAGAGCGCGTATTCGGCAACGATTACACACGCCGAATCTTGGGCGCCTAACCACCTCTGACAGTCATTCACCTGACTCCGCGTCACGTAACTCTGCGTCAATTAACGCAGCGTCAGATCCGCACCAACTCCAACGCGGTCTCAAGAACTCCATCGCCGGTCTGATCAAGCCAGCGCACGTGCGGGTCGCGCCGAAACCACGACTCCTGGCGCCTGACGAACCGCTTGGTCTCCTTCACCGTCAGCTCACGCGCGTCCTGCTCAGAAATCTCCCCGGTCAGGAACGCGAGCACCTGCTTATAACCAAGCGCGCGGCTCGCCGTCACGCCCTCACGCAACCCAACCGACGCCAACGCACGCACCTCGTCGACCAACCCGCGTTCCCACATCACGTCAACGCGCCGCGTGATGCGTTCGTCGAGCACCGCGCGCTCAGCGGTCAGCCCCAAGCGCAGCGTGTGCGGGTAGTGCGGCCGGTGCCCCGGTAACGTCGCGGTGAAGCGCCCCCCGGTCAGCTCAACGACCTCCAGCGCACGCACAATCCGCCGTCCATTCGACGGCAAGATCGCCGCAGCCGCCGCCGGGTCAGCGGCCGTCAGCCGGTCGTGCAGCACCCCAGGTCCAACCTCGGCGAGCTGCGCCTCCAGGTCGGCGCGCAGCTCGGGATCGGTGCCCGGGAACTCGAAGTCGTCGAGCGTCGCGTGCACATACAGCCCCGAACCTCCGACCAGAATCGCCGGACGCCCTTCCGCCACCAGCCGATCGATGGCCGCACGCGCCAACTGCTGGTACTCCGCCACCGCCGCACGCTGCGTTACCGGCCAGATGTCGAGCAGGTGGTGCGGCACGCCCTGCCGCTCGGCCTCAGTGAGCTTCGCCGTGCCGATATCCATCCCCCGGTACAGCTGCATCGAGTCGGCGTTAATCACCTCGCCGCCTGTCGCACGCGCGAGGGACACGGCCAGGTCCGATTTTCCGACCGCCGTGGGGCCGACCACCGCGATCACCGCCACCGCGCCTGTCACGGGCCCCATTCTCACAGGTCCCGGCCCCTCCGCCGACGCGCCGTAATCCGTTATATCCCATATGCTTGGTATCGGCAGTACTCGATTTGACCGGGCTGCTGAAATGCGGCGGCCCCAGACCGGAGGGCCAGTGATGGGCATCTTCGACGTTTTCAAGCGCCACAAGGACGACGCGAATGGTACGGGTGGCACGGCGCTGAAGGACCGCGTCACCGGAATGGCCGCGGGACACCGCGACAAAGTCGACCAGGGCCTGGACAAGACCGGCCAGATGGCCGACGAGAAGACCGGAAACAAGTACTCCGATCAGATCAACACCGGTGTCAACAAGGCCAAGGAATCGTTCGGCGAGCAGACCGGCCAGGATAACGGCGCCCCGAACCCAGACCCAGGCGCGCAGGGCGACCCGGGCCAGCCACCGCAGGGCTGACCGCCCACACCATCGACCAAGCTAACGCAGCCCCGGCCAGACGCCGCAGCATTCAGCCCTGCGGCGTCCACACGGCCGTGAAGTAGCCGACCCCATACGGCGCGCGATACGAGAGCAATTCGCCGCGCCACGGTAGTTCGGTGCTGCCGACGGCCCCGGCGAGCACCTGCCAGGAGGCTCGCCCCGCCGCCATCAAGTCGCTCGCGGCCGTCGGATCGATGGCCGCGAGCGCTCTCGCGTCCGCGTCGCCCAACGCCCGAGCAACCTCGTCATCAAGCGGGACAGCGCGCTCATCCAAATACCCCGGAGCCTTAACCCCGCGCCGAGCCGACCCATCCCCCATGATCAGCAGCGCGACACGCTCAGCACGCCCCGCAAGCTCACGCCCGATCCGCTCACACTCCCTCGGCTCGGTCTGCTCGCCAACCTCCCACCCCTCGCGCACCGGAACCGCCCTGGGAAGCCCCTCATCAAGCAGCCACCGCCCAATCAGCAGCCCAACGCACAGCTCCCCATCAACACCGCCCGGCTCCCGCTCCCCATCGACGCCACCGCCGCCCCCAACTTCCAGCTCCACACCGAAGCGCCGAAAGCTCCCCCCAAACCGCACCTCACGCGCGCCGCTCCCACCCCCCGCCGCGACCGCAACCACCAAATCAGGCCGCCCCGCACCAAGCGCCGCAACCGCGTCAAACGCCGCGCCACGGACGTCCGCCAACTCCTCAGCCGCGCCACTCGCCACTTCAGGCACAAGCAACGGCGTCTGCGGACACACCACAGCTGCAACCAGCACGGTCGCTCCCCGCCCCTCAGCCGCAGACCGTTGTGGCCGGTAGCGGCGCAGGCACGCCGATACTCGGCATCCCGAGCGACACCGTCGGCTTCACGTCCTTCGCCGCTTTACGCGCCTCCCACGCGTCGCCCGATCGCAGCCGCCGCGTCGTGCGTACCGCGCTCCGGCCGTCGCCGCTGTCCGCGACGAGGTGATGTGGCGCACCGTACGTAATCTCAGCTGTCACCAGATCCCCAGGACGCGGCCGCTCATACGCTCCCGCCTCGCCCACCGCGAAGTGCACGAGCCGGTTGTCCCGCGCACGCCCAGACATCCGGTGCGTAGCCTCGTCCTTCCGCCCCTCACCCTCGGCGACCAGGAGCTCAACCTCACTCCCGACCAGCTTCCGGTTCTCCGCCCAAGAGACCTCCTCCTGTAGCGCGACCAGCCGCTCGTAGCGTTCCTGCACGACCTGCTTGGGCACCTGCTCGTCCATCTCGGCAGCCGGCGTGCCAGGACGCTTCGAGTACTGGAACGTGAAGGCGGAAGCGAACCGCGACTCGCGCACCACGTCCAGCGTCTGCTCGAAGTCCGCATCCGTCTCGCCCGGGAATCCGACAATCACATCGGTCGTAATCGCCGCGTGCGGAATGGCCTCACGCACTCGCTCGATGATCCCGAGGTAGCGCTCCTGCCGGTAAGACCGCCGCATCGCGCGCAGCACCGAATCCGAGCCCGACTGAAGCGGCATGTGCAGCGAGGGCATCACATTGTGCGTCTCAGCCATCGCGGCGATCACATCATCGGTGAAGTCACGTGGATGAGGCGACGTGAACCGCACCCGCTCCAGCCCCTCAATGCCGCCGCACGCCCGCAGCAGCTTCGAGAACGCCGCCCGGTCCCCGAACTCAGCGCCGTACGAGTTCACGTTCTGCCCGAGCAGGGTGATCTCCACGACTCCCTCGGCCACCAACGCCTCGATCTCGGCCAAGATCTCGCCGGGCCGCCGGTCCTTCTCCGTTCCCCGCAGCGCCGGGACGATACAGAACGTGCACTTGTTGTTGCAGCCCACGGATACCGAGACCCACGCCGCATACGCAGATTCCCGGCGCGTAGGCAGCGTGGACGGGAAGGCCTCCAGCGACTCCGCGATCTCGATCTGAGCCTCCTGCTGCACGCGCGCACGCTCAAGCAGGACCGGTAGCGCAGCCAGGTTATGCGTACCAAACACCACGTCGACATACGGCGCCCGCCGCACGACCTCCCCGCGATCCTTCTGCGCTAGGCAGCCCCCGACCGCGATCTGCATTCCCGGCCTCTGTGCCTTCACTGAAGCAAGGTGACCAAGGTTGCCGTACAGCCGGTTATCGGCGTTCTCCCGAACAGCGCAGGTGTTGAAGACCACCACGTCGGCGGCGTCGCCTTGCTCGGCACGCTCGTAACCGGCGCTCTCCAGCAGGCCGGAGAGCCGTTCGGAGTCGTGCACGTTCATCTGGCAACCGTACGTGACGATCTCGTACTTCCTGGCTGCGGACATCTCGGAGAAACCACCCAATCCTGTACGCCGCGGGCCGGGGCACCGGTCCACGGTCGAGGTCGCGTCCCGCGCTCCGGGCGGACCTGTCAAGAATTTTGCCACGCCCACCGACGCGCCAGGCCCCGCGAACGTTCTTGAGCTTCCCGCAGGGCAAGGTCCTACCGTGGACCGCATGAACCCGGACGCCGCGGACGGCCTGCTCACGGTCGGTCTGATGAGCCGCCGCAGCGGCCTGACCGCCAAGGCACTGCGGCACTACGACCGCATCGGCCTGCTCCGACCCGCCGCCGTCGACGCCGCCACCGGCTACCGCCGCTACCACCCCAACCAAATCGCCGAGGCCCAGCTAGTCCAGTTACTGCGCTCCCTAGACCTGCCAATCGACCAGGTCCGAATTGCCGTCGCCGCCTGGCAGACAGGCGACACACCCACCCTCAACCAGCTCCTAACCGTCCACCGCCGCCGCCTAGACGCACGCGTAACCCGCCTACGTGGCGCCCTGCACCGCATCGACCACCTACTCAAGGACGGACTCACCGACGCCATGCCCGACCTCCAATCACCCACCACCTCCGAAACCTCCACCCCCACCAGCTCCACGCCCACCCCAGCCACCGCAAAGAGCGCCCCAGGCACGGGAACCGTCACCGACGAGCGCCTCCTAGCAGCCCAGCTCTTCAACGAAACCTGGCGCCTAATGGAGCAGGAAGACCGCTCCGCCCTCGACGATGATCGGATGATCCACACCGCGCACGCCTCGCGCTATCACTGGGGCCAGGCCCCCACCGGCACTCCCGCGAACCTAGCTCGCGGCGAATGGCAGATCTCCCGCGTCTACACGGTGCTCCAGCGAGCCGAGCCAGCCCTCCACCACGCCCGCCGGGTACTCGAAATCTGCGAAGACAACAAGATCGGCGACTGGGACCTAGCGTTCGCCTACGAAGCCATCGCACGCGCATACGCCGTCGCAGGCGACACGCAGCAAGCTCGTGCGTACACCGACCAAGCTCTCGCAGCAGCCGAAGAAATCGCAGAGGGCGAGGACCGCGAACTCCTCCTCGCCGACCTCGAGACAATCCCCGGCCAACCCCGCTACTGGTAACGCCTCCCGGTAACCTACGCGACTGGTAGTCAAAGCCCTGGAGGCGCTACCTTTCCACACCGGGAACGCATCGGGGTGGCACGAGGGCGAGGGGCTGACGGCACGTGCGACGACGGGGATTGCTAGGGCTCTGCATCGCGATCGGCATCACCGCGAGCACAACCGCTTGCGTGACAATCTCACCCATCGCAGCAACCGGCGACTTCCCCGTCGCAGCAGACGTCAAGCTAGACAACTCGTCAACGTTCCTGCGCATGGCCTCCCGCGACCAGGGTAAAGGCCGAATCGTCATAGGCGTCAAAGACGACCAGCCCGGCCTCGGCTACTACGACCAAAACGCCAAGGCATACACAGGCTTCGACATCGAGATCGCCGAACTAGTGGCAGCCCAGCTCGGCTTCACCCGCTCCCAGGTCCAGTTCGTCCCCGTCGAGTCGGCCAACCGCGAAAGCGCCCTAGAAAACGGCTCAGTAGACCTCGTAGTCGCCTCGTACTCATACACACAGGCACGCTCGCAGGTCGTCTCGTTCGCCGGCCCATACTTCGAAACGACCGAGGGCCTGCTAGTCCGCGCCGACGAGACCGGCGTCACAAGCATGAACTCGCTGACCTCAAGCGACTCAATCTGCTCAGCCTCGGGCTCGAACTCATACAGTCAGATCAGCGCACTGACGAACGCCCAATCGGTATCGCGCAACTCGTTCTCCGAATGCGTAAACGCCCTGAAGCAGCACCAACTGGACGGTGTCTACACCGACCTAGCGGTCTTAGCCGGCTACGCCGCTGAAGACCCGCAGGACCTACGCCTGATCGAAGTCCCCAAGGCCGCCGCACCGCAGCTCTACGGCATCGGCTTACCGTATGGCGACGAACTGCTACGCAAGAAGGTCGACAGCATCCTGCTAGCGGCAGAGAGAGACGGCACCTGGCAAGCCATCTTCAACGCAACGCTTGCCCCCTCAGGCATCAAGCCAGTCACCCCGCCAGACGGCATCTGGACAACGACGCCCTGATCACCCCGTCGCCGCGCCTACCTCCCCGATCGCCGCACCCGACGACGTCACTGCGGCGACTTCGGCCTGCCTACGCCGCCTCCCTGGTGCCACCCCACCCCAGCCCCGGCCGCCCCGACCTCCCGGACGCCCTAACTCTCCTCTCCGACCCCATCTACTCCCTCGATCCCATCCATCTCCCCCGCCTCGTCCATCGCCGACGCTTCAACGACCTCCCGGACCGCACGCGCCACGATCGCCCCCGAGTAGCCCTTCCGCGCCAGGAACCCGGTCAGCCGACGCACCTTCACCTCGGGCGCCACCGCCGGCATCCGCTCATACCGCGATCGCGCAATCCGGTACGCCGTCTCATACTCACGTTCCGGACTAAGCCCACCAACCGCCTCCGCGACCACGTCGTCGGCCACGCCTCGCCGCCGCAGCTCCATCGACAACGCCCGACCGCCCTGCCCGCGAATGCGATGCCGAGATTCGACGAAGGCCTCCGCATAGTCGACGTCGTCGACCAGCCCGACTTCCTCGAAGCGGTCAAGCACCGCAGCCGCAGCCTCCGGCGCGATCCCCTTCTTCTTCAACAGGCCTTCCAACTGCCCACGAGTACGCGCGGTCCGCGACAACGCGTCCAACGCAATCCGCCGAGCCGCCGATTCGTCCCCGCCACCGCCACCAGCCTGCGTCCCGCCGAACTCAACGTCGTCGAGCCCGTCGCCCCCAGACTGACGAGCCCCGGAGCCGCCGGAATCCGACGGGCCGAAGCCGCTCCGGGCGGACCCACCATTCCCAGATCCGCCCGAACCCGACCCGCCAGCCTGAGCTTCCGACTCACCAGGCTCTAACTCGTCGCCCTCCGAGTCGTCGACGCGCTCAGCCCACTGCTTCGACTGCGCCCTCTGCTGCGATTGGCGCGCCGACCTCGGCAGCCTCGCCGAGGGTCGCCGACCGCCGTCGCTCACAGGCCAGAAGCATCAGTGCTCGCGCTCGCAGCCTTCGCCCGGGACCGCGTCGCCTTTGCCGGAGCCTCGACGGTCTCCGCCGCGCCAGCCGCCGCCGTGGCCTCCACCGCGGGCGCGTCGAGCCGCGGGCCGACACCCAGCTTCTCCTTGATCTTCTTTTCGATCTCGTTGGCGATATCGGGGTTGTCCTTCAGGTAAGCGCGCGCGTTCTCCTTGCCCTGCCCAAGCTGGCCGTTCTCGTACGTGTACCAGGCCCCGGACTTGCGCACGAAGCCGTGCTCGACGCCCAGGTCGATCAGGCCGCCCTCGCGGCTGATCCCCTGGCCGTAGACGATGTCGAACTCGGCTTGCCGGAAGGGCGGCGCCACCTTGTTCTTGACGACCTTCACCCGGGTGCGGTTCGCCACCGCGTCCTGGCCGTCCTTCAACGTCTCGATCCGCCGCACATCCAGCCGCACCGATGCGTAGAACTTCAGCGCCCGGCCGCCGGTCGTCGTCTCCGGCGAGCCGAACATCACCCCGACCTTCTCGCGCAGCTGGTTGATGAAGATCGCGGTGGTCTTCGACTGGCTGACCGCACCGGTCATCTTCCGCAGCGCCTGGCTCATCAGCCGCGCCTGCAGACCGACGTGCGAATCGCCCATCTCGCCCTCGATCTCGGCGCGCGGCACCAGTGCGGCCACCGAGTCGATGACGATGACGTCCAGCGCGCCGGAGCGGATCAGCGTGTCCGCGATCTCCAGCGCCTGCTCGCCGTTGTCGGGCTGCGAGATGTACAGGTTGTCCGTGTCGACGCCCAGCGCCTTCGCGTAGTCCGGGTCGAGCGCGTGCTCGGCGTCGATGAAGGCGGCAAGGCCGCCGGCCCGCTGGGCGTTGGCCACCGCGTGCAGGGCCACAGTCGTCTTACCGCTTGACTCCGGGCCGTAGATCTCGACGACACGGCCTCGCGGCAGTCCGCCGACGCCCAGCGCCACGTCGAGCGCGATCGCCCCGGTCGGGATGACGTCGATCGGCGCACGCGTCTGATCGCCCATGCGCATAAGCGAGCCCTTGCCGAACTGCCGCTCGATCTGCGCGAGGGCCGCGTCGATCGCCTTTTCCCGATCGTTGGACGCCGCCATGGTTCACTCGCCTCCGTGTGTCGCCTCAGTTGGTTCCGCAGTCTGGTGATTCCGCATTTGGCAGCCACCAGTTGGGGTTAGTCGAAGACGCTACCGGTCGCCACCGACAATGCCGCCGGATTCCGGAACGCACCCGCCTCAATGGCGTCCAGGTGCCCTCCGCTCCGCCTCTCCCGCGCCCACCAAGCCCACAAATCTCAGCCCTGGCCGACCGACCGCCTCATCGTCTTAACAGACTTCGAGACGAACGGTCACCACAGCCCGACTGCGGACCTATGTCAGTGAACTCAGTGGACACTGTTTCACGTCCCCAGCACTCGCGATGCAGGAATCCCCAAAAATCAGGCAAAACCAGTCACGCGAGCCTGCGCCTCTCCGCACTCTCCACATAAGAACTATAGTTCGAATTTCACTCCGCATCAGCCATTCGAAGCACCTCACCCACACCGTGTCCCGCACCCGCGTCCCCACTCCACACCCCGGCCGACAGACCACCGCGCACGATTGCCTACGATGTCCGGGTAGAGGTGAAGGCACGAGGTGATGCGCGCATGACGACCGGATTGCCCGGAGTGGGCTCGCACACGCTGGTCAGCGCCTATTCCGGGCCGCCCGCGCTCCAAAACTCCAGCTACGCGACCCAGTGGACGCTCAACCCGTGGGTCCTAGCCGTCGTCGTCGTCGCGGCGACTCTGTACTTAGTCGGCGTCAGGCGGCACAAGGCTGCCGGAGGCCAGTGGCACGCCAGCCAGACCGCACAGTTCCTCTCAGGCCTCGCCCTCTTCGCACTCGTCTCGATGTCGTTCCTCGGGGCATACGAGCGAATCCTGTTCTGGCCGCGAGCGGTGCAGAACACCTTGTTGATCATGGTCGTGCCGATGCTCCTAGCACTCGGCGCGCCTCTGACGCTCCTCGTAGCGAACTGCAAGGACCACAGCCGCGCACGAATCAATCGCGTCCTGCACAGCGGCCCAGCCCGCGCCCTCGCGTTCCCCGCGACCGTCTCGATCGTCTTCATGAGCACGCCGTTCCTGGTGTACCTAACGCCGTGGTTCGAAGCCGCGATGCGCAGCGACGTCCAGAACGAAGTACTCAGATTCACCCTCGTAGTAGTCGGCTACTACTACTACTGGATGCGCCTACGCGTAGACCCGGTCCCACACGAGTACCCGCACCTAGTGTCGGTATGGATCACCTTCGCCGAAGCAGTCACAGACGGTGCGCTAGGCATCATCCTCATGTGGGGCAGCTACACAGTCGCCCTCGACTACTACACAGCGCTCGCCCGCCCGTGGGGCATGACGTTCCACCAGGACCAACTAATCGGCGGCGGAGCGATCTGGGTAATCGGCGACATGGCCGGCCTCCCCTTCATCGGAGCCCTATGGCGCCGCATGTTCCGCGAGGATCGCCAAGAGGCAGCAGAAGTCGACACCGTTCTAGACGCACTAGAAGTGATCCAACACGCCCCCGGCGCCCAAAGCCCCGACGAGGAAGCCCTCCCCGAAGGCCACCTGCGCCCGTGGTGGGAGACAGACCCAAGATTCGCCGAACGATTCGGCTTCCCCACCCCCGGCAACGAGACCTAGCCCAAGCGCGCCCCCAGCCATCGCTCGCCAAGACCGAGGCCGAGGCCGATCCCTCGCCGCTCACCAGCCACCGCTCCCGCGCCGCCGCAGCGCCTCAAGCCACATCTCTGAAAGCGCCCCGCAACCACGACTCCGGGAAGCCTCAGACTGCGCGCCTCGGCAAACCCCACCGAACACAGCTCGCACCGCTTCTCATTACGCTGCGGCTCCCGCGCACGTCTCACTGCCCTCGCCAGCCAACGCTCCCCCAACGCCAATCCCCCGCCGCTCACCGCCGCGCTGCGCCTTCGACCGCGACTGCGCCGCAGCGACATCTTCTACACCTTCGACTTCTACATCTTCGACGGGCTTCCGCCCCACCTCCATTGTGCCCGCGCCGCCTATCCACCAGTTACCTTCATTCACCAGCACAGTCACGAGTTTTCTTCCAGCATCCCTGTCTGATTATCTATCAGTTCACTCACATGGCCTCGTCACAAGTGCGTAGAAAAATACGCAGTTTTACGGATCCGCCCGATTCAATCTCCTGGCAACGTTGATCACGTCGCACTGAACCTCATGGGAAACACCCGTGGCAGCGGCGACGCAACGAGGAGGTCCACCATGTCCCGAGCGTTCACTCGTGCCCTGGTCCTGTCAGCGGTCGGCGGGATGGCAATCGCGCCGGCTATGGCGTACGCCGCCGACGGCGCCCCGACCCCGCACGAGCCGACCGTGACCCGGGTGCACGCGCCCAAGACCGCGCACGCCGGCCAGGACATTCTGCTCTCCGCCCGCGTCAGCGTGGCCACACAACCCACCGCGCCGACAACGGATCAGGGACCGGATAAGCAGGGCGGAAAGGGCAAGGGCAAGGGCGGCCATGGTGGCAAGAAGGGGAAGGGCGGCAAGGGCAACGGGCACCGTCGTGCCGCCGAGACGGGATCGATCACCTTCGTCGTGGACGGCAAGTCGATGCCTCCGGTACAGATCTCGCATGGCCGAGCCCTCGAGAAACTCACGCTGCCACCGGGGAATCACACCGCGACCGCGTCATATAGCGGGGATGGCCTCTACAACCCGAGCCAGTCGACACCCGTCACATTCGCGGTGAGCTAGCAAGATGCGCTAGCGGCGCGCGCTAACGCGACCACCAGGCCACGCACCACGCTGTCGACCGTTGATTTCCCGGACGCGTCACCTGTGTGGGGTGGGACGGCCGCCCACCCCACACAGGTGAAAGCCGGGACACCGGGCCTCCGCGAGCACTTCGACTTACCGCTCTAGCACAGGACTCTTGCCTATGTCTTCGGCTCCAGCGGGCTCAGCAGCGCCACGACTGTCAATCGGATCCGCTCGCGCTTGCTACCAGCTGGTGTGGAGCGGCTTGCCTTCGCTGAAGCCGGCGGCGCTCTGGATTCCGATCACGGCGCGCTCGTAGAACTCGTCAACCGAGCGAGCGCCCGCGTACGTGCAGGCAGATCGGACGCCAGCGATGACCGCGTCGATCAGATCCTCGACGCCGGGTCGTTGCGGATCGAGATACATCCGGGAGGCCGAGATGCCCTCCTCGAAGATCGCCTTACGCGCCTGCTGGAAAGGAGAGTCGTCGGCGGTGCGAAGTCGCACCGCACGAGCTGACGCCATGCCGAAGTTCACCTTGAACGGCTTACCGTCTCCATCGAACTGGAGGTCGCCAGGAGACTCGTACGTACCTGCAAACCAGGAACCGATCATCACGTTCGACGCCCCTGCAGCCAAGGCCAGCGCGACATCGCGGGGGTGGCGCACACCACCGTCCGCCCAGACGTGCTTGCCAAGGGCGCGTGCTTGAGCAGCGCACTCGACCACAGCTGAGAACTGAGGGCGTCCGACGCCGGTCATCATCCGGGTCGTACACATCGCGCCGGGTCCGACTCCGACCTTGACGATGTCCGCTCCGGCGGCGACTAGGTCGCGGACTCCCTCGGCGGAGACGACGTTGCCCGCGACGATGGGAACCTGCGGATCCAGGGCACGCACCGAGGACAGTACGCTGATCATCTTCTCTTGGTGTCCGTGTGCGGTGTCGACGACCAGCACGTCCACGCCAGCATCAAGCAGGGCTTTGGCACGGCCGACCGCGTCACCGTTGATGCCGATCGCAGCCGAGATGCGCAGACGGCCAAACGCATCGACGGCAGGCTCGTACAGCGTCGCGCGTAGCGCGGCTTGCCGGGTCAGCAGGCCGGTGAGCACACCGTCGCCGCCGACCACGGGGGCAAGACGGTGGTGGCCCTCGCTCAAGCGGTTGAAGGCGTCCTCCGGCTCGATGCCGTCCCGCAGTGTCAGCGGGTCACGCGACATGACCTGGCTGAGCTGGGTGAACCGGTCGACGGTGGCGCAATCGGCCTCCGTGACCACGCCGACGGGACGACCGTCGCTAACGACAACTGCCGCGCCGTGGGCGCGCTTCGGAAGGAGGTTGAGTAGATCGCCAACCGTGTCCGTGGGACGGACCGTGATCGGCGTGTCATAGACGGTGTGGCGCGCCTTAACCCAATCGACGACGTCAGTAACCACGTCGAGGGGGATGTCCTGCGGAATGACAACGAGTCCGCCGCGTCGGGCCACGGTTTCGGCCATCCGACGGCCCGCGACTGCGGTCATGTTGGCTACGACCAGCGGGATGGTGGTACCGGAAGCGTCGGGAGCACTCAGATCGACGCCGAGCCTCGAACCTACGTCAGATCGCGCAGGGACCATGAACACGTCGTCGTAGGTGAGGTCATTCTGCGGAGTCAAATCATTCAAGAAGCGCACGTGACAACAGTCTACCGGTCGGGAGTCGAACCGGCTTTTCACCGCGCTGACTGCCACCGGATCGCGGTGGCAGTCGTTGGCGTGCCGAATCCGGCGCCCCATTTGTTTGCCTCGCCGGCCGCCTAACCAACTAGTGCCGTTCACTGTTGCCGAGCGCTAGTACTTGATGGATCCGGTACGTGGTGTGCGGGGTGGTGACAGACCCTAGACTGCTGCACCACAACCACAAGAGCTGATGATTGAACACCCGTTGACTGACTGAATGAACTGACTGTGTACATGAACTGACTGTGTGCCAGCAGTATGGGGAGGCGAGGCACAGTGCACGTCACTGAGCTGGATTTGATCATACGAGTATTGGTCGGCTGGGGGCTGACCTTCGTGCTGGGATTCGAGCGTGCTGTGCGTGGCGCGCCAGCGGGAGACCGCACGTTCTCGCTGGTAGGAGCGGGGACGGCGCTCATCGGCACCTTGTCGCTTTCCTCCCCGGCCGTGCTCGGCGGCGCTGTCACAGGCATCGGATTCATCGGCGGTGGCCTCTGCTTCCGCCAGGCGATGCAGGACAAGGAGATACTGCACGGCGTCACCACCGCCGCCTCCATCTTTGGTGCGGCGGCAATTGGAGCCGCAGCGGGAGTCGGCCATATCTGGCTGGCCGTCATATCCGCCGCAGCGGTATTCGTGAGCCTGGAAATCAGGCATCTTCCACTGTTCCGCCTTCTGGATGCGCGGCGCTGGCAGCCGTACTTCCACCACGACGACCACGAGCACTTCGGGCTGCGTGGAATCGAGAGGGCGATCATGCACGAGGTCGAAGGCGAGGCGGTGGCCGTCACGCACCTCGCGTCGGGGACTCCTGTTCGACTGGCTCCCAGCGGGTCCGGCGCTGCGGAGCACAGGGCACAGCAGGAGACGACCGCCGCCATTCCGGAGGGTGTCGAGGAGGCGATCAAGACGGACATCATGGCGGACCAGATGATCGAGGCGGCGGCAGCAGCGTCGCGTGGAGGCGGGCGCTAAAAGGCGCGTGGGGGTGACGGACGCTGACAGGACTGAACGCCGTTGGAGGCTAAAGGCTCGACAGCCATGGCAAATTGATCGAGGGCGACGTGCCGAGCCAGCGCATGTTCGAGCGGGAACGTGTTCGCCTACTCAGGTTCGAGGGGGAAGCGCGGATCTGGCTCCGGTCGGGTGGAGAGCGCGGTCTCGGCTGCGGTTGCGACTTGGGTCGGCAGGGCGGGTAGCGGCGCCGTGGCGGTGATTGTGTTTGCGGGCGGTCGTAACGAATTCGGTAGCTGCCGTGGGCCGAGCAGGCTGCTGAAGCAGGACGGCTCGGGCGTGGCCAGCTCTTCGCTGGTGGGGTGGTATGTGAGAGTACTGGCGCGGACACAGATTCGGCGCTAGGTCACTTACGTGTGTTAATCTCGACAAGCCGGTACGTACGATGTCCCCGGGCCTCACCTATTGCCGGCGCGGAATACCGTAAGGCTGGAGCCGCGCTGTGCCACTCGCCGAGAGGCGACACGCGTACCGGCGTTAATCATCCCTTGGGCCGCGCCACGACGGAGTTCTCAGTGGCGCGGCCTTCTTGTGCATTGTTATGCGTCGCGCGGCCGCGGGTCCGGCATTCGAGCGGTCGCGCCGTTCCGGCATTCGAACAGCCTCACGTATCGGTGCGCATGGACACGAGATGATAGGCCCGAAGCAACACGCCACCCTCAGCGTGTCCTTCACCAGCCTGTCGGGACCTGCCCGGCGGCGCGGAAGGAGCTGGAACGTGAACGACCGCAAGCCGGTGACGACTTGGCTGACGGACATGGACGGCGTCCTCATCCACGAGGGCAACATGATCCCCGGGGCGGACGAGTTCATCCGCAAGCTGCGCGACTTCGGCGCGCCGTTCCTGGTGCTGACCAACAACTCGATCTACACGCCGCGCGACTTGCGCGCCCGGCTGCTCGCCACGGGGATCGACCTGCCGGAAGAGTCGATCTGGACTTCGGCGCTGGCGACCGCCAACTTCCTGCGCTCGCAGCGGCCCGGCGGCTCGGCCTACGTCGTCGGCGAGGCGGGCCTGACGACGGCGCTGCACGAGGCGGGCTACACCCTCTCCGAGAATCAGCCTGACTACGTCGTGCTCGGCGAGACTCGCACCTACAGCTTCGAGGCGATCACGCGGGCGATCCGGCTGATCGACGGTGGCTCGCGGTTCATCGCGACGAACCCGGACGCCACCGGCCCGTCGCTCGAGGGCGCGCTTCCGGCGTGCGGCTCGGTGGCGGCGCTGATCACTCGGGCGACGGGGGTCGAGCCGTACTTCGTGGGCAAGCCGAACCCGGTGATGATGCGGGAGGGCCTGAACAAGATCGAGGCTCATTCGGAGACGACCGCGATGATCGGCGACCGGATGGACACGGACATCAAGTGCGGCATCGAGGCCGGCCTTGAGACGATCCTCGTGACGACCGGGATCACCCAGCTAACCGAGGTCGACCGATTTCCCTACCGGCCGTCGCGGATCGTGAAGTCCGTCGCCGACCTGATCGCGGAAGTCGGCCAAGAGGGCTGACTGACGTCGCGGACGTCAGGACGTCGCTGTGATCGTCAGCGGATCACTCGACGAGGTTGCCGTCGGCCGATCACTCGATCGGCCGAACATCCTCAACCACTGGCGCATCGTTGCTTCTGTTGTGACCGCACCGCAGCTTTCTGCCGTTCAAGCGTCGCATCCGGGCTTCGGCTCGACGAAGGCGCGCTCGATGACGACTCCGCTCTACGACGCGTTAGTGCATGAATACCGGTTGGCATTGCGCTGTGTTCCGGGCGACCAGGAAACCGGCGACCGGATTGCTGGGGCCGGTCTCGGCGTCGGCGTCGGTGCGTCGGGTCATCCGGATGTCGAGTTCGGCGCGTTGCCACGCCCTCGGCGTGCGAGTGGTGTGCCTCGACAGGTTTCACGCCATCGGGGCGCGTCCGACGACTCTCCTGGCCAGGCTTATTACTAGCCGAGCCGGAATCACGCGCACTGCCGGTGAGGTGGAGGACCCGGGGCAGTGCGCCGACGATTAGGCACAGCAGGCGCGCGATCACTCACGGGGCACAGCGGGCGCGCCATCGGCGGGGTGGCGTCGGCTGGCGGGACCGCGGGAGATGCGGGTGGAGGCGGCGCGGGGGCGGTGGGTGAGGAAGTGGTGGGGTCCGGCGTGTCAGTAGGCGCTGCGGCGGATTCGGCCTTCGTAGCGGGCTTCCCAGACGTCATTGTGGGCGTCGCCCTCGGCGATGTTGGCCGAGAGGTAGATGGGCGGCTCGGCTCCTGTATCCACCAAGCGGGCGGTGACGCCGGCGACGATTAGTTGGGCGATTACTGCGTTGCCGATCGAGGAGATCGCGCAGACCTTTCCGCCGGCGGGCAGGTCTAGGACCGCATCGCCGTAGGGGGCGGCGTTGTCGATTACGACGTCGGCTAGTTCGAAGAGGCGCTTGCCTGAGGGGTGGCGCGAAGTGATCCGCTCTGTGTGCTCGCGGGATGTGATCGCGATCAGGGGGTGGCCGTGGTCGCTCGCGAGCATCGCCATCTCGACCGTCGAGCCGTTGCCGCCGGACTGCGATGCGATTACGACCACGTCGGCGGGGCCGATTGGCGCTAGGTCCCAGACGCGGCGAGCCAGGTCTGGGTCGCGCTCGGCCTTTGGGTCGGCTAGGAGGCTTGGGTCCTCGCCGCCGAGGATGATCAGGTCGCGGAGCGCGAGTTTGTTGGTGGGGATCAGGCCGCCGGCGCGTCCTGCCAGTTCCATCGCCAGGGCCTCGGAATGGCCGGTGCCGAAGACCTGCAGGACGCCGTCCTTCCGCAGGGACGAGGCGATCAGTTCCGCCGCCCGGTCGATTGCCGGTCCCTGCTCGGACTCGATGCGGTCGATCTGCTCGCGGACCTTGGCTAGGAACGTGGCGGTGTCGATGGGCACGGATTCTCCTTCTCCCAGGGACGTGATGATGCGTCATGGCGTTCTGGTGCTGGCGCCGGAACGCAATGAGCGGCACGTTACTGCACGCGGGGCCGTGGGGGAAGGAATTGGTCTAGGCCAATGGGGGTTGAGGTGGAGTAGGCGGCAGTGTGGGCAGACCGCGACGTGGGGCGAACTGCATGTGGGCACTGAGCTGGGGCGGGGCTGGTTTTCACACCACAGGCTCAGCATCGGGACATAGCATGGGCGCGACGCGCCGATCGGCGTCGTCGACCTTCGTCCGCCGGCGGGCCGGGTTCGGACGCCAGACCAGCAGAAGCGAGTGCTCAGCGACCATGGGAGTCTTCGGCCAGCGGGTGGGAGTGCAGCGGCGTCCCGATTCGCCGTGGGGTCGGCGCAACCGGATCAAGGTGAGCCCGATTTTCCTCGGCATCGTGGCGGTCACGATTACCGGGGGCGTCGCTGCGTATACCGGGTACGGGAACGCGCGGTTCGCGGTGTTCGTGTTCGTCTTCGGTGCGTACTTCACCGTGCTGTGCTTGCACGAGTTCGGGCATGCTTACGCGGCGCACCGTGCTGGCGACAGTGGCGTTGCGGCGCGCGGGTACCTTGATCTGAACCCGTTTCGGTACCTGAACCCGGTGCTCAGCTTCGTGCTGCCGGCGATCTACCTGGTGATCGGCGGGCTTCCGCTGCCTGGCGGCGCGGTGCTGGTTGACCGGTCGGTGGCGCGCAGGAAGTGGGAGGCGAGCCTGATCTCGGCCGCGGGGCCGCTGTCGAACATCTTGTTCGCTGCTATCGCCATGGCGGCTGTGGCGATCGCGGCGCCGACGGACGTGGACATCTACTTCGGCGCGCATTCCGCGTTCTGGGCTGGGGTTTCCTTTTTCGCGTACATTCAGGTCGCTGTAGCGGTGCTAAACCTGATCCCGGTGCCGGGGCTCGACGGGTACGGGATCATCGAGCCGTATTTGCGGTACGAGACGCGGCGCTCGCTTGAGCCGATTCGGCCGTACGGAATCCTGCTGGTGCTGTTGTTGCTGGTCGCGTTCCCGCCGGTGCGCGACGGGTTCTCGCATCTGGTCAATTCGATCTTGTCGGCCGGGCACCAGCCGCAGTTCGGACCGGGGCTTGGGCAGCACTACTTCCAGTTCTGGAAGAACTAGCGGCGCTGCCGCCGCACTTGAGGCCGGTAGCGGCGGCGGACGGGAAGTGAGACGATCCTCGACAAGTCCGGGGACGCCCGCAGGGGCGCCACGAGATCTTTTCGAGGAGTCGTACTGTCATGTCCGTTTCAGACGTGTCTCCCACCACCCAGAACACCGATCCGGGGGTCTCCACGGCCGCCGGGTCCTCCCCCATGGCGGCCGGTTCGGCAGCGTCGACTGCGCCCGCAGCGTCGACAGAACCTAAGCTCACGCTATACGGCGGCTCGAACGGCGTCGGCCGTCGGGTCACCGTCCGTGATCTCGCGCTGGCGAAGCAGCGCGGCGAGCGCTGGCCCATGCTCACGGCGTATGACGCGCTGACCGCAGGTGTGTTCGACGAGGCCGGTATACCCGTGCTGCTCGTCGGCGACTCGGCGGCCGATAACCACCTCGGCTACGCGAACACCGTGCCGGTGACCGTGGACGAGCTGATCACGCTGACGTCCGCTGTGGTGCGCGGGACGCGTCGGTCGCTGATCGTGGCCGACATGCCGTTCGGCTCGTACCAGGGTTCGGCCAGGCAGGCGCTGGAGACCGGTACCCGGTTCCTGAAGGAGGCCGGGGCGGGCGCGGTGAAGCTGGAGGGTGGCCGCCGGGTCGTCCACCAGGTCGAGGCGCTGGTCCAGGCCGGGATCCCGGTGATGGCGCACGTCGGACTGACCCCACAGTCGGTCAACGTCCTCGGCGGCTACCGGGTTCAGGGCCGCACCGACGAGGAGGCCGACCGGCTGCTCGCGGACGCGAAGTCGCTGGAAGCCGCCGGGGCGTTCGCGGTGGTGCTGGAGCTGGTGCCGGAGGAACTGGCCTCCCGGGTGACCGAGCTGCTGAACATCCCGACGATCGGCATCGGCGCGGGCGCGGGTACCGACGCGCAGGTGCTGGTGTGGACCGATATGGCGGGCATGACGCCGGGCAAGTCGCCGCGGTTCGCGAAGAAGTACGCCGACATGCGGACGATCCTGGGCGATGCGGCGCGCGCGTTCGCGTCGGACGTGGTCACTGGGGCGTTCCCGGCGCCGGAGCACACATTCCACTGAGGGCCGCAGGAGCAGGTCTCGGATAGCGGTCAGCCGAGTAGTTAGATCGGGCGTGCAATTGCACGTGTCCGATTCGCTCTAAATCCCGTATCGCGGGCGGTCACCTGGCACGATGGTCCACATGGACAGAGTGCAGGCGGCCGCCCTGCGCGATTTACTGGCCGCGACGGGCACGCAGGCCGATTGGGTTGACGCGAGCGACGAGTTCGGCTCGGCCCTGCGCCATGCCCCGCGGCACGTTGGCGGCCTGTTGCTTGCCGGTCCTGCTGATGACGAGCCTTGGCATCTGGCGGCTCACCTGACGGACGAGTCGCAGTGGGCTGATCTGCCGGAACTGACCCCGGTGTTGTTGCGGCACAACCCGCCGGCGGACGCTCCGCCGCACCTCGCGGCGGGTTTGCAGCGGCTGGATACGACGGGCCGTGGCGAGGCGTTGCTGGTTGTGGCGCAGAACGATCCGGCCGAGATGTTGCTTGAGCGGATCGGGGATGCGCGGCGGCGTGGAGCCAGGATTCTGACTCTCGATCAGAGCGCGTCGCAGCTGCGGGGGTTAGCGCACGACACGTTGACGGTGCCGACTGATCCCGGGGCGTTGACGTTTGATACCGCACAGCATCTGGTTTCACTGGCGGCGGCGACGCCCTACGCCGGGCCGACCGGCCTACGCGCGCGGTTGGGACGTTGGATTGAGGCGGTCAGCGGCCCGCGCGTAGAGCGGTGGTAGGCGGCGGGCGGGCGTAGGCCGGTCGGCGGGCGTTAAGCGCGGGGCGTTAGGCGCGGTCGTCGCCCCAGGCGGCGTTACGTTCCTTGACCTTCTCCAGGGCGTGCTCGGCTTCCTCGCGGGTGGCGTAGGGGCCCAGCCGGTCCTGAGCTCGGCATCCGACCGGCCCTTCGACTGTGTGGTGGCGCAGGCAGTAGAACCACTGCGGCTCTTCATCAGTCATCGCGTACCTCCATTGCCCTCGGCCAATGCGTGCAGCAAGTAACTGCGGCAAGTGACTAGTGCCCTGCATCGACGTCTTAGACTCGTCTTTATGGCTTCTCTCGTGCCGGGCACGCTCTCACCGACCCGTTCCGTCCCCCCGCAGATCGCCCGTCCGGAGTACGTCGGCAAGCCGCAGCCGACGCGGTACACCGGCGCCGACGTGCAGTCCGCGGAGACGATCGAGAAGATGCGGGTCGCGGGGCGGCTCGCGGCGCAGGCCCTCGCCGAGGTCGGCGACGCGATCAAGCCGGGGACGACCACGGACGACCTGGACCGGATCGGGCACGAGTTCCTGTGCGACCACGGCGCCTACCCTTCCACGCTCGGCTATCGGGGCTACCCGAAGTCGCTGTGCACTTCCATCAATGAAGTGATCTGCCACGGCATTCCGGACTCGACGGTGCTGAACGACGGGGACATCGTCAACATCGACATCACCGCGTTCATCGGCGGCGTGCACGGCGACACGAACGCGACGTTCGAGGTCGGCGAGGTCTCGGAAGAGGCGCACCTGCTCGTGGAGCGCACGCGTGAGGCGCTGAACCGGGCGATCAAGGCGGTGAAACCGGGTCGGCAGGTGAATGTGATCGGGCGCGTGATCGAGTCGTACGCGAAGCGCTTCGGTTACGGCGTCGTGCGCGCGTTCACCGGGCACGGGGTCAACACGGCGTTCCACAGCGGTCTGATCATTCCGCACTACGACGACGAGCGCGCGACTCAGCTGCTCGCGCCCGGCATGACGTTCACTATCGAGCCGATGCTGACGCTGGGGACGATTGAGCACCGCATGTGGGCGGATGGCTGGACTGCCGTGACCGCGGATGGGAAGCTCACCGCTCAGTTCGAGCACACGATGGTCGTCACGGACGATGGTGTGGAACTGCTGACGGTGGTCTGACTGCTGACTGTGGTCTATGGCTGTGGTCTAAGTGCCGGTGGTTCGAGTCACCGGGTCTGAGTGGTCTGAGTCACCACTGGGCGGCTTCGCCTGCTGCGGCTGCGCTCTCGCAGGCGTCGGCGAGGGTGGTGAGCAGGCGTAGCGGGTCGGGCAGCCCGGAGCCGGGTTCGTGGATCCAGCGGGCGCGTCCACCGTTGATCGCACGCGCGGGCGGCACGAGGACGTACGAACCGCGCGTGTGCCAACGCAGGCCAGGGCCGCCGAGGTCGGTTTCTGGTGCGGCGTCTAGGTCGCAGGGCCACCACTCGTCGCGGGTCGATTCGTCTTCGCCGCCGGGGCGCGCCTTGGTGAAGAACAGACATCGATCGCCGGCTGCGGACACGGCGACGGGGCCGAGGGGTTCGGCGGTGGAGGTCAGGGTTCGAAAGGCGATGCGGCCGGCGGAGATCGGGACGTCGAGCACGTCGTGCGTGCGGCCGGTCGGCGTCGCGAAGTTCGGGTCTTGCAGCCGTGATCGCCAGCGGTCTAGCTGGCCGGGATCGGCGCTGGCCTCGGTCTGCCAGCCGTAGGAGAGCGGATGAGCGCCGGGGTTGGGACAGCCAACGCGGCTACAGGAGCAGGCGGGGCCGAGTGGGGCGGCCGCGGGGACGACGGCGAATCCGCGCGAGACGAACGCGAGCAGCTGGTCCGGTTCCTCGCGTTTGCGGCGCATGCCGGGGATCCGGCCACGGGACACCGCTCGCTCGGCGCCAGGCGCTGCCATGCTCGGCCCGTCTCCTTCCCGTGCCGCTCCAGTCATCGAACGACTCCGCGCAAAAAACGATTTGCGGGGCGCGGGCGGTTACCGGCCGGTCGGTCGATTCCCGGAGGTATGTGGGACCCCCTCCGCGAGTCCCAGCCTACTGGGGTCGCGACTCGCGTGCGGCCGAACGCCGATTTCTCGATCTCCATACGGGGCCGGACGTTCGCGGCGAACGAGCGCCGGGGAGCCGCGCGGGCGACCGACGGATGGTCCGCTGACCTGCCGGTTTCGTTGCTGGTGTAACGCACGGGTATGCTGATCCGGTACTGACGTGATGCCCGCGCAGTTTCTGGTGTCCGAAGACCGCTCCAAAGCCGTCTAGTCGGACCGCACCATTCGAGGAAAATCCTCTGGCCGAAGAAGGCCAACACAGGCGCGGCATTGCCCCGAAATAGGGCCCGTACTTGTGATTGGCTCGGCCGTGCGCATCCAGCGTTCGCTGAAGCCTCCTTGGCACGTGCCGTTTGACCAGGAGGTCTGCACCACATGTCCGTGGACACAACCACGATGACCGAGGCTGACGTCGTTTCAGACGACAGCGCTGTTGCTGACATTGACATTGTCGCTACAGACATTACCGAGACGACTGCCGCCGTTGCCGAGGCGGAGACCGACGCGGCTACGGCGGGGACTGTCCCCCTGGATACGGGCACTGAGGTGACCTTCGCGTCGCTCGAACTTCCCAAGCCGCTGATCGAGGTGCTGAACGAGGCCGGTCTCGCCACCGCCTTCCCGATTCAGGCCGCCACCATTCCGGACGCCCTGGTCGGCCGGGACGTGCTCGGCCGTGGCCGCACCGGCTCCGGCAAGACGCTCGCCTTCGGGCTGCCGACGCTGACTCGCCTTGAGGGACTGCGCGCGAAGCCGCGCAAGCCGCTGGCGCTGGTGCTGGTTCCGACGCGTGAACTGGCGATGCAGGTTGAGGACGCGCTGCGTCCGTACGCTCGAGCCCTGCATTTGCGCATCCGTTCCGTCTATGGCGGCGCGCCGATGCGTAAGCAGATCGACGGTCTGCGGTACGGCGTCGAGATGCTCGTTGCCACGCCGGGCCGCCTGTCCGACCTGATCGAGCGCGGCGAATGCGAGCTCGACGAAGTCGACGTCGCGATCCTCGACGAGGCCGACCAGATGTGCGACATGGGCTTCCTGCCGCATGTCTGCGAGCTGATGGACCAGGTCGCGGCCGGCGGCCAGCGACTGCTGTTCTCGGCGACGCTGGACGGCGCCGTGGACGAGATCGTCAAGAAGTACATGAAGGACCCGGTGCTGCACGAGGTGGACCCGCAGGCCGGCGCGGTCACCACGATGAGCCACCACCTGCTGATGGTCACCCCGCAGCACAAGGCGAAGGTCGCCGCGCAGATCGCCGGGCGCCACGCGGCCGAGGCCGGCAACGGCAAGGCTCGCTCGATCTTCTTCGTGCGCACGCAGATGGCGGTCGACCGCGTCACCGAGCAGCTGCGCGAGCGCGGTCTGCCGGCCGCGGGCTTGCACGGCGGTATGACGCAGGTCGCGCGCACGAAGACCCTGGAGGACTTCAAGCAGGGCCGCACGCCGGTCCTCATCGCGACGGATGTGGCGGCGCGCGGTATCCACGTCGACGGCATCGACCTGGTGGTGCATCTGGATCCGCCGCGTGACTCGAAGGACTACCTGCACCGCGCCGGTCGTACCGCGCGGGCCGGGCAGGCCGGCGTGGTCGCCTCGCTGGTCCTGCCGAAGCAGCGCAAGCAGGCGCAGCGTCTGATGGACGACGCCGGCGTCACCGCTGAGGAGCTCGACACCGCGCCGCTCGGCGCCGGCCCCAAGTGGGAGGCGGCCGGCGCTGCGCTCGTCGAGCTCACCGGTGCGCGCGAAGTACCGGAGCCGGGCGACGTCACGCCGTTCACGGCGCCGGTGCGCGAGCGTGAGCGCGACCGCGATCGGCCGTTCCGCTCGGGCGACCGGTTCGGTCGCGACCGCGACGACCGCCGTGGCGGCTTCAACCGCGATGGCGGAAGGAGCGGCGGCTACCAGCGACGCGACGGCGAGTTCGCGCGGCGCGATGCCGAGCGCGGCAGTGCAGGTGGCAGTAGCAGTGGCAGTGAGCGTGGTGGCGAGCGCGGCAGCCGCGACTTCAAACGCGATGACCGGCCCGGCCGTACGTTCGAGCGGCGCGATGGCGACCGCTACGGTCGTGACCGCGGCAGTTATGGCCGCGACCGCGACGGTTACCGTGGCGGCTCGTCGGCGGCGGGGCGCACCCCTGAGGGACGCGACAACCGCCCCTCGTCGGCACGCAGCTTCGACGATCGTGGCCCGCAGCGTGGCGGATCCGAAGGGCGCGGGTTCGAGGGCCGCCGCTTTGAGAGCGGTCGCTCCGAGGGTCGCAGCTTCGAGAACCGTGGCTACAGCGGTCGCGGGAACGACGAGCGCGGCGCCAGCGGCGGCCGCAGCTTCGGCGAGCGCAGCGGCGACAGCCGCGGCCGGTCCGACCGCTACGACCGGAACCGCAACTCGCGTCCGGGCTCGAGCTGGGACCGCGGGAAGCCGCAGCACACGAGCCGCGACGGCAAGCCGCGTTCGTAGTCGGCAGCGCGTCTGTCGTTCGTAGGACGACGAAGAAGGGCTCCGCAGCAGCGCGCTGCGGAGCCCTTCGCGTTTCAGGTTGATGGGATGAGTGACAGATATTGAAATCTGTCATCCGCTAGCCCTACACTGTCCGTGAGGGCGCGCAGGGGCGCGTCCACCACGGGAGTGATGATCATGGACAAGCGCCACCTGGGCACTACCGGACCTGAGACCGCCCCGCTGGGTCTGGGCCTCATGGGCATGTCGGCGCTCTACGGGCCGACCGACGAGGCCGAATCGATCGCCACCATCCACGCCGCTCTCGACGCCGGCGTCACGCTGCTGGACACCGGCGACTTCTACGGGATGGGCGACAACGAGCTGCTTCTGCACTCCGCGGTGCGTGACCGTCGCCGCGAGGACTATCTGATCAGCCTGAAGTTCGGGGCGCTGCGCGGGCCGGACGGTGCGTTTCTCGGCTACGACGCTAGCCCGAACGCGGTGAAGACCTGGCTCTCCTACTCGCTGCGGCGACTGGGCACCGACTACATCGACATCTACCGTCCGGCGCGGCTGGACGAGAACGTCCCGATCGAGGAGACCGTCGGGGCGATCAAGGAGCTGATCGATGCCGGTTACGTGCGGCACGTCGGCCTGTCCGAGGTCGGCGCGGACACGATCCGTCGCGCGCACGCCGTTCATCCGATCAGCGACCTGCAGATCGAGTACTCGCTGTTCTCGCGCAGCATCGAGGCGCAGATTCTGCCGACGGTGCGCGAGCTAGGCATTGGGATCACTGCGTACGGGGTGCTCTCGCGCGGACTGCTTTCTGGGCACTGGACGCCGGAGCGGACGACGGGTCAAGGGGACTTCCGGGCACACTCGCCGCGGTTCCAGGGCGACAACCTGGACCGGAACCTCGCGCTGGTCGAGGCGCTGCGTAACGTCGCGCAGGAAAAGGGTGTGACGGTGGCTCAGCTGGCGATCGCGTGGGTCGCCGCGCAGGACGACCTGATCGTGCCGCTGGTCGGCGCGCGGCGGCGGGATCGGCTGACCGAGGCGCTGGGGTCGCTGGACGTCGAGCTGACTGCAGCGGACCTCGCCGCGATCGAGGCGGCGGTGCCGCAGGGCTCGGCTAGCGGCGAGCGGTACGCTCCGGCTCAGTTCGCGACCCTGGACAGCGAGAAGTAGCAGGGCGAAGGAGGACTGAGCGATGGCGGCGCAGACGCTGACCCGGGACCGGGTGCTCGACGCGGCGGAGGAGACCCTGCGGCGCTACGGCGCCGGCAAGACCACCGTGGTGGATGTCGCGCGGGCGCTCGGGGTCAGCCACGGCACCGTGTACCGGCACGTCGCCTCGAAGGCTGAGTTGCTCGACGCGGTTCTCGGTCGCTGGCTGTCCCGAATGAACGCGCCGCTGACCGCGATCGCGCAGGAGTCGGGGCCGGCTGCCGAGCGGCTGCGGCGGTGGCTGATCGAGCTCATGCGCCTCAAGCACGACAAGGTGCGAACCGATCCGGACCTGTTCGCCGCGTACGCACTGCTGTCTGCCGACGCGCGCAAGGTGATTCCGGCGCACGTTGCCGAGCTCAACCGGCAGGTCACTGCGATCGTGGCGGACGGGATGGCCAGCGGTGAGTTCGCTCCCGGCGATCCGGCGGCCGTCGCGCGGGGGGTGTGGGACGCGACGACGCGTTTCCACCACCCCGCGCACGCCGCCGAGTGGACCGCCGAGCCGGTCGAGGCTTCGTTCGAAGCGGTTTGGAACTTGCTGCTGCTCGGGCTCTGCGCACGTTGATTCGGCACTGAATCAGGGCCGAATCGTTGCTGATTTCGCAGGCCAGGAGCCATTTTTTCGCTGTTCGAAACGTTTGTTCGAATGCGGCGACGGGTAGGTCCAGAGGGTCAGCACGAATGGACCACTGGGGAGGGTTGCTCCGTGTCCGACAAGGCATTCGACGACAACGGGCGAGGGACGACGGCGAAGGCGGGCTGGGTGCGGGTGAGGCTGACTGCGCCTCAGGACACCCGAGGACCGCGCGGAGTGTCGTTGACCGAAGGCGAACTGGTGTTGCGCGCCGACCGGGTGGCCGTGGATGAGGAGCACCTGGTCTTCTTATGCGCCGAGGAAGTGGTGTTCCGGCTTGACCGCCGGTACTTCAGAGCCCTGACCTGGTTCGTGGACCGGCCGACCTTCGGCGAATGGCTGCGCGCCCGCCGCAAGCAGTACCCGAACTCGCATACTCGCTGGTCGGAGGACGAGCGGGGCCGGCTGGCCGCCGAGGTCGAAACGGGCTATGGCTGGCAGAAGATCTCCGACCTGCACGGCCGGACGATACACGCGGTGCAGCGCGAAGCCGTGCGGGATGGATTAGTCGCTGCGGAGGCGTTTCCCCGACCCGGTGTGGGCTGAGTGGTCGTTCGTCATAGGGGTTCTCTCTGTCGTACTCACCTCGGCTGAGGCGGCGGCTGGCTATTCTGGCCTGACAGCGCGCTGAGCAGCGCGCATCGGGTGAGGAGTGGCGATGGATCCGTTGACGGTCTCGGCGGTGGCGGGTGTGCTCCACCAAGTCCTCGGCGGGGCGAGCGCGGAAGCGGGCAAGAATGCGTGGGCCGGGCTGGTCAAGCTCGTGCGCTCGGCGTTTCCCGAGCGTGCCGCCCTCGCCGAGGCTGCCGAGCAGTTGACGCCCGGTACAGCGTCCAATTCGAACACCGTGCCGGATCAGAACGCGGTGATCGACCTGAGCGCCGAACTGGTCGGCCTCGCGCGCACCGACGCAGGCTTCGAAGGCGCGTTGCGGGAGTGGCTGGGGCGTGCCGGTTCGCTGTCAGTCGACGGCGGCGCGACCACGAACGTGATCCGCGACGGGGCGACCGTGCACGGGAACGTCGTGCAGGCGCGGGACACCGGCTCGATTTCCTTCGGCGGATGATTCAGCGGGCGATAAGCGGGCACTGTGCGGAGGCAAATCGGCGAGCGATCGGGCGAGTACGTGCGTGAGACGGGGACCATCGGGATACATGCTTTGATAAATTCGGGGTTCGGACTGACGGTAGAAGCAGGCAGACTGCGACGGATGGGGAATCGGCGGTGCCCAGGTGAGTAGCCGACCCCGATCCAGCACCCGACCCCGCCGCTCGCGCTCGGAGGGTTCGCTCGCCGGCACACGCAACCCAGCGCGGCTTCGCGCGTTGGTGGAGGACGACGCGGCGGCGATAGTCAATCCGCGGCTCCGGGTCGCGGCCGCGTACGCGTGGCGGTTCCTCGTCATCGGGGCCGCCATCTACGTCGCGTACATCGTGCTGCTGCGATTCGAACTCGTCTGCATCGCGGTGTTCCTCGGCCTCGTGATCAGCTCGCTGCTGCGGCCCGCCGTCAACGTGATGTCGCGCCGGCTGCCGCGCTCGCTCGCGACGCTGTTCGCGATGCTCGGGAGCATCGTCGTGATCGCGGGAGTGTTCACCCTGGTCGGCACGACGGTCGCCAACGAGTCAGGCCGCATCGGCCAGGAGTTCAGCGGGGGCCTCTCGCGCATCGAGAAATGGCTGGAAGGGGCGCCCTTCCACGTGAACCCCTCGGCGCTGACCGATTTGCAGGGCAAGATCAGCTCGTTCATCTCCTCGCACCGCTCCACGCTGATCAGCCAGGCGCTGAGCGGAGCGACCCGCGCGGTGGAGGTCATCACCGTGCTGGCGCTCGCGGTGTTCTGCTCGGTCTTCTTCACTCACTCGGGCGACCACATGTGGCGCTGGTTCACCACCCAGCTGCCGAAAAACGCGCGCTCCCCCTGGGATCGGGCGGGCCGAGCGGCGTGGAGCACATTCTCCGGCTATACGCGCGGCACGATCCTCGTCGCCGGGACGAACGCGATCCTGGTCGGCATCGCGTTGTATCTGCTCAAGGTCCCGCTCGCGCTGCCGCTGACCGTATTGGAGTTCCTGGCGTCGTTCGTGCCGCTGGTCGGTTCGCCGGTGGCCATGAGCGTTGCGACGGTGGTCGCGCTGGCCGGGCGCGGCGTGGTCACCGCGATCATCGTGCTGGTGCTGATCGTGGTGATCGGGCAGATCGAGGGGCACGTCATGCAGCCGCTGGTGATGGGCTGGGCGGTGCGGCTGCATCCGGTGGCGGTCGCGATCTCGGTAATCGCGGGCAGCGTCGTCGCGGGGGCGATCGGTGCGGTGGTGGCGGTGCCGATGGTGTCGATCGCGTGGGCGATAGTGCGCGAGCTGCGCAACGAGCCAGTTGAGGACCATGTGGCGGTTGACCCGACCGAGCCGCCGTAATCGCGCAAATCTTGCAGCGATCAATTGCAAATTTGCGCAAGACGCTTGAAGTATTGCGGTCATGTGTCGCGATAGCTACAGTCTGCCGCACCGAGCACCCACGGCTTGGTTCTGACGCGCCCTCCTGATGGGCCATCAGAGCAGACACCGCGCGCCACAGTCGCCGTACGGTGCACTGGCTGACGCGTCAGGGAAGGAATTCCATGGCAGTCACCCGCAGGAAACTCATCGTCTCGACCGCCGCGGCGACGGCCGCCGCCTCGGTGCCCACCATCTGGTCGTCATCCGCCTCGGCGGCCAGTCCGGCCGGGGACGTGGTCGGCAAGATCACCGTCGGATACCAGGGCTGGTTCGCCTGCATCGGCGACGGCGCACCGATCAACGGCTGGTGGCACTGGAGCAACAACTGGGGTCAGCCCCCGTCGCCGAGCAACAACAACATCAAAGCCTGGCCCGACATGACCGAGTACACGAAGGTGTACCAGACCGCTTACTCGAACCTGAACAACGGTCAGCCAGCCACCTTGTTCTCGTCATACGATCAGCAGACCGTTAATACGCACTTCCTGTGGATGCAGCAGAACAACCTCGACACGGCCGCGTTGCAGCGCTTCAACCCGAACAGCAGTGAGGGGCCGACGCGTGACGCGATGGCGGGGAAGGTGCGCACCGGGGCCGAGACGTACGGCCGCAAGTTCTACATCATGTACGACGTCACCGGCTGGACGAACATGCAGTCGGAGATCAAGACCGACTGGACCAGCAAGATGTCCGCGCACACCGCGTCCTCGGCGTATGCGCGGCAGAACGGCAAGCCGGTCGTCGGGATTTGGGGCTTCGGCTTCAACGACGCCAACCACCCTTGGGATCCCGCGACCTGCCTGGACGTCATCCAGTGGTTCCAGGGCCAGGGCTGCTATGTGATGGGCGGCGTCCCGCGCGAGTGGCGCACGGGCACCGGCGGTTCGCGTTCCGGGTTCATCGGCACGTATCACGCATTCAACATGATCTCGCCGTGGATGGTCGGTGCGATCGGGAACGTGAACGACTCCGACAACGCATACAACACGTACACGGTCGGCGACCAAGCGGACTGCAACGCGAACGGGATCGACTACCAGCCCTGCGTGCTGCCGGGCGACGTCTCGGCGAACCAGCGCGCGCATGGCGACTTCATGTGGCGGCAGTTCTACAACATGTGCCGTGCGGGTGCGCAAGGCATCTACATCTCCATGTTCGATGAGTACGGCGAGGGCAACCAGATCGCGAAGACGACGCCGACGCAGGCCACCGTGCCGGCCGGCTCCGGTCTGCTCTCGCTCGACTCGGACGGCACCGCCTGCTCGTCGGATTACTACCTGCGGCTGAGCGGCGACGGCGGCCGGATGCTCAAGGGCCAGATCGCCCTGACCGCGACCCGCCCGACGCAGCCGATCGTCAACGGTGGCGGCGACACGACGCCGCCGAGCGCGCCGGGCAACCTGCAGTCGACTTCGCACACGGACACGACAGTCGCGCTGGCGTGGAACGCGTCGACGGACAACGTGGGCGTCGCCGGGTATCACGTGCAGCAGGTCGTCGGCAGCACCAGCACGATTGTCGGATCGACGACCGCGACTTCCTTTACGGTCGGCGGCCTCACGGCCTCGACGAGCTACACGTTCGACGTCACGGCGTACGACGCGGCTGGTAACGTCTCGACGGCGTCCAACACGGTGTCCGTGACGACCAACGCGCCGTCCGGCAACACCGATCTGGCGCTGCATCAGCCGACGTCGGCGAGTGGATCGCAGTCCGGTTTCCCGTCGTCCAACGCCGTCGACGGCGACCCGAACACGTACTGGGAGAGCGCGAACAACGCGTTCCCCCAGTGGCTCCAGGTCGACCTCGGCTCGTCGAAGTCCATCGGCTCGCTGACGATGACGCTGCCGCCGTCGAGTTCGTGGGGCACGCGGACGCAAACCATCACCATCCAGGGCAGCGCCGACGGCTCGAACTTCTCGACGATCGTCGGGTCGACCGGCTACACGTTCAACCCGAGCAGCGGTAACAGCGTCAGCGTGACGCTACCGAACACCACGACGCGTTACGTCAGGCTGACGTTCACGGCAAACACCGGCTGGCCGGCGGGACAGCTGTCCGGGCTTTCGGTCTTCGCGGGCGCCGGATCGCCGCCACCCCCGCCGCCGTCGAACCTGGCGCTGAACAAGTCCACGTCGGCGAGTGGCACGCAGTCCGGTTTTCCGACGTCGAATGCCGTGGACGGGAACACGGGCTCGTACTGGGAGAGCACGAACAACGCGTTCCCGCAGTGGTTCCAGGTCGATCTCGCTTCGAGCCAGAGCATCAGCCGTCTGGTGATGAACCTGCCGTCGTCGTGGGGTGCCCGTACGCAGACGATCCTGATCCAGGGCAGCACCGACGGCTCGAACTACTCGACGCTGGCCGGGTCGGCCGGTTACACGTTCGACCCGAACTCCGGCAACGCGGTGACGGTCACCTTCGCGGCCGCGAGCGCCCGGTACGTGAAGCTGACGTTCACGGCGAACACCGGGTGGCCGGCGGGGCAACTGTCCGAGCTCCAGGTATTCAGTTCGTAGATCGGCAGCGCGCGCCGGTAAAATCTGCGATTTGTGATCGCAACGCTCGTCGCCAAGGACCTCACCGCCGGACACGGAGACCGGGTGCTGTTCTCAGCGCTCGATCTCGTCGTCGCGCCGCAAGACGTGATCGGACTGGTCGGCGCGAACGGCGCGGGCAAGTCGACGCTGCTGCGGCTGCTCGCCGGGCTCGACCGGGCCGAGAAGGGTGAGGTCCGGTCGAGCCCGCCGACGGCCACGGTCGGTTATCTGCCGCAGGAGCCGGATCGGCGCGATGGCGAGACCGTGCGCGCGTTCCTGGCCCGGCGCACCGGCGTGGCCGCCGCGCAAGTCGAGCTCGACCAGAGCACCGAAGCGCTGGTCGAGCAGCGTCCCGGCGCCGACGACGCGTACGCGAACGCGCTGGAGCGCTGGCTCGGCCTCGGCGGCGCGGACCTGGACGAGCGGGCCGAGCAGGTCGCCGCCGAACTCGGCCTCGCCGTCGATCTCGACCAACCGATGACCTCGCTGTCCGGCGGTCAAGCGGCGCGGGCCGGGCTCGCCTCGCTGCTGCTGAGCCGTTACGACGTGTTTCTGCTCGACGAGCCGACCAACGATCTGGATCTGGATGGACTGGCGCGGCTGGAGGCCTTCGTCACCGGGCTGCGTGCGGGGACGGTTGTGGTCAGCCACGACCGCGAGTTCCTGACGCGGACGGTCACGCGGGTGCTGGAGCTGGATCTGGCGCAGCAGCAGGTGAACCTGTACGGCGGTGGGTACGCCGCGTACTTGGAGGAGCGCGAGGTCGCGAAGCGGCACGCCCGCGGCGAATACGATCAATACGCTGATACGCGCGCTGGTCTGGAGGCTCGGGCGCGGATGCAGCGCGCGTGGATGGAGCAGGGCGTACGCAACGCCCGGCGTAAGGCGACCGACAACGACAAGCACGTCAAGAACTTCCGCGGCGAGACGTCGGAGAAACAGGCGGCGAAGGCGCGCCAGACCGACAAGCTGATCGAGCGACTTGATGTCGTCGAGGAGCCGCGCAAGGAGTGGGAGCTGCGGATGGAAATCGCCGCCGCGCCGCGCTCCGGATCGGTGGTGGCGACGCTGCGCGGCGCGGTCGTACGGCGTGGCGCGTTCACGCTCGGTCCGGTGAACCTGGAGATCGGCTGGGCGCAGCGGGTCGCGATCACCGGGGCGAACGGCGCGGGCAAGTCGACGCTGCTCGCCGCGCTGCTCGGCCGCATCGAGCTCGACGAGGGCTCGTCGGCAATGGGGCCGGGCGTCGTGGTCGGCGAGATCGATCAGGCGCGTGGGTCGTTCCTCGGCGAGCAGACGTTGCTCGACGCGTTCAACGCGCAGGTGCCGGATCAGCTGCCAGCGGACGTTCGAACCCTGCTGGCGAAGTTCGGGTTGCGGGCCGCGCACGTGCTGCGTCCCGCCGCGACCCTCTCTCCCGGCGAACGCACGCGCGCCGCGTTGGCGCTGCTACAGGCGCGCGGCGTCAACCTGCTGGTGCTGGACGAGCCGACCAACCACCTCGACCTGCCCGCGATCGAACAGCTCGAGTCGGCGCTGGATTCGTATAACGGCACGCTGCTGCTGGTTACGCACGACCGCCGGATGCTCGACGCGGTGCACGTCACGCGGCGGCTGGTCGTGGCGGAGGGCCGCGTCACCGAGCTGTGAGGGCAGAAGATCGCAGTGGGAAGAAATTCGGCGGCTCATCGAAGCCGCCGGTCGTAGCATGACCGCATGATACCGACGGACCGTCTCCTGCCGTTTCTGCTGACGGCGACCATCATCATCATGGCGCCAGGGCCTCAGGTGGTCTTCGTCGTCGGCCGGGCGCTGGCTTACGGCAAGCGCACCGCGGTCACCACCGCGATGGGCGGGAACTTCGGCGCGTACCTGCAGGGGATCCTGGTCTCGCTGGGGCTCGGCACGCTCGTCGAGCGCTCGACATTGGTATTCGAGTCGATCAAGCTGGTCGGTGCGGCGTACTTGGTGTTCCTCGGCGTCAAGGCGTTTCGTCATCGGCGAGCGCTGAGCGCGGACGTGGAGGCGAGTGCCGAGAGCGGCGCGCAGCGGATCGTGTCGAGTGCGCGGGCCGTGCGGCAAGGCTTGCTCGTCGGGCTGACGAACCCGAAGGCGGCAGTGTTCTTCGGCGCGGTGCTTCCGCAGTTCGTTGACCGCGCGAGCGGCCACGTGCCTCTTCAGATGTTCGTGTTCACCACGATCTTCACGGTGATCGCGCTCGTCTCCGACTGCACCTGGGGCCTGGTGGCCGGGACCGCTCGCGACTGGTTCGCACGCTCGCCGCGCCGGCTCGCGGCGGTCGGCGGAGCCGGCGGGCTGGCGATGGTCGGGCTCGGCGTGGGGATCGCGGTCACCGGACGCAAGGACTGACGACGTCCGGCTAGGTCCAGTAATCCTCGGCGGAAGCGACTGTGCGCGGCGGGGACGGCGGATCGGTGGCGGGCGTGCGCGAGAAGCGCGGCGCGGGGGCTGGTTGGACGTGGCCGGCGACGGTTCGTGAACGTGTTGCGCGCTGACGTTGTGTGGATGACGCGGTGCCTCCCACGGTGTGAGCACCGGCGCGACGCAGGCGTCCGAGTCGGCGAATAGTTCGGCCCACTCGTCCCGGGTGCGTGCGGCGAAGGTCTCGGCTAGCAGCCGCTTGGTCTTCGGCCATGTCGCACGGTCGAACTGCTCCGCGAGGTCGACTTGCCGGGTCAGGCCGAGCTTGCCGATCAGTTCTGCGTAGAACTGCGGCTCTATCGCGCCGACGGCGACGAATCTGCCATCCGAGCACGTATACGTGGCGTAGAAGGGCGCTGATCCGTCGAACAGGTTGCCGCCGCGCTCCGGGTGCCATAGGTCGCGCGCTCGCAGACCGTGCAGGATGCCGGTGATCAGCGCGGCACCGTCGGTCATCGCGGCGTCCACGACCTGACCTCGGCCGGAGCGCTCCCGCTCGACCAGCGCGGCGAGCACGCCGACCGCGAGCAGCATTCCGCCGCCGCCGAAGTCTGCGACGTAGTTGAGCGGCGGCGAGGGCGACGCGCCGGACGGTTCGAATGGTCCGAGTGGTTCGAGCGCTCCGGACAACGCCAGGTAGTTGATGTCGTGACCGGCGCGCGCAGCTAGCGGACCGTGCTGGCCCCAGCCGGTCATCCGTGCGTAGATCAGCCGTGGGTTGCCTGCCAGGCAGGGCTCGGGGCCGAGGCCGAGCCGCTCCATGACGCCGGGCCGCAGGCCCTCGACCAGCACGTCCGCCTGCGCGGCGAGGTCGAGCCCGGCTCGCTGGCCCTCAGGGTGCTTGAGGTCGAGGCCGACGATCGTGCGGCCGCGATCCAGCGGGTCGCCGGGGTGCGGTTCAGCCGTCAGTCCCCGGTCGGCTGGGTTCGTGACGCGCAGCACGTCCGCGCCGAGGTCGGACAGCAGCGTGCAGGCGAACGGCGCCGGGGCGAGGGAGGCGAACTCGAGGACGCGGATTCCGGCGAGTGGGCCGCCGCCGCTCTCAGTGTCCTGCGTGTCGCCGTTTGGGCTGCCGGCTGCGCCGTCTACTTCGCGGTCACTGGTGGTCATGCTGCGAGCTTATGAGGTGGCAATTACGTACGATTGCGAATTGTGAGCGGAGCAGGGGCTGCGCGGGACGATCGCGGCCGGGAGCCGATGGGCTTTACCCGGTGGACCACCGCGCACCACATCCGAGCGTCGCTGGTCGGGGCACGCCGGCATGGCGTCGACGTGGCGCCGCTGCTCAAGCAGGCCGGCATCGAGCCGGAGGTCCTTTTTGACGAGCAGGGCAGGGTCACCGGGGCACAGTTCGTCGCGTTGATGAGGGCACTGTGGGATGCCCTCGACGACGAGTTCGTCGGCCTTGGCACCGCACCGCTGCGCGTCGGGACGTTCGCGATGATGGCGCACGCGATCATGCACTCCAGCCCCGATCTGCGCACGGCGGTACGGCGTGCGGACCGCTTCTACCGGCTGTTCCCGGCGGCCCCCCGATTCACCTTGATCGAGAAGGACGCGGTCGCGCGGGTCGAGTTCGACCTGTCCGACTACGACGATCCGGACCGCTTCGCGGCCGAGTCGGTGCTGGTGTACTGGCACCGGTCGGCGTCGTGGTTCATCCGGCGGCGGATCGGGCTGCACGAGGTCGAGCTCGGATACCCCGCTCCCCCGCACGCGCTCGAATACGGCCTGCTGTTCGGCACGGACTGCCGTTTCGACGCCCCGGTCACCGCGATCACGTTCGATCGGGCGTTGCTGAATCGGCCGGTCGCGCAGGACGAGGCGGCGCTGCGGGCGTTCCTGCGCCGCCTGCCGTTGGACGTCCTGGCCCGGATGGATTACGGCAGCGAGGTCTCGGCGCAAGTTAGAAGGCTGCTGAACAAGGCGGTCGGCGACCCGACCGCGGCCGGCCTGCCCGGGCCGGAGCAGGTGGCCGCGAGCCTGTCGATCAGCCCGCAGACGCTGCGCCGCAAGCTGGCCGCCGAGCAGACCAGCTTCCAGCAGGTGCGCGACCAGTTGCGGCGCGACGTCGCGGTTTCGGCGCTGGCGCGTGGCGACGCGTCGATCGAGCAGTTGTCCGAACGGCTCGGGTTCTCCGAGCCGAGCGCGTTCCACCGGGCGTTTCGCCGGTGGACCGGCGCGACGCCACGTGCCTATCAGGGGTCGTACCAGGAGCCGGGCCGGAGCATCGGCACGGCGTGACGACGACAACTTTGTAGAAGAAGTGGGAACCGGCGGTCGCGTTCCGGCATCATTTCTGGCGTGACGACGACTGGCCAACTGCGGCCGAACCCGACCGGGCGTGACACCGCCGCCCGATACGCGCGCCACGCGCTCAGCAAGGTCCCGGAAGTGACCGTCTACTTCTGGATCACCAAGGTGCTGACCACCGGCATGGGTGAAGCCGCCTCGGACTTCTTCACCCGCGTCTTCGGCAACGTGCCGGCGGTCGGGCTCTCCGCGATCGTGCTGGCGGCCGTGCTGTGGGTCCAGTTTCGCGCGCCGAGGTACCAGGCCGCGATCTACTGGACGGCCGTCGCCATGGTCAGCGTGTTCGGCACGATGGCCGCCGACGTGCTGCACGTCGGCCTGCACATCCCGTATGGCGTGTCCACGGCGTTCTACCTGGTCGTGCTGCTCGCGATCTTCGCGCTGTGGAACGCCAGCGAGAAGACCCTGTCGATCCACAGCATCCACACGCCACGGCGCGAGATGTTCTACTGGGCGACCGTGCTGGCCACCTTCGCGCTTGGCACGGCGGCCGGCGACCTGACCGCGGTGACGCTCCACCTGGGCTACTTCTCGTCCGGCATCCTGTTCGCCGTCGCGATCGCGATCCCGGGGCTGCTGTTCCGCGTGAAGGCGCTCGGGTCGGTCTCGGCGTTCTGGCTGGCG
>CAVQPP010000456.1:0-14886 GCA_963714445.1 uncultured Actinomycetota bacterium
ACGCATCGCTCCTCGGCACGTGGGTCGCCGCAACAACGGGCTCGAACAACGCGGCCAGCTACCAACTGGCAACCGGCGACCCGGTGATGTCGATCGGCGGCTTCAACGGCACCGACCCAACCCCGACCCTCGCCCAATTCGAGCAGTACGTGCAGCAAGGCAAGATCCACTACTACGTCGCCGGCTCGACCGGCGCCAACGACTCCAGCTCCGACGCCGCCCAGATCGCGACCTGGGTAGCCGCCAACTTCACCGCCCAATCCGTCGGCGGCGTAACCGTCTACGACCTAACCTCCTAGATCTTTCGCCGCCTATCCACAGCCCGGCCCTGACCTCCCCAATCAGGGCCGGGCTGTCGCACGTCCCCGATAAACTGCGGCCATGCCAGCGCGCGACCCAGAAACGGAGGGCCAACCCGACGTCCACCTAGCCGTCGTCGAGGGCGTACTCGAACGCATCACGTACGCCAACGACGAGACCGGCTACACCGTCGCGCGCGTAGACACCGGCCGTGGCGCGGCCGACCTACTCACCGTCGTCGGCGCCTTGCTCGGCGCCCAACCCGGCGAGTCATTGCGGATGCGCGGCCGCTGGGGTTCGCACGCGCAGTACGGCCGTCAGTTCCACGTCGAGAACTACACGACCGTCCTGCCGGCAACGATCCAAGGCATCCAGCGCTACCTAGGCTCCGGCCTCATCAAAGGCATCGGCCCCAAGCTCGCCGAAAGTATCGTCGAACACTTCGGTACCGACACGCTCACCGTCATCGAGACCAATCCCGAGCGCCTATCGAGGTCCCGACCCTCGGCCCGAAGCGTACGAAGCTGATCGCCGACGCCTGGGTCGAGCAGAAGGCGATCAAGGAAGTCATGGTCTTCCTGCAATCAGTCGGAGTTACCACTTCCATCGCCGTGCGCATCTACAAGGAGTACGACGACGCGTCGATCGACGTCGTGAAGTCAGAGCCCTACAAGCTAGCCGCCGACGTCTGGGGCATCGGCTTCAAAACCGCAGACGCCATCGCCACGGCAGTCGGCATCCCACACGACTCCCCGGAGCGCGTAAAGGCAGGCATCCAGTACACCCTCTCGCAGGCCTCTGACGCCGGAAACTGCTACCTCCCGCGCGAACAACTCATCGAAGCCGCCACCAAGATCCTCACCGTCGACCCGCCCCTCATCTCGACCTGCCTGGACGAACTGATCGCCGCCGAGGGCGCAGTCCGCGAGACCCTTCCCGGCGAGTGGGTAGACACCGAGGCCATCTACCTGGTCCCCTTCCACCGCGCCGAAGTCTCCCTAGCCGCCCAACTCCTCCGCCTCAAAGACGCCCGCGACGACCGCCTAGCCGCGTTCCAGGACGTCGATTGGCCCAAAGCCCTCGATTGGCTACGCACCCGCACCGGCCTAGACCTCGCCCCCGAGCAGGAACAAGCCGTCCGGCTAGCCCTGACCAGCCGCGTAGCCGTCCTCACCGGCGGCCCCGGCTGCGGAAAGTCGTTCACCGTCCGCTCGATCGTCGAACTGGCCCGCGCCAAGCGCGCCAAGGTCGTCCTGGCCGCCCCCACCGGCCGCGCCGCCAAACGCCTCGCCGAACTGACCGGCGCCGAGGCGGCCACCGTCCACCGCCTCCTGGAACTGAAACCCGGCGGCGACGCGGCGTACGACAAGGACCGCCCCCTAGACGCAGACCTCGTAGTCGTCGACGAAGCATCGATGCTCGACGTCCTACTCGCCAACAAACTCGCCAAGGCGGTAGCCCCCGGCGCCCACCTCCTCCTAGTCGGCGACGTAGACCAGCTCCCCAGCGTCGGCGCCGGCGAGGTCCTGCGCGACCTCCTCGAGGCCGAACCGATCCCGCGCGTGCGCTTGACCCAAGTCTTCCGCCAAGCCCAGCAGTCCGGCGTAGTCGTCAACGCGCACCGCATCAACCAGGGCAAGCCGCTCCTCCTGCCCGACTTCCCCGACTTCCACCTGTTCGCCGAAGACGACTCCGAGCAAGCCGCAGCCCTAGTAGTCGACCTGGCCGTCAACCGCGTCCCCAAAAGATTCGGCCTAGACCCCCGCCGCGACATCCAAGTCCTAGCCCCCATGCACCGAGGCCCAGCCGGCGCCGGCAACCTCAACGTCCTGCTCCAGCAAGCGCTAACCCCCCACCGCGACTCAGCCCCCGAACGCCGCTACGGCGGACGCGTCTTCAGGGTCGGCGACAAGGTCACCCAGATCCGCAACAACTACGACAAGGGCGCCAACGGCGTCTTCAACGGCACCGGCGGCATCGTCACCAATATCGAGCTCGAGGCCCAACGCCTAACCGTCCGCACCGACGAGGACGAGCAGATCCCCTACGACTTCGCAGAGCTCGACGAACTCCAGCACGCGTACGCCGTAACCATCCACCGCTCGCAGGGCTCGGAGTACCCGGCGGTGGTCATCCCGGTCACCACCAGCGCGTGGACCATGCTCCAGCGCAACCTGCTCTACACCGGCGTAACCCGCGCCAAGAAGCTGGTCGTCCTAGTCGGCTCCGACCGCGCCCTAGCCAAAGCCATCCGCACCGCCGGCTCCGGCCGCCGCCAAACCGCCCTAGCCCTCCGCCTAGCGGGAGTGCTCAAGTCTCAGGCAACTTAGCGGCGGCACGCGCGCACCTATGGGATCGCGGGCGGGAGCACCCCAGCTGGCCAGTCCCCCAGCCAGAAGGCGATGCGGGACGGAAGGTCAGCGCCGGCTGTCGAGCCGTCATGCGCCACGAACTCAGTCGGCGCGATGTACCCCTCGCCCGGCTCGATCCGGATGCGCACACAACCAAGGCTTCCGCCCTCGCGGACGAATTCCCGGACATCCTCGGTGCGAGGGTATTCCCCAGGGAACTGATATCGTGCGCTGATATCCCCGATGTCTTCGGTCGCTACGACCAGAAACCGGTAACCGGGGCCGAGATTGACCGCGAGTCGCCGGCGACTCTTCTTGCGTTCATCGATCGAGAACTTGTCCCAATTGTCGAGATGAATTCCAGGTTGTCTGTCGAATCGTTGATTCAACGTCGTCGTGCGCTGCCCGGCTGGATTATCGACATGGCCAAGGAACGTACTATCGTACTTGCCGCCGAATGGGTCGTAGTCGATAAATTGATGATTATCGGATAATCTGAACTCAACGCTACTCTCGCGGATCCGTGCCAATTCCTCGTGGCGTACCGGAAGGCGAATGACCTCGTGCAAGAGGCTGTCGGCAAGGTTCTCGGGTGGACGCAGCGAATCGATCTGCTGAGGCGTCAGAGCTGCCCAATCGTCGTCGGGCAGGAGAACCTCTGGGTCGTAACCAGGCTCGCCAGAGACCAGGCCGATTGATGCATATTCGCACCGATCCTTCACGCTCAGCGCGTCGATCGATGCAATGTAGGTGCTCATTGAGTTGGAGTCCGTCTATGAGTCTGGAGGTGATCTCCGTCTGTGAGTCGCGGAGAAAGGCGTTGAGCCGTCGCAATCCTGTCATGCTCCAGCGATCGAGGAGGCGATAACGCGCGAACTAGTGGGTGGCAGTTCGGCTACCCGCGTCTCGGGTCGACGCGCGCCGTGCGCAGCCTCTGTGACCTAGTGCTCCCCGTGCATCGCCGAGCCGACAGTCTGCATCAGAGTACTGTAAGTTCGCGCACTGTAGCGGTGCTGGAGTCGTATGGAAAGTGGATCATCGGACGGCGCGGGCTGGCGCTGGCGAGCGAGGCGGTCGTGCAGACCGGTAGGCGCCGGACTGCGCGGATCAAGTGCATCGAGTGCATCGACGATTCCCGTCGCATAAGAACAAAATCCCGTTCACGCCCACGCGTGACCGGTGTATCGTGAACGAGGCGATACCCCGGCGAATGGCACTCGCCGCACACACCACCTACCGGTTACGCTGGAGAGCAGCGGATTTCCGAGCGAAGTCTGGTCGCTTTGGCGACGAAAAACCGGTCTGTTACCCGAGTCCGTCAACGATACGCGAGTAGCCGCGATTGGCGAGCAGATTGCCGATCGGCTGGCGGTACCTGATGATGGCGACATCGGTACTTTATTCGCTGGTTAAAGACCGTAGTGCTCCCTTTGCGAAGTTCTGACCGGCGCTAGAACAGGCCGCGGGCTCGGCATTGTTAACGTGCGCCGAGCAGGGGAAAGTGTTTGTTGGTCCCTTGACCGTGAAGTACGGTCAAGGGCGAGCCACAGGAGGGGCGCCTGTGTCAACGGTTGTACGCGCGGGGGACGGTCGTGCCCTGACATTCGAGAGCTGGGGCGCACCGGATGGAGTGCCAGTCTTTCTGATGCACGGCACGCCGGGGTCGCGAAGCGGCCCTCACCCCCGGCACTCGGTGCTGTACCGGCTGGGCATCCGGCTGATCGCTTATGACCGGCCGGGCTACGGCGGTTCCGATCCGCTCCTCGGCAGATCGGTGGCGCACGCCGCCGCCGACGTCGAAGTGATCGCCGATCATCTCGAGCTGGACCGATTCGCCGTGGTCGGCCGTTCCGGCGGCGCGCCGCACGCGCTGGCTTGCGCCGCGCTGCTGCCTGATCGCGTCACGCGGGCCGCGGTGCTGGTGAGTCTGGCCCCACGAAACGCCGACGGCCTTGACTGGTACTCGGGAATGACGCCGAGCAACGTGGTCGAGTACCGCAGCGCCGAAGCGGGCTACCAGGTGCTCGCGGCGCGCATCGGCACATACGCGGACAGAATCCGCCGCGATCCGACCTCGGCCCTGCCGTTCGACGCCGCCGACCTGCCCGCCCCCGACCGCAAGGTGTTCTCCGACTTCGGTATCCGCACCATGCTGGTCGACAACTTCTCCGAGGCGCTCAAGGTCTCTTACAAAGGCTGGATCGACGACGCGATGTCGTTCACCGCGGCGTGGGGGTTCCGCGTCGAGGAGATCCTGCCGCCGGTGCTGCTCTGGCATGGCGAACTCGACGTCTTCTCCCCGGTCGCGCACACCCGGTGGCTCGCGGACCGTATTCCCGGCGCCTCGCTGATCCTGGACGGTAACTCCGCGCACTTCGGCGCCATGGCAGTCTTACCGCGGGTGTTGAACTGGCTCGCGCAGGAGGGGCAGCCGGGACGGCCCGCCGCCGCCTGACGCCGGACGTCTGACCACGTGTCAGACGTCCGGCGGCGGCACGGATCCGCCGATCAGGTCGGCTGCGGCTCCAGTTCGCGGTCGGTCCGCTCGTAGCGGCGCGCCGCGACCACGGTCGGGTGGTCGTCGCCCAGCCTGGCCGCGAGCGCGGGCAGCAGCCTGTCTCGCAGCCCGCGTGCTCGGGCGGAGTCGCCGAGGGCGTCAAGGTCCAGCGACAGGTTCAGGCCGGTCGCCATCGTGTCCGGGTGGTTCTCGCCGAGCCGGCTGGTGAAGCCTTCGTACGTGGTCTGATCCAGGCGCGACGCCTCGTCGTGCTCCCCGCGCGCGGCCATGCAGTTGGCGAGGTTGACCGAGGCCGAGAGCACATACGGATGGTCGGGTGCGAACAGCCGCTTGAACCCGTCCAGCGTGTGCCGGATCGCGTCGATCGCTTCCTGCTCGCGGCCGGCCCGTCGCAGATAGACCGCGAGGTTGTTGCGGCACACGTGCGAGTAAGGGTGCTCCACACCGAGGCGGCTCTCGTACGAGTTGAGCGTGACGGCGGTGGTTTCCACGGCCGCCGGGGTATTCCCGGTGGCGGCTTGGTCGGCGGCGAGGTTGATCTTGCACGCCAACGCGTCCGGGGTCTCGGTGTCGAACTCGGTCGCGTAGATCTCCAGCGTCTGCTCGGTCAGCTCGCGCGCCTGCGGGTGCCGGCCGGCCTCGCGTAGCGAGATGGCGAGGGAGGTGGCGGTGCGCAGGGTCTCCTGGAAGCTCTCGCTCAGCTCGGCCTGATAGTCGCGATACGCGCCCTCGAGCAGTGCGATCGACTCTTCGTACTCGCCGAGCTCGCGCAGGTCGCGGGCCAGCGCGGTGATGGAGAACAGCGCGTAGGGGTGTTTCGCGCCCAGGACGGTACGGCGGCGGCGCAGCGTGTCGCGGTCCAGATCCCGGGCGCGCAGGTTGTCGCCGACCAGTCGGCAGGAGACCGCCAGGTTGTTCGCCGCCGACAGCGTCCGCTCGTGGTCCTCGCCGAAGATCTCCTTCAGGCTGTTGTAGGTGGCCTCGTCCATGTCCAGCGCTTCCCGGAACAGGCCGAGTCCGCGCAGGTCGGCGGCCAGGCCGCCAGCCGTCATCAGCGTGTGCAGGTCGTTGGCCGGCAGCTTCGCCTGCTGCTCGGCGAGCACTGCCTCGTCCATCTCCCGGGCCTTCTGGAAGTTGCCCTGGGAGCGGTAGATGTTCCCGATGTGGAAGCGCAGGTGCAGCTGCTGACGAAGCAACAGATCCTGCGCCTCGTCGCCCGGCGCCTGCGCGGTCTGTCCGGCCAGCGCCAGCGACCAGGCGTTGTCGAGGGTCTGGGACAGGTCGAGCGCGCTGTCGAACTGGCCGCTCTTCCACTGGTATCGCACCCAGTCGATCAGCAGCTGCCGCACCGGCTCTTCGTCACAGGTGACTGCTTCGGACGGGGTCAGGTGCGGCCAGATCAACGCGTATTGGTCCCAGTTGCGCGGGTCGTCGGTGTCGCCGCGAGCCGGGCGCGCAGCAGCCAGGATCCGGTGCACGAGGTGGACGGTGTCGCTGCGCTCGGCCTGGCTGAGCTGGTTGCGCAGGTAGGCCTGCATGAGCCGGTGGATCTGCAGCTCGTTGTTCTGCGCGTCGATCTTGGCCAGCGCGAGCCGGTTGATCTCCTGGGTCACCCGGCCGAGCATCATCGGCACGCGCAGCGAGCCGTCCAGCGGCACCAGCGCGTCCACGGTCTGCTGACCGTAGATCAGGTCCAGCGAGATGTCCGGGGCGAGGAAGGCGCACATGTACAGCAGACGCAGCCCGGCTTGCGTGCGGCCGGCCAGCCGGTCGAGCGAGATCTTCCAGGTCGCCTCGAGGTTGCGCGGGTAACCGGCGGGCTGGTCGAGCGACAGGATCCTGGTGCTCTCCTGCTCCAGCGAGGTCAGGTAGTCCTCGACGGACGTCCCGGTCTCGGACAGCCACGCCGACGCGACCTCGACGGCCAGCGGCAGGTCGCCGAGGACTTCGGCCACGCGGTCGGCGTCGGTGGCACTGAGCGCCGGCAGCCGGCGCGAGAGGTGAGCGACCGACTCCTCGCGGGCGAACACGTCGATCTCGAGCGGCTCGGCGACCTGCGTCCAGGACTGGTTGCGCGAGGTGATCAGCGTGTGCCCGGAACCGCTGGGCAGGTACGGCCGCAGGTCGTTCGGGTCGTCGGCGTTGTCGAACACGAGCAGCCAGCGCTGGTAGGGCGGGCCGCCGACGCGCAGCTCGGTCCAGTGCCTCGCGTGCGGCCTCCGCCTCGGACTCGCCGACGCGGATGCCCAGTCGCCGGGCCAGTTCGGCGAGCGATTGGTTGATGAGTCCGGGCTGTTCTGCGTCGAGCCACCAAATCAAGTCATAGTCGGCTTTGAAACGGTGCGTATATTCGAGCGCCACCTGGGTCTTGCCGACGCCGCCGAGGCCGTGCAGGGCGACCGGTAGAACGACGGATACGGGCTTGGACGCGAGCTGGCCACGCAGGTGCTCCAGCACCGGATTGCGGCCGGTGAACGTGGCGTTTCGCGGGCCGACGTTCCAGATCAGCGGCGCGGCGCCGGGGAAGCGCGGGGCCGGCCGGGTCGGGTCCGGCGGGCCGGTCGGGCACCGGCAGGTCGAGCGTACGCAGCACGGCCTCGGTCGCGGCGGTGGCTGACAGGCCGCCGAGTTCGAGCGTCGGGCGGCCGGTGAACGGCTCGGCGGCGCGCACCTCGGCGACGTTGACCGCGATCAGCTGGCCGCGGCTGCGCGACGGGTCGGTGTCGGCCACCGCCCGGGCGAACGCGAGCGCGTTGCGCGAGAGCAGGTACGACGGGGACACGACGGCCACCGTCCGGTTGCGCGATAGGACGGCCGCAGTGCTCTGCGACTCGGGGCTGTCCGCGTCGAACTGGACGGTGCGTATGCCCGACTGCTCCAGCAGCGCCGAAAGCCACTCGGCCCACATCCGGTCTTCGGGCACGTAGCTGAGCACGATGTCGCCCGGGTGCGGCGGACGGCGGCGGGTGAACGCGCCGAGAACGCGCTGGCGCTCCGCTTCCGGAATCGGGTCGGTCGTGGTCACCTCGCCCTCGGTGATGTAGCTGGCCAGCCGCTCGAACGTGGAGAGCAGCGAGTTGGGCAGGCCGGGGCGATCGCCGAACGTCGCGAGAGTTTCCTCGTATGCGTAGAACGGCCGGTACGGGACCTCCACCGAGCCCCAGTACTGGGTACGTTCAGCGTCGCTCATTCCCTTTGGCAGCGAGGCGAAGCTGTTGCGGGCCAGCGCACGTCCCGCGTCCGCCTTCTCCTTCTCGCCCTCGTCGATGCGAGTGGGGACCGGCAGGATCCTGATCTTCCGGGACGCGTACTGGTTCTCGATGTGGTTGGCGACCGTCGCGGCGCCGTGGATGCCCTGGTCGCTGAGGGTGAAGCAGGTCACCAGGATGTCCGGGAAGTGCAGCGTGCAGATCTCCGCGACGTCGCTCAGGCCGGTCCGGCTGTCGATGAGCGTGTAGTCGTAATTACGGCTCATCTCATCGCGCATCGCGTCGAAGAACTCCCCGCCGCCACTGCGCTCGTAGAAGTCATCCCAGTCGATGCCGGCGAGCGTCGCCGAGTAGTCCTGGTTCTGGCTGCCCGCCGACATGAAGTGCAGCGCGCCGCCGTGCGGGAACTCCCACTCGAGCGAGACGGTGTTCTCCTCCACCTGGGCGTACTCGCGGTGCCAGTCCATCGGCCGGCCGGGCTTCTGCACCGTGGTCGCGAACCGGTACTGCCGGATCATGTCGATCACGCCAGGGGTGTCGTCCACCGCGGTCAGGTCGAGGAAGGGGTGGAAGAACCGGTGCAGCCCGGGGGACTCCAGGTCCCAGTCGACCGCGAGCACCCGCTTGCCGCTGCTGGCCAGGATCCACGCGGTGTTCGCCAGGGCCATGGTGCGCCCTGTCCCACCCTTGTACGAGTAGAAGGTGACGATCTTCCCGTTGCGCGGCGCTGTCATGGCCGGTCCTCCGAGGGTGCATGCGGTTCGTCGTAGCCTTTGCCGCTCGCGCGCAGGCCGCCGGACCCGAGGCCCGGCGCACGCAGCCGCAGCCGCTTTCGGGGTGGCGTGGAGCCGATACTGCTGGGCGGGAAGGTCTTGGCCTGGTCCAGGTAATGCCGCTCGGCGGCCCAGAGCACCGAGGGCAGGTCATTGATCAGGTCTTCGATCGTTTCCAGGCCGTCCACCGCGCGGGGCGTCTCCCAGCGGCAGCGCGCCCGGGTGCGCGAGAGCGTGCTCTCCAGCCTGCTTTCCAGGTCGACCTCGGCGGCGATCGAGTGCTCGTTCGCCCGGTTCCACGGGATGACCAGGCGTACCCAGCTCTTGTCCAGCGTGCGCCGGTCGAACGCGATGAGTTTCTGCTGGAGTTCGGGTTGCTGCGCGGCCCACGGGTCGACCAGCAGAATCGTCGGCGCGGTCGCGTCAGTGCTCGGTATCAGCTCGCGGCAGCGCTCCGCGCTCTCGATGAAGGCGTAGAAGTGCAGCGATTCGGCCAGCCGCTTGGCGGTCTGGGCGACTTCGCCCTCGTAGCCGGGCAGATACGGTCGCCAGTGGTACGCCTCGCCGCCGTAGATCTCCGGATCGCAGCCCTTTGGCAGCCGTCCCATGCGCGGCGCCGCGACGACGATGCGGACCTTCGGCCGTTCCGTGCTGACGGCCGGGCCTTCGATCGGCTCCGCGACCGTGAACGCGTTGGGCAGGTCCTGGTAGATCGGCGGCGGGACGGAGACCGTCGGGAAGGCGTGCTCCGCGATGAGGATCACGCGGTCCGCGAAGAAGTCCACCACCTCGTGGTACCGGTCCCGCAGTTCCCGGTGGGTCATCAGGTAGCGCAGGCCGTGCTGATGGTACTCGAGCCCTAAATCAGGGTGCGAGTACTGCACGTTCCTGATCGGGACCGGCACCGATTCCGGTCGGATCGGCAGCCAGATGACCGGGATGAACGCCTCCCGCTCCTCGTTGTACCGCACGAAGTCGCGGTTGATCCGCTCCGCGAAGGCGCTCCACTCCTTGCCGCAGTCCTGGCTGTCGAAGTACTCGGCGGTGTAGAGCGCGACGAAGGCGCGGCAGGTGGCCAGCGCGTTGGCGAGGCGTATCGGCCAGTGGCCGCCGAGGGGGATGTGCGCGTCCGAATGGCCGGGCACGATCGCCCGCGGATGCCGGGCGCGTTCCAGTACCGCGTTTCCGAGGTCCTCCTCGAAGCGGCGGACCAACTGGTCGCGCTCGAAGCGGTCACTGCTGCCGACGCCGCTGCTGTGCGCGTAACTGAGGAAGAAATACAGCGGTGACGCTTCGGCCGGGGCTTCGGAACGCGACGGCACGACCACGCCTCCCTCCCCAGGCCTCCGGACCGGCCGGGACCCCACTTGTAAGAACTCTGGTATCCAGGGATAACAGCGCCGAAACCTTCCGCAGCCCCGCGCTATGGAGTGAACCGGCGCGGCCGGCCCAGGTGGATCTCAGAGCCCGCGCATCCACGCCACGCCGAAATCCACGGCGTCGCGGACCTTGAACAGGCGGCACTCGGCGCTGCCGGCGCGTCCGGCGCGAACCCGCGCCGCCGTTCGCTCGCCGTGTTCGAATTCCTTCCCGATCTGGCCGAATTCGCTGTCGTCGAGTTCGATGTCGTGGAATTCGATCCAGCCGTCTGCGGGAGCGTCGGCGACCCGGCATTCGTACTGGCGTGTCTCCCGCTCCGCATACCGATATTCGGCCAGGTGGAACGAGGTGCACACCGAGAAGCCAACGCCCAGCAGCAGCGTGAGCGCGTCCGCCTCGTAGAGCGCGCCGAGCGGAGAGCGCGGTCCGAGATGGCACTCCAGGTCGTGAACAGCGGTCAGCTCCTTGGCGTGCAGGCCGACCGCCGCGAACGAACTCTGCGGATGCGTACTGCGATACGCGCCAGGCAGGGTTCGAACACCCTCCGCGATCGCACCCATCCCGCTCGACGGGGTGGTGCGCGGGTCGAATCTCGGCAGCGCCATCCGGTATTCGAGCGCCTCCTGCGCGCTGAGCGAAGCCACCGCTTCCCGGTGCACGCGGGAAGTGGTCGAGTTCCAGGTGGTGTACGTGGGCACGACGAGCGTCCCGTCCGGGCCGAGCACGTCGAGCAGCGCGTCAATGACGGTCGAGGCTTTCCCGGAGCGCGGCGCCACGCGGCGCAGCGAGGCTTGCACAAGCACGGTGTCCCCGGCCGCGAGCCCGAGCGCTTCGAAGTCCGCGGCCAGGGCTCGGCGATCCGAGCCCGGGGTCACCGTGCGGCCTGCGGTTCGTCGAACCAGGATTCGGCGGTCTTGGCCATGCCGTCGACGAATCGCCGCCCAAGGGCCGTCAGATCCGCACACTCGCGCAACTGCCCGACCGCGTCGGCGGTCTGTCGCCGCCAGCGCTCGAACTTCGCCCCGCGCGTGCGCCTCCGCCTCAGCTCCGAAGCCGACTCACGCTGCCCGCCAGAACTCAGTCACCGCGATGCCGGTGTACGCCGCACCGAACAGTTGGCTCACCGAGTGAGCGGATCTGTCGAACAGATCGAAGAGGTCGAGGATCCCGCCAAGCTTCACGCGCTGGAACCCGCGCACGAGCTGCAGCGCCAACGCCGCGGGATCGTCGGACGGCATGGCGCAGACCGCACCGAACGCCTCGCCGGCCTCGACCGCCGCGTCGTGCTTCCCGGCCCCGAGTGGGACGATCGTGGTGAGCCCGGCCTGCAATCCGAGCAGATAGTCCGGCATGCTCGACGTGATCAGATCGATCGCCTCGGCGAACCTGACCTGCCAGGACTTGGCCTCGGTCGCCGAAAGTCGGCTGACAGTGTCCTCCAGCCGGGCGTCGAACTTTCCGGCGGTGAGCCGATACACCGGCTGCCACGCGGGATCGGCCATCGGATCGCCGTACTCCAGCCGCAATTGATCGGTGCCACACGTGATCGTCATCCCCAAAGCGCTCACCGCGACCGCGGCGTCTGCCTGATTGCGCGTTAGGAACGATCCGACCGTAGGCAGCCGCACCGCACCGTCGACGACCGGCACGCTCAACTCAGCCCGGGCACCCGCATGCACCGCAGCCGCCGCCGCGAGGGCATTGAGATAGTTCAGCTCCGCTGTTTCCGCGTCGCCGTTGCGCAACGCATCGAGGCATCGGTTCGTCCACGCGCTCGTGTGAGGGTGTCCCAGCACCGTCCTCACCGCTTGCGGAGCGGTCGAGTCAAGTTCGGCGAGCAGATCCCCGGCGGCCACGACGGAAGCATTCGAACGTGTTGAGGCGATCAGCGTGCCGATGAGGTTTCGGCGGATGGAGTCCTGACTGTCCGCCAGACGCCGGACCGCTCCCGCGGATCCGTATCCGGTCGCGAGCGTGTCGAGCTCGGCCACCGGGACGGTGTGTGCCAGCGACTCTGGCAGCTCTGCCACCACATCCGTGCGATTGCGCACGTGCAGGATGGTCGCCTTGAGATCATCGCAATACACTGACGGGTTCGCGAATCCGGTCCCGCTGCGGAAGCGATGCGCGTAAAGACCGCCGCCGCAGACATCAACCACCGGACAAACGCGGCACGTCCGTGACAGTCCGGCGAGCCCATGCTGACGCGCTTCGATGCCCTCGTGCTCGGCGGCCTCGTCGAGCGTGTGGTCAATGACGTTCAGGCCGGTCGCGGCCGCACCGTCGAAGGCTGTCTTCAGCGAATCCGCTTGCTCGATCTGACCGTCAGTCTCGATCACCAGCAGGTCCGTCGGCGTCAAGCCGAGAGACTCCGTCGTGCTGGGCTCGCCGCGAAGAGCGGCGTGGATCGAGTCGAACGTGCGGATGGGGAATGGCGCGCCGTCAGCCTGCCAACGGTCATAAACGGCAATGAGCCATTCGGCGTACTCGGGACGCGATGCGTCGGTCCGAGTAGGCGGAGTGTCCCAGGTGGCATGCGGAAGAAGAAGATCGACTCGCGGGGGCCGCTCGGCGGCCAGCGCCTCGTAAACGGCGACCGGATCGTTCGCGATATCGATCGTGCAGAGAATTCCCGCGTACAGGCGTGCGAACTCGGGGCGGCGTAATAGCTCGAGCGCGCGCAAGACGTGCGGATGGCTCGTTTTCCCGTTCGCGAAACGCCGATGCCGGTCGTTCGAAGCCCGGTCTCCGTCTAAGGAGATACCGACGTGCACGTCGAATTCACTGAACAGCGCGCAAAAAGCCTCGTCGAGAATTACGCCATTCGTGTGAATACGCAGATCTAATCGGGTTACTGGGGTGATCTGATCCCGCAGCAAACCGAGGACGGTACGAGTGCGCTCGAGTCCGAGCAGCAATGGCTCGCCGCCATGAAGAACAACATGAACACCAGCGAGTTGATGTGCGGCGGCGTGCTCGGCAATGCGCTGCGCGACACGTGAGGCCGTCGCGTCTGATATCGCCTTGGGACGTCCGCGCCAGCTCTGGTCAGCGTGTTCATATACGTAGCAATGGTCACATGCCAAATCGCACCGGCTGTGGACTTTCAGCACGAACTGTCGGAACGGCAGGATGTGCTTCATCAGGTGCCTAGCCGGTGCGACTGCGAGCCCGCCCTCAGATCGACGAGTTGAACTCGCCCGTGGCGGAACTGAACTCCGCCGAGGTGGCGACTGCCCGGTTCAGCTGCGCCTCGCGCGTGCGCACGAGCTCGCTGAGCGGCACATGCCGCAGATCCGAGACTCCGGAAACAAGATCCGAACGAGTATCCACGTTCATGCCCATGACGTGTCACCAACCCATCTAGCGCATAAGAAAGACCTCCGCGGCGCGGAAGATCAGACATACGCTTGCGAAGCGTTAAAGGGTTATGACTGGTCATTCATCGCTCGCAGTCGTGTCCAACGCCATTTTCCACATTACGCTTGACTTCGTCAAGCCGACTGACTAACGTCATTGGGTTAGGTCTGTCGCGCTGAAAGCGCGATTGTCCGATTAATGGTGGCTGGTCGCCGGGATGGGCGGTCGAATAGCCGTCGAACGTCACCACCCCAGCCTCGCGCGTGCCACACAGTATGCTCGCAGCGCGCCGCGCTTTTCGCCGACTTAACGAAATCGCGACCCATCTGTGGCGCCTTCGCCAGCTTTCGCCACCTGTGACCTTCACCACAATGCCCTTTTGGGCACCGAGACTGGCGTGGACACGAGCTGGCGGTCAATCCGGTACGCCGCTCTGATCCGTACGCCACACTAGTTGTGCGCGTTGACGTGGTACTGACACGCAAAGTACGAGTACGTACTTGTGCACTGCTAGAGACGCGACCTATCGCTCGCAGGCGGCGCCGGCCCGACGAGCTCGAAGAGTGCTGATAGACCCCGACCGCCCAGCCCGGACGTGCTTGAGTCCCGTTGTGCCCCGTTCACATGTTCTATGGTCCTTGTTGACGGTCCGTCAGGCAAGCGTCTTTTTCATGACGGTGCTCCCGGGAGCCAAAGCCGGGCAACGGTCCCGCCGCCGGGGGCGGGTTGGAGGGTGACTTTGCCGCTGGACTCCTCGGCGACTTGGGAGACGATGGCGAGGCCTAGGCCCGAGCCTGGAAGCGAGCGAGCGCTGTCGGAGCGCCAGAAGCGCTCGAAGACGTGGGGCAGGTCGGCCGGGTCGATGCCAGAGCCCTGATCAGCGACGGTGTACTCGCCGGCGGTGAGGCGGACGGTCACCGTGCCGTCGGCGGGGAGAATTTACGGCGTTGTCCAGGAGGTTCACGACGGCGCGGTCGACGGCGGTAGCAATACAT
>CAVQPP010000457.1:0-5335 GCA_963714445.1 uncultured Actinomycetota bacterium
CTCGCCTGTGGACGACAACAGTGCCCATTGCGGACATGGCACGCCGATCGCGCTGAGGCGTTCGCGCATAACGCCCTTGTCCTGCGCGTGGATGAGGGCGCCGGGGCCGGGACGTACCGCAACGCCTTGCTTGATCAGGCGCTCAAGCACGGGAGCGGGCACGTGCTCGTGGTCAAAGGTCACGACATCGCAGGTGCGAGCGAAGGCCACGACTGTCTCCGGGTCGTCGTGGTCGCCGATGACGGCGTCCGGGATCACCTGAGCGGCGGATTCGTCAGACCGGGCCGCGAGCACTCGCAGCCGTATCCCGAGGGCGATGGCCGCCGGCTGCATCATTCGGGCTAGCTGACCTGCTCCGATGACGCCGACGACAGGCATTCCGATGGAGACGGCACCCTCGCGCGAGTTCGCTGCGGCGCCTGCCGCTGCGGAGGGGACCGATTCCGAAGGTCCGATAGGTGTGCCGATCACAGGAACTAAGCCTAACGGCGGATCGGGGCAGCTCACGCCGTCCAGGCCGAGCCCGAGTGACCTAGGTCACACGCGCGTGTGATGGCCGCAACCGCGTTGAGCGCCGTACTTTGTCCGGGCTGCCTCGCTCATTCCTTTGTGCTCTCATGGAGTCGCGGTGGGTAACCCAAGCACTTTGCGAGGGCAATGTGTCGGTCACAGGTCTGCTACGGGACGCGCTCCCAGCGTCTACAACACGGCACAATCGGTACTCTCAGGTGGTGGCCCCCGGAAGTCAGGTAGGTAACCCACAGTGGCGGTAATACAAGCTGCGATCGTTCGGCTCCGCCGCGCTGCCCATGAGCTGGCGAAGTTCGGCACGGTCGGCCTTATCGCGCTTGTGGTGAACGCGCTGGTCACCAACCTGTGCTGGCAGGCGATCCCACACAAGCCGGTCATCGGCTCGGTCGTCGGCACCGTGGCCGCCATGATCGTCGCGTATGTGGGCAACCGGTTCTGGACCTACAAGGACCGCGACTCGATCGGGCGCACCCGCGAGCTGGTGCTGTTCTTCGTGGTCAACGGCATCGGAATGCTGATCGAGACGGTGCCGCTGGCCTTCTCGCAGTACGTGATGCACTACGACGGCGCGCTGGCCAACAACGTGGCCAAGTACTTCTTCGGTCTGCCGTTCGGCATGGTCTTCCGGCTGTGGTGCTACCGGACCTGGATCTTCCCGAAGGCGGACCCGGTGCTCGCCGGGGCGGAGTACCAGTACCAGTACGCCGAGGCCCCCGCGCCGCTGCCGACTTCGCAGCTGCCGCTGGCCGCGACGGCGACGAGCGGGCCGCGGCACAAGCGCGCCGGTTCGGGCAGCTCAGGCGACCTGCTGCGGGCCACGAGCAGCGGTCGCTGACGAAAGTCTCCTAGAGCCTCAGCTTCTAGAACTAAGGGGCGGGAATCCACTCGGGTTCCCGCCCTCAGTGTTTCTGCAGCGCTTCCGCTGACGATCTTTCAGGGACTTACTTTCATAATCCTTTCGAACTACAAGCCGTTCGGGCTGACGAGCACCATCTGCTAGGTCAGCGGGTCGAAGGCGGTGAGGAAGACCGCGAAGACCGGCGGCCGCTGCTGGAGCAGTTCGAGCCGGCCGCCGTCCGCTTCAGCCAGTTCCCGGGCCACGGTAAGGCCAAGGCCGGTCGAGGCCCGACCGGAGACGGACCGCTCGAAGACCCGCGCGCCGAGCTCCGGCGGCACGCCCGGACCCTCGTCACAGACCTCGACGACGACCGAGCCGCCGGTGGTGCGGGTCCGGATCGTCACCGGTCCCGCGCCGTGCATGAGCGAGTTCTCCATCAGCGTCGCGAGCACCTGCGCGAAGGCGCCCGGGGTGGCGACGGCGGCCAGGCCGCGTACGCCGTCCACCCGGATCGGCCTGCGTGCGCTGCGGAAGGCCGGCCGCCACTCGAAGATCTGTTGCCGGATCACCATGTCCACGTCGATCGGCACCGTGGACGTGGAGCGGCGGCTGTCGCGGGCGTCGGTGAGCAGGCGCTGCACGACGTCGGTCAGCCGCTCGACCTGAGTCAGCGCGACGGCCGCCTCTTCCTTGACGTCCATCAGGTCCTGCGCCGCGATGATCTCCTCTAGCCGCATGGACAACGCGGTCAGCGGCGTGCGCAGCTGATGCGAGGCGTCGGCGGCGAGTCGGCGCTCGGTGGCCAGCATGCGTGAGATGCGCTCGGCGGTGTGGTCGATGACCTCCGCGACCCGGTCCAGTTCCGCGATGCCGTAACGCCGATGGCGCGGCCTCGGGTCGCCGGAGCCAAGCCGCTCGGCGGTCTGCGCGAGGTCACTCAGCGGCCGGGAGAGCCGGCGCGCCTGAAGGAACGCGACGCCGCACGCGGCGACCGTGGCCAACACCGCGACGCCGACGACGAGCAGCAGACTGCTGCGGATGCGCGCCATGGTCGGCGCCCAGGACTCGGTAACCACGGCGGTCACGTGCCTCGGTGCGGGGCCGAAGTACGTGCCGCTGGACGAGGGGTGGTCGGTGACGTCCGGGCCGAGCATCACGGTGGGATGCCCTGGAAAGCTGAGCTTTACGTTGTGGCCGGGCGCCAGCAACTTCATCAGCGCGGCGGGGTCGTACTGATTGCTCGCCAGCTGCTGGTCGAGCAGGAAGCCGATCCGCTGCACTTCCTGGTTCAGCGCGGCATGCTCGGCCTCGCTGATGCGCATCACGTCGATGATGCCCAGCGGCACGCCGAGCAGCAGTACCACGATCAGCACGGCGGACACCGTGGACTTGATCATGCGGCGGCGCATCGGACCCCCCTCGCCTCAGGCCGGGCCGGGCGCCGTGCCCCGGGGCCTGTCATCGGGAGCATAGCCCCCTTGGCGCCTGGTCCCCTGCACTCACGAAGTGGCGGCCTGAATCGTTCGGGGTCGCATTGCTCGGGATCGCGTTGTTCGGAGCCGTGTCGTTCAGGACCGTGTCGTGCGTCACCGCGTTGCAGCGCGGCGGGCACGACGTACGCCACGGCCGGTTCAGCCGCGTTCGAACCGGAAGCCGACCCCGCGCACGGTAGAGATGAACCGCGGGTTCGCCGCGTCGTCGCCGAGCTTCTTACGCAGCCAGGAGATGTGCATGTCGAGCGTCTTCGTCGAGGACCACCAGGTGGTGTCCCACACCTCACGCATCAACTGCTCGCGGGTTATCACACGGCCGGCGTCACGCACCAGCACACGCAGCAGGTCGAACTCCTTGGCGGTCAGGTTCAGCTCCTCGTCGCCGAGGAACGCACGGTGCGACTCGACGTCGATGCGTACGCCACGCGCTGCCGTGCCACTGTCCGGGGAGCCGCGGCGCAACAATGCGCGCACGCGGGCGAGCAATTCGGCCAGCCGGAAGGGCTTGGTGACGTAGTCGTCGGCCCCAGCGTCGAGGCCGACCACCGTGTCCACTTCGTCGGCGCGGGCGGTCAAAACGAGGACGGGGAAGCCGTGGCCGTCGGTGCGCAGACGGCGGCAGACTTCGAGCCCGTCCATGCCGGGCAGGCCGAGGTCGAGCACGAGCAGGTCCACCACCCCGGACTGGGCCAGAGCAAGCGCCCCGGGCCCGTCCGCACGCAGGTCCACGTCGTACCCCTCCCGGCGCAGCGCGCGGGCGAGAGGTTCGGCGATCGCCACGTCGTCCTCGGCGAGCAGTACGCGGGTCATGGGCCGATCGTAGGCTGCTTCGCCTTCATAGCGGGATACCCCCCGGTAACTCGAGGGTTTTTCCTCGACTTGGCCTGGCATTGGTCCTCCTATGTGACTTTTGTCACCGGTTCGCAGCAACACCAGCGCGGATGACGCGGCTTCCGCATGCCGTTCGGCTGGCTGCAGTCCACTAATCCATTGTTCATCATCATTTCCGCCCGCTCGGTCTGTGGTTCCTGGCGACGGCGGTAGGTAACGCGCTGAACGTGTGCGTCACGCAGCTCAATCCGGTGCTGGGCAACGGCGCGTATTACACGATGCAAGGCTGCGCGGCTGCCCCGGTCGGGATCTGCTTCCTGCTATTCAGCCGAAAGATCAACGCACTGATGGGCGACGTGCGCTAACGCTCTAACGCACGTCGCCCATCAACCTTTCACGCTCCGGTCCGCGTCGTCACGCCAACGACTCGACCCACGCGGAATGCAGGTCCGCGAAGTGTCCGGTGGCGCCGCCGAGCAGTTCGGCCGGTGATCCGTCCTCGACGATCCGCCCGGCCTCCATCACCAGCACGCGATCGGCGATCTCAACCGTCGACAGCCGGTGCGCGATGATCAGCGCGGTGCGCTCGGACAGGATCGTGCGCAGGGCACGCTGTACTAGCCGCTCACTCGGCACGTCGAGCGACGAGGTCGCCTCGTCGAGCACCAGCACCGCAGGGTCCGCCAGGAACGCCCGGGCGAAGGCGACCAGCTGCCGCTGCCCTGCGGAGAGCCGTCCGCCGCGCTTCTTGACGTCGGTGTCGTAACCGCCCGGGAGGGCGGCGATGAACCCGTGCGCGCCGATGGCACGCGCCGCCTCCTCGACTTGCGCATCGGTGGCCTCGGGGCGCCCGAATCGGATGTTGTCTGCGACGGTGCCGGTGAACAGGAAGTTCTCCTGAGTCACCATCACCACGGCGCGCCGCAGGTCGGCATCGCGCAACTCGCGCAGGTCGATCCCGTCGAGCCGCACCGCTCCGGTGTTCGGGTCGTAGAAGCGGCACATCAGCCGGGCCAGCGTGGACTTGCCTGCGCCGGTCGCGCCGACCAGCGCCACGGTCTGTCCGGCCGGGATGACGAGGTCGAGCTCCGGCAGGATGACCCGCTCGGGCGTGGGCGCGCCGTCCGCGTCAGCAGACTTCTGTTCCCGGCGCGGGTAGGCGAAGCGCACGCCGTCGAACCGCACCTCGCCGCGCACCCGCTGCGGAAGCGCGAGCGGCTCGGCGGGCTCAGGGACCGAGGGCTCCTCCTCCAGCACGCCGGAGAGCTTCTCCAGCGCGGCGGTAGCCGACTGGTACGAGGTGTAGAACATCGCCAGGTCCTGCAGCGGGTCGAAGAACCGGCGCAGGTACAGCAGGTACGCGGTGAGTACACCGACCTGAAGCGCGTGGTCGATCACCTGGAAGCCGCCGAAGATGAGCACCGCGGCGGTCATCACCGCGCCGATCGCCTTGATGCCTGGCATGAACCAGGCCATCAGACGCATCGCGTCGGCGTTGGCCTTCCGGTAGTCGTCGCTGAGCTCGTCGAAGATCTTGTCGTTGCGCGGCTCGCGGCGGAAGGCCTGCACCGCGCGGATGCCGTTCAGGGTCTCGACGAAGTGCACGATCAGCGCCGCGATGGTCTCGCGGGTGCGGCGGTAG
>CAVQPP010000458.1:0-9667 GCA_963714445.1 uncultured Actinomycetota bacterium
TGGGCGCAAGAAGACCTGACCGTCACCACCGCGCGCCCGATCCGCGCCCTGCACGTAGTCGTCACCGTCTCCGGCGGCAACAGCGTGCAGTCGACTGGATCCTGGACGACGATCCCCGCAGCGGAAATCACCACCACCGAGCACCGAACCGCCAGCAGCCTGGTGTACGACATCACCCTCAAACCTGGCCAGAACCTGCAACCGGGCTCGTATGCCTTCGGCTTGCAGTTCAACCGCCCCGCCGCTGGCCACGACTTCGCCCGAGACGCCTACACCGTCACCGCGATCACCGCGGCGAGCAACACGAGCACTGGCAACACAGCGCAGGCGTCGGCCGCCGGAACGTTCTCGAACTGACCACGTTCACCCGGCAAGGCACGGCCGTCTTTCATCCGTGGATCGAGGCGCGGAAGCGAGGTCATCGGCGGACCGGCCCAGCGCGACGTCCGCGCCGCCCGGCCACCGCGCCCACGACGACCGCGCACCTGCCCGCGCCCGGGGTGGACGCGGTGGTGTTCACCGCGGGTGTCGGCGAGCATGATCCGGGGGTGCGAGCGCTCGCGTTGAGCGGGCTGGAGCGCCTTGGCATCGCGGTGGATGCGGCGCGCAACGAGGCTGCGAGTGGTGAGGGGCGGTTCATCTCCGCGGAGGGGGCCGGTGTGCCGGTGCTCGTCGTGCCGACCGATGAGGAAGCGCAGATCCCCGCGCAGAGCCTCGCCTGCATTTAGCGACCTCGCGATTGAGCAACCGACCGGCTCGCTGGCGCTGCTTGGTGTCGTAGGTGGCGGGTAGCGTGCGCGCCATGACGCAGCAGGGACCGGATGGACCGCGCGCCGAGCGTGTCGCGTGGGTGACCGGAGCGAGCCGTGGCGTCGGCCGCGGGATCGCCGTGGCGCTCGGGCGAGCGGCTGGACGGTGTACGTCACCGCGCGCTCGAGCGCCGCCGGTCGCACCGGGCACCTGCCCGGCACCGTCGAGGAGTGCGCTGAGGCGGTCACCGCCGGCGGCGGCCACGGCGTGGCCGTGGTCTGCGATCACCGCGACGACACCGCGGTCGCGGCGCTCGCCACCCGGATCGCGGCCGAGCACGGCCGGCTCAACCTGCTGGTGAACAACGTGTGGGGTGGGTACGAGCGGCTGAACGCAGGGGCTTGGGCCGAATGGAACGCGCCGCTTTGGGAGCAACCGATCGAACTGTTCGACGCGATGTTCACCGGCGGCGTCAGGGCGCACTACGTCGCGCTGGTGCACTGCGCGCCGCTGCTGATAGCCGCGCCCGGCAGCGCCGTGGTGACCGTCTCCTTCGCCATCCCCGCAGCCGAGCAGCACTCGTTCGGGGCCGCCTACGCGGCGGCGAAAAGCGCCGACGACCGCCTGGCCCTGGCCGCGGCTCTACAGTTGCGAACCCACCACGTCGCCTCGGTGGCCCTGCACCCCGGGCTGGTGCGCACCGAGGGCGTCATGCAGTTCGCCGAGCACCTCGATCTGGACGGCTCGCAATCGCCCGAAGGCGTCGGCCGCGCAGTGCTCGCCCTGGCCAACGACCCGCACCTGATGAACCTGACCGGCCGCGCCCTGAGCGTCGCAGAACTCTCCGAGCGCTATCAACTCGACATCACCAGCTGACAACCCACCACCACACACACAACACGCCTACTCCAGCTGGCCCTCGTGCCCGTGCTGAAGATGGCGCGACGGGCCAGGGAAGTAGGGACCTTAGTCCCACCGTGATCGCGCCTGCGTGCGTGGCCTGTCGGATTCACTCCTGCCAGATCCGCTGCCTGTGCTCGGGCGGTCGGCGACAGCCCGGACGATGTCGCGCGCCGTCACGACGCCGATGATGCGCGTCCTCGTCGAGGACGGGCGCCGCGTCGAACTGGTACTCGGTCAACGTCTGAGCGCACGTGCGGAGGTCGTCGTGTGGGCGCAGTGCGATCCACGCCGCGCAGCCGAGGCTGTCGACCGGGCTGGCCTTCAACCGCTTAGCGTCCAGCGGCCAGGGTGCGGCCAGGTGCCGGGTGCAGACGATGCCCACGTAGTGTCCGCCGCCGTCGACGACGACCACATGCCGAGCGGGCCCGGTCAGGAAGCGTTCGACGAGCTCCCACACGCTGGCGTCGTTGCGCACGATGGCAGAGGGCGCGCAGCGACGATGCCGACCCCATCCAGATCAGCACGGCTCCCCCGCGTACCGCGTAGTTCACCGACCGGATCGCGGGCAGCGCATGCCGCGTGTACACCAGCCGACCGACCTCCCGAGTCTCCAGCAGCGCGACCGCCTCGTCCCGGGAAAGCATCTCAAGTCCGTTGGTATCTATTTCCATCGGTTGATCATCTGCCGCGTCTCGCGCGGCCGACAGTGCCATTGGTCCGTATTCGCGCCGACTTTCGCGTGCGAGAGTGATAGGTGACCGGAGGTAGGCGAGCAGTCATGGGTGAAGTGCTGCGGATTGCGTGGGACGACGCGCTGACGTCGTATGACTTCGGCCACGACCATCCGCTCGCCCCGGTCCGGGTCGAGCTGACGATGGCGCTGGCCCGGCAGTTCGGGCTGCTCGACGCACCCGAGGTCTCCCTCGAACCGGTACGGATCGCCGACGACGAACTGCTTGAGCTCGTGCACGCGGCAGAATACGTCCGTGCGGTCAAGAACGTCGCGCACACCGGCTACGCGCAGCGGCTGCGCTACGGGCTAGGCACCGATGACAATCCGGTCTTCCCCGGCATGCACGACGCGTCCGCGCTCGTCGTCGGCGCGAGCGTCGCCGCCGCCAGCGCCGTCTGGTCCGGGCAAGCCCCGCACGCGGCGAACATGGCCGGTGGGCTGCACCACGCCATGCGAGCGCACGCGTCAGGGTTCTGCCTCTACAACGATGTCGCGATCGCGATCGCGCACCTGCTCGACCAAGGCGCCCGGCGGATCGCGTACGTCGACATCGACGCCCACCACGGCGACGGCGTCCAGGCCGCGTTCTACGACGATCCCAGGGTCCTGACGATCAGCCTGCACGAACATCCCAGCACCCTGTTCCCTGGCACCGGGTTGCCCAACGAGCTCGGCGGCCCGAACGCCGAGGGCATGAGCGTGAACGTCGCGCTGCCCGCCGGAACTCGGGACGCGGCATGGCTGCGCGCCTTCGACGCCGTCGTCCCTGCGCTGCTCCAAGCGTTCGCGCCGGAGATCCTGGTCACCCAGCACGGCTGCGACAGCCACGCGTTCGACCCGCTGGCGCACCTGATGCTGACCGTGGACGGACAGCGCGCGGCCGCGCAGGCGCTGCACCGGCTCGCCCACGAGTACGCGAACGGCAGATGGGTGTTGTTCGGCGGTGGCGGCTATTCGGTCGTAGACGTCGTGCCCCGAATCTGGACGCATGTGTTGGCCGAGGCCGCGCACCGCCCGATCGCGCCGCACACCGAGCTTCCGGCGGCATGGCGCGCACTGGCCGTCGAACGCACCGGCCGCGCCGCGCCCTCGACGATGTCGGACGGCCAGGAACCCGCGCCGGTCCCCTGGTCCAGCGGCTACGATCCCGCCAGCCCGGCAGACCAGGCGATCCTGGCCACCCGCCGCGCGATCTTCCCGCACCACGGCCTGGACGCCGCGCACTGACCACCGACCACCGACCGCTGACCGGTGACATGGCCCCCGTGCGGGTTCGCTCGCCGTTGGCTGCCCTCCTTAGTCGTGCTGCGGCCGGTAGGTGTGCAGCACGATGCCGCTGGGAAACGACACGGCCTCGATCAGATTCATGTGCCGCGCATTCGGCAGTTGGTCGAACAGGGCTCGTCCTTGGCCCAGGACCAGCGGCTGGATCAGGAGGCGGTACTCGTCGATGAGGTTCGCCGCGGCCAGAGCGCCGGCGAACCGTGCGCCGCCCCACGCGATCACCTCCGGGCCGGGCTCGGCCTTGATCGCGGCGATCTCGGTCGCGAGGTCACCGCGCGCGACGCGGGTGTCCGGCCAGGTGGCCTCGGCGTCGCTGAGCGTCTTGGAGAACACGACCTTGGGGATGTCGTTCATCGGGGCCGCGTACGGGTCGTGCGACTGCGGCCAGTACGAGGACATCTGCTGGTACGTGACGCGGCCCATCAGGTGGGCACCGGCCGTCCTGATGCGGTCGAGCTTCCACTGCTTGAGCTCGTCGCCCTCGGGGATCGCCGTCCCGGGGTGCTCACGGTCGCTGTCAACGAACCCGTCCAGTGACATCGACATGTACAGAACGACGTCTCGCATGACCCATCTCTCCTCGACCCTGTGCCGTCAAGGTTGAGAACGCTACCTCGGCGCGGTGACATAAAAGCTGCGCGACGCGCTCAACGACCGTGGCCGGCTCGCCTGCGCTGCGGTGGGACGCGTCAGCCGGACTCGCGGACCTCGCCGAGTCGCGTGGCAAGGTCCGCGAGTTGGCGCAGCCGCACGTCCAGGCTCGGGTGCGTGGACAGCAGCCCGGACAGCCCTTCCTGCGTCTTGCCGAGCGGAGTGATGAAGAACGCGTTGAACGCCTGGGCCGTGCGCAGGTCCTTCGTCGGGATGCGGGCGTTCGCCCCGGAGAGCTTGGTCAGCGCGGAGGCGAGGGCGGAGGGTCGGCCGGTGAGGATGGCACCGCTGCGGTCGGCGGCCAGCTCGCGATAGCGCGACAGGGTTCTGATCAGCAGGAAGCTGATCGAGTACACCGCCGCCGAGACCGCCATCAGCCCCAGGATCGCGGCCAGGAAGGCCGGGTTGTTCATCCGCCCCCGGCCGCCGAACAGCGTGCCGTAGAACGTCAGGCGCACCAGGAGCCCGGCCAGCACGCCGAGGAACGAGGCCACCGTGATCACCGCGACGTCGCGGTGCGCGATGTGCGACAGCTCGTGCGCCAGCACCGCCTCGAGCTCGTCATCGTCCAACCGGCGGATCATCCCCGTGGTCACGCACAGCACCGCGTGACTCGGGTTGCGCCCGGTGGCGAATGCGTTGGGTAGGTCCGTATCGGCGATCGCGACACCGGGTTTCGTCATGTCGGCCGCCGCGCACAGCCGGTCCACCACCGCGTGCAGATGCGGCTGTTCGGCCGCGGTGACCAGATGCCCGCGCATGGCGAACAGCGCGAGCCGGTCGGAGAACCAGTACTGCGCGAACAGCAGCGCCGCGGCGACCAGAATCACCGGCAACCAGGCGCCTAGTATCACGAACAGCACCGCCGTGAACGCCGCGTACAGCAGCCCGAGCAGGAAGACCGTGCCGAGCATCCGTGCCGTCAACTGGCGGTCCACAGGGAAACGCGTGCGCGCTTTGCCGGTCATGGTCATGGCACTCAGCCCTTTCGCTGCGGCCCTCTCGCCGCGATCCGCTTCTCTCTTCGATTGTGCGCGCGGTCGGCGCAGGCGAACAGGGCCTTCGGACGTGCGGACCGCGCGCGGAACGATCGGCCCTATCCGCTGAGGTCGCCGCGCAGCGCGCTTCGAGCATGGTCACGAACGATGAAGGCGATGCGTGCCGGGTCGTCTACGTCGCGGGCGTCGATCACGGTGACGGGCGCGGGACTCGGTCGGCCCTGCCGCTCGCGTGCCTCAGCTCGTACCAGCCCTCGGTGAAATTGCTCAGGATCGCGATACGCGTGGGAGCGCCGCGCCCTGGAACGATCGACGCGCCCGCACACCCGCGAGCCGAGTCGGCCGCCGGCGATGCTCGCCCCGCATCTCGCGCTGACCGCCGCCGCGGGTACCGTGCTGCTCACCGCCCTGCTGGCGCTGATGTTCGCGCCGGCAAAGCTCCCCGCCACCGAACGCGTCGCCGCCGCTAGCTACCGGGTGCAGATGGCGAACTACGCCTTCGCACCCGCCGCACCCGCCACATCCTCCCCGCCGCGTCAGACGTCTCCGATCCACGCGGCGGTGGATAAGCCGCAGAGCAGCACCGTCCCCTCACCACCCGCGCACGCGGCCGGACACGTCGCTGCGCCGCTGCTGCTCAGCGGCCTGACCGCAGCGATCGCAATGTTCTGTCTGCTGCTGATCGCCTCCCGCGCCGCGACCGCGCAGGCAACACCAACACCTGCGACCTCTGAGCGGCCTGCCGTTCCCCTCCGGCTGCCAGTCGGGCCATCGGCCGAGCGCACCCTCGCAGCTCGGGACGCCGCCCCGAACGACAGACCCTTCATCCGCTCGTAATTCAGCGGTGGCGCCGGTATTCGAGCGAGAGGATCCCGCTGCTCAACGTCGTGCTGGAGATCAGGTCGAACTGCCCATACTTGCCCGCGTCGTCGAACAGCCGGGGCCTTCGCCCGCGACGCTAGGAGAGGTCGGCCAGATACGCGGCGGCGACGCCTTTGGGGACGACGAGTTGCCATGCGTCGATGACGAACTCGTCCAACTCGGGCCGGTCTATGGCGGCCAGGCGTAATTGGAGCCAGTGGTAGCGGTCGTCTACGGGGTCTGGTGGAAGGAAGACCTCTGGTCGGGTGGCGAGCAGCGCGGGGCGGTCCTCTTTCGGGCAGCCGAATCCGAGGATTGTTTCGTCCCGTGAGAAGGCGAGGTAGACCAGTCGTCCGACGCGGAACTTCACCCGGTCGCGAACCACGACCTCGTAGCTGCGTGGCAGCGGTCGCGCGATCTCGCGCACGTCCTCGATGGTTGCCATCGTGACTCGCTCCGGTTGGCTGGCCTGGTGCTCAGGGTACCGGCAAGGCAGAGTGGTCGCGGCCGGGTGGATTCGCGGCTGGCCCGAGTCGGACGGGAACCCTGTGCGTAAGGTCCACATCCGCAGGAACTCCACTTCTAAGACAAGTCGGTTGGGCTTGCTCCAACCCGATTCCGGCTTGTCGTCTCCGGCCGCCTGCGGCAGATTGCTGAGAATCCCGTGTCAGGGCACAGCTTTGTGGAACGGCGGACGGTCTCGCCTCGCGTTGGCCAGGCCTCGATCAGTGCTGGGGTGCCGCGGGAGACTTAGGGCGGGTCGCTAGCCAGGGGTTGACGACTTTCACCAGGTCGCCGAGTCCAGTGAATACGTGTCCGGTCATACCGCTGGCTTGGGCGGCACGGACGTTATCTTCGCGGTCGTCGACGAAGAAGAAGCCGGCGGGTGCGGCGTGCAGGGCGGTGATGCAGTGGTGGAACGCGGCGGGGTCGGGCTTGGCCGCGTTGATCTTGCCGGAGAAGGCGAGATGGTCCAGGTTGCGCAGCCAGGGCTGGGCCGCGAGGAAGGCGTCTGCGTGGTCTGCGGGAATGTTGGAGAGCACGGCGACTTTGGCGCGGCCGCGTAGGGATTGGGCGAAGGCGACCATGCGCTTGTCGACGCGTGACCAGCTGTCGATGTCGGCGCGCCGCAGCTTCTCGATCGTGCCGGGATCTTGGGGGCGTGACAGTAGCCGTAGTACCGCGGACCAGTACTCCGGCGCCGATTGCCGTCCGGCGTCGTAGGGCGGACGCAGGTCCCAATAGGCCTTGGTGAAGGCGTCTGCGGGCGCGTTGCAGCAGGCGGCCATCTGTGCGAGGGCACCCGGGCGCTGGTGCAGAGCGATGACTCCGAAGAGGTCGAATAGCACGATCGGCTGGCTGGCGGACATGGGAGATCCTTCCCTGTGGCGAGGAACCTGTTCAGAGGAACCTGTTCAGTGGCGGTGCGCCAGTTCGGGTTCGGGGTTGGGTCTGGGCTCGGGCTCGAGCGTGGGTTTGGGCTCGTGATCGGATCCGGTACGCAGGATCCCGGCGGCCACGGCGGCGACCAACCAGCAGCAGTGCCGGGAGCAGGAACGTGTGGTTGAGCCCCATAAGACGGGTCATCCAGCCGATCAGCGCCGGGCCGGCGAGCATCCCGAGGTAGCCGAGGCCGGCGACCCGGGAGACGTTGGTGCCGGCGGCGGCGGGGTCGGCGTGCCCGGCGGCGCTGAACAATTGTGGGACGCAGCCGGACAGGCCTAGGCCGAAGATCGCCCAGCCTGCCAGGGCCATCCAGATCCACGGCGAGAAGGCCACGACCGTCAGGCCGACGGCGCCGGTGGCCGCGCCGTAGCGCAGGACGGCCGCCGACCCGAATCGCCGGGAGACGCGATCGGCCAGCAGCCGGCCGATGGTCATGGTCGCGGCGTAGGTGCCGTAGGCGAACGAGGCGGTGGCGGCCGGGGCACCGAGGATGTTCTTCGCCTCCAGGGCGCTCCAGTCGTTGGCAACGCCCTCGCACAGCATGCACATCAACGCCAGGGCGGCGAGGATCCAGATGCGTCCGGGGAACGGTACGCCGCTTCGCCGCCGGCTCCCTCGGGCGTTCGCAGCCGTGGATTCGGCCGCGGAATGGCGGCGGCGGTGAGAGGGGAGCGGTCGGACGCGGTCGGCAGCAGGCTGCGGGACGGAATCAGGGCGATGACGATGCCCACGGCTCCTGCGGCGCCGAGCGTCGCGGCGGGACTCATCCCGGCGCTGGTCGCCCGCGCCCCGACGAGGGCCGCGATGACCCCGCCGACGGAGAAGGTGGCGTGGAAGGCGGACATGATGGGGCGGTCGTAGGCCTTCTCCACGTGCACGGCGTGGGCGTTCATGCTCACGTCCAGGCAGCCGTTGGCGAAGCCGAAGACCAGCAGCGCGCCCGCCAGCGCCCACGGACTCGCGGGCGAGCCCGGGCAGCACGAGGGCCGCGCCGCACAGCACGCCGGCGGCGGGGACCACGATGCGCGTGCCGAGCCGGTCGGCCAGCCGGCCGGCGACCTGCATGCCGATGAAGGCGCCGAGGCCGAGGAGCACCAGCAGGCTCCCCAGCGTCGCGTGGCTGATGCCCACGCGCTTCTCGACGGCGGGGATCTGCACCAGCCACATGCCCATCAGGGTGCCGTCGAGGACGAAGTAGACGAAGGTCGCCACGCGGGCGGCTCGCAGTGAACGTTCCATGCGGCCACCGTAACGAACAAGTATGATGTTTGAAAAGTCGTCTTTGCGAACAGCTTGCATGTTCGTTTCGAGTGGTGTTCAATCGCGGTATGAGCAACGCAGACCGGCACCGGCTGATCGCCCAGGCCGTGAAGGACTCGGGCAGTGCCACGGTCCCGCAACTCGCCGAACTGACCGGCGCCTCGGAGATGACCATCCGGCGCGATCTGGACACCCTCGCCGCGCAAGGCGTCCTCGAACGCTTCCGCGGCGGGGCGCGCACCCTGCTGCTTCGCGGCGAGGAGCCACCCTTCTCACTGCGCGCCCACGAGGCGCTCGACGCCAAGCGGCGGATCGCCGCCGAGGTCTCCAGGCTCATCGCCGACGGCGAGACCGTCCTGCTCGACAGCGGCACCACCTGTCTGGAGGTCGCCCGACTGCTGCACGGCCGACAGGTCACCGTGATGCCGCTGTCGCTGCAGGCCATCCACGTACTCAGCGACGCCCCCGCCCCGACCACCCTGATGGTGCCGGGCGGACGGCCCCGCAACGGGGAGGGCGCCCTGACCGGCCCCCTCACCCTCGCCTCCCTCGCGGCGCTGCGCTTCGACACCGCGATCGTCGGCTGCTGCGGCCTGAGCGCCGCCGAGGGCGTGACCGCCTACGACCTCGACGATGCGGCGGTGAAGAAGGCGATCATCGCCTCCACGCGCCGCATCATCGCCGCCGCCGACGGCAGCAAACTCGGCCGCACCGCCCACGCCTACGTCGGCCCCTCCGCGCTCGTGCACACCCTCGTCACCGACACCACCGCGCCCGCCCG
>CAVQPP010000459.1:0-7128 GCA_963714445.1 uncultured Actinomycetota bacterium
TGTAGAGGGCCGGGTCGGGGTGGCGTTCCTGCGCGAGTTGGTCGGTGACCTCGAGGAGGGCCATGCCCTTGGGCACCCGGGAGAGGTCTTCCCGTATGGGCCGGTAGGCCTCGAGGACCTCGACCTGGTTGACGATGTCGAGGTCGCTGCGTCCCTGCCACAGGAGGAGGTCGACGTCGGTGAGGGCTCGAGCCGGGCGCCGAACTTGGAGGTGGTCTTGCGGACGCCCTTGGCGACGGCCTTGACCTTGCCGTGCCTCTCGGTCAGGAACACGACGATGCGGTCGGCCTCGCCGAGGCGGTAGCTGCGCAGCACGACGCCCTTGTCGCGGAAGAGGCTCACGGGGGCGGCACGGGAATCAGTTCGCCGGTGGCGGTGCGGGGTGTGTGGCCCAGCGTGGCCGTTGGTGGCCACGTGGTCGGTTTGGGCGGCGGGGATCGAGCGGGCAGTAGCGCTCGCCCCGCTTGGCTGCCTCGGCCGTGGCCCGGCGCGCCCTCGGCGGCGACGTCGGCGGCCCGGTCGTGCTCCTCCTGGGCCGGGCGCTTCGCGCGCCGCAATGTCGCCGTAGCGGGACTGGCGCCCGTAGAGCTTGCTGCCGCCGGCGACGAGCAGGACCAGCACGACGGCGACGATGACCCAGCTGCCCCCGCCGTATTGGCCGTAGGCGACCACGATGACGACGAACGGGCCAGCAGGAAGGCCCCGAAATAGGTGGCGATCCGCGTCAACGACATCGCTCTCATTCTCGCAGCCCGAGGCGACCGGCCGGGTCGGGGTCGCCCCTAGAAAGCGAACATATGTTCGGCTACCGTTGCGGGCGTGGAACTTCCGCCGGCCGGGCGGGCGACGATCCTGCATGCCATCTCGATGCCTTCTATGCATCGGTCGAGCAGCTGTTGGAGCCAACGCTGCGGAACCGCCCATCGCGGTCGGCGGCAGTGTGGTGCTGGCGGCATCAGATGAAGCCAGGAGTTACTTGCGGTGTTCGAATGTTGAGGCGTCAGGAATACTGCTCGCATCACTCCGTGACGGCTACAGCAACATCCACGTCAGCACTCACGTCCGCCGTGTTCACAGTCCCCGCCTTGCGGCCGGGCGCTGTCTGGTAGTTCCAATAGAGGTTGGTGTGCGCGATCACCAACTCGGCGACGGCGCGCCGTAGGCCGTCAGATCCTCCGTCGTGTGCGCGTCGCCGACCAGCGTCACGTCGTATCCGCGCACGAAGGCGCCGTGGATGGTCGAGCGGATGCACGCGTCGCTCGGCGCGCCGCTGACGACGAGGCGGCCCACCGCGCGCTCGGCGAGCACCGACTCCAGCGGCGTCGCCTCGAACGCGTCGCCGTGGTTCTTGTGCACCACCGGCTCCGCCTCGTCCCGCCGGGCCAGGTCCGGCGGGAACTGCCAGCTCTCGCACTCAACGGCATGCCCTTGTCGTTGTGCTGCACCCAGATCACCGGAACGCCCTCCGCGCGGGCCTTCTCGACGAGCGCGTTGATGTTCGCGATCACCTCGGGGCGGCGCACGGCCTCGGTCACCGTGCCGTTCTGGACGTCGATCACGAGCAGCGCGGTGTTCGGCCGGTCGGGCAGGGTCGTCATGGCTGGACCTCCAGCTCTTTCAGAACTCGCTGGTCTACCTCTGTCTACCTCGGCACTCTATTCGGCCGGTCCGACAGGAATGCGTGAAGCGCGGCGAGGTCGGCCAAGTCGGGCAGCACGACGTGCGCGCCGGCCGCCTGCAGATCGTCCAGGCTGCTCACGCCGGTGGCGACGCCGACTGCGAGCGCTCCGTTGTCCAGCGCGCCCTTCACGTCGTGCGTAGTGTCGCCGATCACGACGGTGTTCTCCGCGCCGAACGCGACGTCGTACTTCTCCTCGGCCAACTCGATCGCCATCCGCACGAGCACCGCGCGATCGCGGGCGATGTCGCCGTACCCGCCGATTTCGAGATCGAGGAAGCCGTCCAGGTCGAACGCCTTGAGCTTGGCCGCGGCGATGTCGGGCAGGTTGCCCGTGACCACCGACTGCACGTTGCCGTCCGAATCCAGCGCGGCCAGCGCCTCGCGCGCGCCGGGCAGCGTCCGGCCCTCGTCACGCATGCGGTCGGCGAGCGGGAGCGCGACCTGCGTGAGCGCGGCGTAGAACGCCTCGGCGGAGCGATCCGGGTGGTCGGGGTGGTCCGGCTCGACGCCGTTGAGCGCGAGGGTGTCCCGGGTGATCGCGTACTCGGTGCGGCCGGACATGTCCGCGATGTGCACCAGCGGCCGGCCGAAGACGCGCTCGAACGCCTGTGAGTAGATCTCCCGGCCGACGCCGGAGATGGCGATGAGCGTGTGGTCGATGTCCCAGAGCAGCAACAGCGGCGACGCGGTAGGCATGCGCAGATCTTCGCACGACGGGTCTGTAGTACGGTGAGTCTTCACCCGGCGAGGTGCGCAGCGGCACCCCGCCCGCCCCCGCTCAGCCGACGGCGAAGACGACGGTGACGTTCACCGAGATCTCGGCGCTGCCGGCCTTGATCGGGACCGCGGTCGAAGCGTTCGGCGCGGCGGCGGCGAAGCTCTGGATCGGCGTGCTGGGGGAGCTGACCGTCTCGGTGACCTGCGTCGGCTTGCCGAGCGATTGGCCGGCCGCGGCCGCGTACTGCTGCGCCTTGGCCTTCGCGTCCGCGAATGCGGCGGCGCGCGCCTGCTCCATCAGGGAGTTGTCGTGCTGGATGTCGAGCGAGACATTGTCGATCCGGGTCGCGTTGCCGCCGGCCGCCGCGGCCGCGCTGATCGCCGATCCGGCGGTCTTCAGGTCGCGCAGCGTCGCGGTCAGCGACTAACACGGTATAGCCGTTGATGTCTCCGCTCGACGAGTAGTTCGGGCTCAGCTGCTCGCCCGAGGTCTTGAGATCCGCGTTCGCCACGCCCTTGCCGCTCAGCGCCGCGTCCACAGCGTTCATGCTGCCGCTGGCCGGGAGAGCGCGGACGAGACGTCGCCGCGCGTCTGGGTCACCGTGAGGTCGAGGATGAGGGTGTCTGGCGTGCCGTTCACCGTACCGAGGCCGGTGACGGTTATCCCTGGCATGGCATTCGCACTCTGGTCCGCCGCCGGCGCGGCATACACGGTCTGCGCGGCAGGTGCGGGCCGGTTCGCCGCGCCGACGAGATAAGCGCCCGCGACGGCCGCCACGGCGACGGCCACGCCGCCGGCGGCGAACGCGCGTTTGCCGAGAGTGATCGTTGTCGACATCAGAACTCCTTCACTAGAGCTGGTCGGCGCTTGGACGTGCGCCGACCAGCTCCGGTTCCGGAGGAAACGATCAGGCTCCTGCGTCCGGCGACGCGCTCGCGGACGCATGCGTCCCAGGAGTAGGCGCACCAGTAGACCCCGCAGCCGACGACGCGATCACCGTGGCGACCACAGAGCCGTCCGCCTCATGCCGCAGCCGCGCGTAGACGACGGCGCCGGTGACGAGCTGCGAACGCGTGAACGGACGCGCCGCCGTGCCGAACTTCGTCGTCGCCGTGATCTGCACCGAGACGGCCTGGCCGTTCGCGGCCGTGGCGGTGAACGCATCGCCGCTGACAGACGTGACCGTCAGCCGCGCGGTCACCGCCTTGGCCGCCTTCCCGGTCTTCGCGCCCTTCGCCGCTCCAGCCGACGGACTCGTCGAAACGGCCGGGCCGGATGCGGCCACCGGGCTGCCCGACGATCTCGTAGCTGCGTACACGCCACCGACGACACCGGCGACGAGCACCGCCGCACCCGCGAGCACCGCGACCGATCGAAGCCGTCCGCGATTGCCACTCGAGGCGACAAGCGCCCCAGGCACCGGCTGCGCGTACTGGCCCGTTACGTAGGGCTCGGCCGTGTATGCCTCGGCCGTGTATGCCTCAGCTGTGTACTCCTGAGCCGTGTACTCCGCGGGAAACGGCTCGTTCGCCGCCTGCTCCTCGGCCCGCCGCGTACGGAAGGCATCGAACGGGCCGAGCGGGTCTTCGTTGTCGGACGTGTCGGGCACGGGAACCTTCCAGGATCGGCAGTCCTTGCCCGACCAGTCCACCGCGCCAGCCGTAAAAGCCGTGTTAGCTCAAAGCAGCGTTAGCCAAGACTCATTCGATCACATCATCCTCGGCCGGGCCGAAGACCGCGAGGTGCTTGAGCACCGGCCCGGGGTCGGCGCTCCACCGCATCGCGGCCAGCTGCGCCGGGCTGCGGCGTCCCATCCGCCACCGCAGCGCGTCGAACCGGCTGGTCGTCAGCACCAACTCGGCCGCCGCGTCCGGCCCGACGCGGAACTCGGTGTCCTCCACCACGATCCGCACCGGCACCGGAGGCCGCATCGACCGCAACAGGAACTGGCTGCAGATCCGCACCGCCTCGGTGTCCCTGGCCGCCGGCTGGGAGAGCGCGCCGCGGATGTCGTGCTCGTGGCTGGTCAGATCGATCAGCGGTATCCGCATCGCCGGCGCGGTCGCCTTCGCTTCGAGCGGCACGGCGGCGGTCTCCCAGTCGTCGAGGAGCTGTGGCACGCTGCGGTCGCTCATCCGTGCGATCTGGGCCGCGGTGTCCTCGGGGGTCGGCACACCGGTCATCAAGCCCTCGACCAAGTCCGCTGCGTTGGCGGCCAGGTGTGCTACAACGTCGCGGATCGACCAGCCTGGGCAGGCGGGAACCGGGGTCGCAAGTGCGTCATCCGGTAGCTCGCGGACCAGCGCCATCACGCGCTCACGCGTGTCACGGCACGCCCGCACGATATCCGGACGCTCATGAGGCTTGTAAGTCTGCTGAGTGTGCACGGCCAGCACCCTACGACATCCGCGGCCACCGTCTGTCCGCTGGCGGGCCAACGGCGCGCCGAAGCAGTGTGTGCGCTCTCACCAGCGACGTTGACGATTAACAACCACCGAATAACAGAACTCTTCCGATTAACGCACCGGTCATCGCCGAGTACTGCGCCGCTGATCCGATGCTGCCCGATCGATCCGCATCAGTCGTCACGTTGAGGCACATCGAGACTCCGTCAGTCACACCGGGTGGCTCACGTTCACGTCCGTATTGCAGGTTCTGACACGAAAGCGGTCACAGCTCTGGAACATGCACATGCCTAGCCGATAATCTCCAGCCCAGCGTTAGCTAGCCGTGCGGCGGCGGTGACCGACCGTCGATCCGCCCATAGAGAGGAACGCAAGCGGCGTGACCGTATACGGGCAGGATTCTCGGCACGGCGGTGGCAGCCGCCGCCTGGCCGACGAGTTCTTCCTGAGGCCCATGACGAGACGACCGGCAAGCCCCGCCTGGCTGAGCGCATCGCCGGGCTCGGACTGGCCGGCGCGCTGCTCGGCGAGTTGGCCGTCGAGTCGCGCGTCGAACTGCGTCAGGGCACGATCACGGTGCTCGACTCCTCGCCGTGCGACGACGCACTGGCCGGCCGGGTGCTGGAGTTCCTCAAGCAGGAGGAGCATCCGACGCGCACCTGGCTGGCGTTCTTCGCGCAGAGCGCGCACACCGAGGTGGGCCGGCGACTGACCGCCGCCGGGCTGCTCGTGCGCGAGACCAGGAAGCGCCCCTGGCAGTCCGGCCGCTGGGTACCGGTCTCACCCAGCGTCGCGGCCCGCCCGACGGCGCAGCTGTGCACCCTGTTGATCCGGGGTCAGGACCTTGATGAGAGGTCCGTGGTGCTCCTCGGCCTGCTGCGAGCCACCGGGCTCGACCAGCCGGTTCTGTGGGAGGTGCGACACACCGCTCCGGAGGCGCTGCGACGAGTGGGGGAGGCCCTGACCGCACTTGGGCCGTCGCTCGCGGAGTTGATCACGCAAACCGAGGCTGCGGTCGGCAGCGCTATCGCGAGCCATCGCGTATAGGGCCGCTGCGCGGACCACAGCCTCGCCGCCGGGTAGCCGGCACACATCCTGTCCGTCCCCGATAGGAGAAAAACCCACAATGGCAAGAAGTATGCTCACACAGCCCGGAAGCGTATCCGCGGCGCTGGCCCGCGACCGGCTCGGCGTACCTTCGGTGGTTTACTTCGTCCTCGCCGGAGTCGCGCCGTTGACCGTGGCCGCGGGCGTGGTGACGACCGCGTACGCCGTCACCGGCCTGACCAGCATTCCGGCCGCGTTCATCGTGGTCGCCGTCGTCCTGAGCGTGTTCAGTGTCGGCTATGTCGCCATGTCCCGGCACATCAGCAACGCAGGCGCCTTCTACGCGTTCATCACCCGCGGCCTGGGCAAGGAGGCGGGCGTCGCAAGCGCGCTGATCGCGCTGCTCGCCTACAACCTGCTGCAGGTCGGCCTCTACGGCATGTTCGGCCCGACGGTCGCGGCATACGTTAAGCAGGAAGCGAACGTAGATATCAAGTGGTGGGTCTACGCGCTGGCGGCCTGGGCCGTCGTCACTGTCCTCGGCCTGATCCGGGTGGACGTGAGCGGCCGCGTGCTCGGCGTGCTGCTGACGCTCGAAGTCGTCGCGATCGTCGCGCTGACCATCAGCGGCGGTCTGCACCCGGCCGATAACCACGTCAGCTTCAGCACCCTGAATCCCTCCGACCTGACCAAGGGCGGCATCGGCGCGGTGATCGCCGTCGCCGTGCTCGGTTACATCGGTTTCGAACAATCGCCGGTCTACGCCGAAGAGGCGCGCGACGCCCGCCGTACCGTCCCGACCGCCACGTACTTCTCGCTCGCGGTCATCTGCGTGGTGTACGCGGCGGCGTCCTGGGTGCTGTCGCTGTACTACGGCGTCGCGAACGTCGGCAAGACCGCGCAGCAGGAGGGCCCCGGCATGCTGTTCGCTATGGGCTCGACCTTCCTGAACAACGCCGGACAGGTCCTGTTCATGACCTCGCTGTTCGCCGCGGCGCTGGCCTTCCACAACGCCTGCTGGCGCTACTCCTTCGCGCTCGGCCGCGAGCAGGTGCTGCCCGGCTCGTTCGGGCGCACCGGGGCCAACGGCGTGCCGCGCACCGCGTCGATGGCGCAGAGCGTGATCGGCCTGGTCGCCATCGTCGCCTTCGCGATCGGCGGCTGGAACCCGCAGACCGACCTGTTCTTCTGGGGCGGCACGACCGGCGGCTTCGGCATCTTGATCCTGCTGACGCTCACCTCGATCTCGGTGATCCGGTACTTCGCGCAGAACCCGG
>CAVQPP010000460.1:0-47596 GCA_963714445.1 uncultured Actinomycetota bacterium
GCCATCACCATGCCGAAGCCGAGGCCGAACACCGCGAGCGGGAGGATCATCTCCCAGGTGTTGACGCCGGCGCCGTAGTGGTTGACCACCCAGACGTAGCTCGCGATACCGAGCACGACCAGGACCGCGCCGATCTGCAGCAGCGTGCGGCCCAGTTTCGCCGCCAGCACCGCGTACGACATCGCCGAGGTGATGAACGTGGCGAGGCAGAACGGAAGGCTGGTCAGACCGGCGTGCATCGGCGTCCAGCCCAGACCGAACTGGAGGTACAGCGTCCAGGACAGGAAGAAGATGCCGACGCCGATGTTGAAGATGATCTGCACGCTGAGCGTGGAGACGAAGCTGCGGATCTTGAACAGGCTCAGCACCACGAGCGGCTGTCCGTTGCTCTTGGTCTTCGCCTGCTGCTGGTAGACGAACAGCGCCGCGGCGACCGGGAACGCGCCGAGCATCGCCCAGCCCCAGGCCGGCCAGCCGTTCTCGCGTCCCTGGATCAGCGGGAAGACCAGCAGGAACAGCGTGCCCGTGGCCAGCAGCGCGCCCACGAAGTCCAAGCGCATCTGGTAGGGCGCCTTCGACTCCTTGATCGCGTTCTGTCCGACGATCAGGCCGAACAGGCCGATCGGGACGTTGATCAGGAACACCAGGCGCCAGTCGAGGTTGAACAGGTTCCACTGCACCAGCAGGCCGCCCAGGCTCAGCCCGGAGATGGCGGCCAGACCGGCCACCATGCCGAACATGCCGAAGGCCTTGGCCCGCTCCTGCGGCGGGAAGGTGACGTGGATGATCGCCAGCACCTGCGGCACCATGATCGCCGCGAACGCGCCCTCGATCAGCCGCCCGGCGATCAGCGTGCCGGTGTTCTGCGCCGCCGCCGCGAGGATCGAGGCGAGGGTGAAGCCGAGGACGCCGACCTGGAAGATCCGCTTGCGGCCGAAGATGTCGCCCAGCCGGCCGCCGAGGATCAGCAGCAGCGCGAAGGCGATCTGGTATCCCGCGGTGATCCACTGCACCGAGGCGTAGCTGGAGTGCAGGTGCCGTTGGATCGAGGGGACGGTGACGTTCAGGATCGTGCTGTCGAGCATGTCCATGAACGCCGCCACGAGGATCACCGTCAGGGCGATCCAGCGCTTGGGACTGAGTTCCTCGTCAGGGGGCGCTGTGGCCACGGGGGCTGTGTCGAGGTCAGCCATGGGACCCTCCTTTGTCATTTACCGCATTTGCGAACCGGCCCCGACGAGCGGGCCCGGGGCCTATTGGCCGTTGTGGGTCAGAGCAGCACGTGACGATAGGTGTCGCTCTGCGCATAGGGATGCGTGGCCACTTCGACCACCTGCGTCGCGGCGAGCGCGACATAGCTGTGCACCAGGCGCGGGCGCACCCGCACCAGGTCGCCGGCCTCGAGCACGACGTCGATCCGCTCGTCCGAGTCCAGGTCGTAGTACGCGGCCTGCAGCCGGCCCGAGATCACGTACATGACCTCGGTCTTGTCCTCGTGATAGTGGTTCCCGCGGCACGGTCCGCCCGGGTAGCAGTCCCAGTAGACGGCGAACTGGTACTCGCCGCCGTTGGCGAACCTGACCAGCTCGCCCGCGGGCGAGGTGAGCCTGCCGACTTCCGCCTCGATGACTCGGTCGTAGGTCGTCAGATGCTCGTGGTCGAGCTTTTCGCTGCGGTGTAGGTGGGTCTGGGTGGTGTTCACGTTTCCGCCCCCACTTTCAGGCCGTGCGCGCGGAGGATTTCCGCACGCGCTTCATCGGGTGACGTCCAGAAATCTGTGCGCGGGCGCAGCCGCGGTGGCTCGGTCGGCCGCGCGGATGTCCGCCAGCAGCCGGACCATTGCCAGCGACCTCTCAGGGCTCTGCGCCCGCGTTTGGTCGCGTATCGCGCGGCTGAATGCGCGCACTGCGTTGCGGACCTGGTCGTCGGGTTCCAGGACCAGGTCCTCGGTGCCGCCGGAGCGTTCCAGCCGGATGACCGGCGGCTCGTTCGCGGGCGGTGCGTATGCGCGCTCGACGATGATCCGGCCCGTGCTGCCCCACAGTTCGTAGGCGGACCGGTAGCTGTGTTCCATGCCGAAGACGACCTGCGCGGTCGTCTCGCCGGGGGCGTCCAGCAGGATCGCGCCGCCGGTGTCCACGGAATGCTCGGCGTGCCGACGCAGGCTCACGCCGCGCAGCCGCACGTCGAGTCCCAGGAAATACAGGACCGCGTACAGCGGCTGCACGGCGATATCCAGCAGGGCGCCGCCATCCAGGTCCGGCTGGTAGCGGATGTCGCCCGGCGGTGGCGGCGGAATGGCGAACACGGCGGTGAGGTTGCGCAGCTCGCCGATCGCGCCTCCCGCGACTAGTTCCCGCACCCGCGCGTTGCGGCTGTGGTGCGGGAACATGAAGTTCTCGGCGAGCACCAGATCGCGCGACGCGGCCAGCGCGTACAGCCCCGCTGTCGTCTCGGGATCGGAAGTGAGCGGCTTTTCGCCGAGCACGTGCTTGCCTGCCAGCAGCGCACGCTCGATCCACTCGGCGTGCAGGGCGACGGGCAGCGGCACGTAAACCGCCTCGACCTGAGGATCCGTCAGCAGCGCGTCGTATCCGGCTACTGCGGCGCATCCGTACTGGTCTGCGAGTTCGCGCGCCCGCGCGCCGTCCCGGCTGGCGATGGCCACCACCCGGCTGCCCGGGTCCGCGGCGAACGCCGGCAGCAGGCGGCGGCGGGCGATGTCCGCGCAGCCCATGATTCCGACGCGTACCGGGCCGTGGCCGGCAGCGGTCATGGCGAGAGCACCTCCCGCAGGAAGCGCCCGGTGTGGCCGGCCGGCTGCGCCGCGACCTGCTCGGGAGTGCCGGACGCGACCAGTTTGCCGCCGCCGTCGCCGCCGTCCGGGCCGATGTCCACGATCCAGTCCGCCGTCTTGATCACGTCGAGGCTGTGCGTGACGACGATGACCGTGTGGCCCTTGGCGACCAGGCTGTGCAGGACGGAGAGCAGGCGGTCGATGTCGCTGGAGTGCAGGCCCTGAGTCGGCTCGTCCAGCAGGAACAGCGTGTGCGTGCCGGCCTTGCGCTGCAGCTCGTTGGCCAGCTTCACTCGCTGCGCTTCACCGCCGGAGAGCGTGTTGGCGGGCTGACCGAGCCTCAGGTAACCGAGGCCCACCTCGTCGAGCACCCGCAGCGAGCCCTCGATCGCGGGCTCCTCGGCGAACAGCTCGACGGCGTCCTCGATCGACATCGCCAGCACCTCGGCGATGTTGCGGCCTCGGTAGCGGATCTCCAGCGTCTCCTCGTTGTAGCGCTTCCCGTCGCAGGTTTCGCAGAGCAGGAAGACGTCCGGCAGCAGCTGGACCTCGATCCGGATGGTGCCGTCGCCCGAGCAGGTCTCGCAGCGTCCGCCGGGCGAGTTGAAGGAGAAGCGGTTCGGCTTGTACTTGCGCTTCTTCGCCTCGGGCGTCGCCGCGAACACCTTGCGGATGCCCTCGAAGACGCCGGTGTAGGTCGCCGGCGTGGACCGGCCGGAGCGGCCGATCGGCGCCTGGTCGACCCGGATCAGCCGGTCGATGTGTTCGAGCCCTTCGATCCGGCTGTGCGCGCCGGGCGCCGGCGCGTCGCCGCCGAGCGAGCGCTCGACCGCCGGGTACAGGATGTCTTCGATGAGCGTTGATTTGCCCGCACCGGACACGCCGGTGACGGCGGTGAACACGTCGAGCGGGAATGAGACGTCGATTCCGGTGAGGTTGTTCTCGCTCGCGCCGTACACGGTGATCTGCCGGTTCGGCTTGGGCTCGCGCCGCTTTCCGGGCACCGCGATGCCGCGCGCGCCGCTGACGTAGCCGCCGGTCGGTGAGACCTCGTCGGTCAGCAGCTTTTCCACCGGTCCGGAGAAGACCAGTTCGCCGCCGTGCTCGCCGGCCGCCGGGCCGAGTTCGACGACCCAGTCCGAGGCCTTGATCATCTGGTGGTCGTGCTCGACGATCAGCACCGTGTTGCCCTGGTCGCGCAACGCTTTCATGGTGCCGACCAGGTCCTCGGTGTCCCTGGGGTGCAGACCCGCGGAGGGTTCGTCGAGGACGTACATCAAGCCGAACATGTTGGTGCCCAGCAGGCTGCCGAGCCGGATGCGCTGGGCCTCGCCGCCGGACAGGGTGCGCGCCGGGCGGTCGAGGGTGAGGTAGCCAAGACCCATTCGCTTCAGATGACTCAGGCGCAGGGTCATCTCCTCGAGGATCGAGGCGATGGTCTCCCGCTCGCGGTCCGAGACGTCCAGGTCGCTGAAGAACCGCAGCGCCGCTTTGACCGGCAGCGCGGCGGCCTGCGCGATGTTGTGCCCGGCGATCCGGACGGCCAGCTGCGCCGGGGCGAGCCGGGTGCCGTTGCACTCGCCGCAGGGCGCCGGGCGCATGTAGATCTCAAGCTGGCCGAAGTTCTCGGCCGAGGCCTTGCGGTACCGCTCGTACAGCCACGGGACGACGCCGGTGAACACCACGTCCTTGATCGGGTCGCCGGGCTTGTCGAACTTGCGCGCCTTGACCTTGATGTCGTCGCCGTGCAGCAGTGTCTCGCGCAACTTCGCGGACAGCGACTCCCACGGCGTGCTCTCCTGCTCCCCCATCAGCACCGCGACCGCGCGGGCCTTCATCCGCTCCGGCTCGGTGAACACCGGCCGCCAGGGCACGATCGCGCCCTCAAGCAGCGAGCGGGAGGGGTCGGTGACCAGCGTGGACGGGTCCACCTCAAGCCGGGTGCCAACACCCTGGCACGCCTTGCACTGGCCGAAGGGCAGGTTGAACGAGAACGCACGCGGGCCGGTCTCGGGCAGCAGCGTGTCATGGCCCTGAGGGCAGGCGAGCTTGCCGTCCGTCTTCGCCAGCTCGGTGCCGCACTCGGTGCAGTGCGGGTGGCCGATCTGGGAGTACAGCACTCGCATCAGGTCGTAGACCTCTGTCACGGTGCCGACAGTGGAGCGTGGGCTCCTGGACGCCGACGAGCGCTGGTCGACAGCGACCACCGAGCAGAGGCCGAGGACCTGGTCCACGTCCGGCTTGTCCATCTGCCCCATGAACTGCCGGGCGAAGGTGGACATGGATTGCAACTGGCGGCGTTGGCCTTCGGCGTAAATGGTGGCGAAGGCCAGCGAGGACTTGCCCGAGCCGGACACGCCGGTGAAGACGGTCAGGCTGCGGTGCGGCAGATCCACGTCCACGTCGCGCAGGTTGTGCTCGCGGGCCCCGCGAACCACCAGCGTCTCCGGCAGGAGGCTGGCGGCGCGGGGCTTCTCGCGATCGGTGCGGGTCATCGCTGGTGTCCTGCCAGCTTTTCGATACGGGAGACGAGCTCCACGGGCGAGGGCATGGCGGTGATCTCGTCGCGCAGTTGCACGGCCTTGGCCCGGTAGGACGGGTCGTCGAGCAGCGCCTGGCAGTTCTCGACGACGGCGGCCGGGTCGATGGGCTGCTCGACCAGCTGCCGGGCGGCGCCGTACGCGGTGACGCGGCGGGCGCTGTCGTACTGCTCGGCCACGATCGGCTGCGGGACCAGCAACTGCGGCAGGCCGGCCAGGATCGCGGCCATGGTCGAGCCGCCGCCGCAGTGGTGCACGGCGATGTCGCAGGACGACAGGATCGAGGCCAGCGGGAGGAATCCGGCGGCGAGGACCGCGTCCGGCAGCGGGCCGAGTTCCGGCACGACGTGGTCGCTGACCGCGACCAGCAGTTCGACGCCCAACCGTGGCAGGGTGTTGACCAGCTGCTTGAGCACCTGCACGCCGGGGCCCACCGTGGCGACCGTGCCGAGGGTGAGCAGCAGCCGGGGCCGCTTGCGCTCGCCGAAGACCCAGGACGGCACTGTTGCCGGCGGGTCGTACTGGATGTAGCGCATCGGCAGGCCGGGCGGCAGGTCAGGGGCCTGCAGCGAGGCGGGGCACGGTTCGAGCCGCAGATCGGGCTCGGGCAGGCCGTCGAAGCCCAGCGCGGTCAGCTCGGGCGACAGTTCGTCGACGCCGGCCTTGTCCATCGCGCGGAAGTAGCCGAGGCCGACTCCGTGCTCGACGAACGGGACGCCGACCGACTTCGCGGTCACCGCGGCGGAGTACGCATGCGGCTCGCCGAGGATGACGTCCGGCTTCCAGTTCTTCGCGACCTCGAGCAGGCCGGGCAGGGTGCGCGCGGCGAGCCGGCCGAAGCCGCGGCCGGCCATTTCCAGCAGGCCGGATTCCTCCCGCGCGAACGGAAGCGGGTTTCCCTCGCGGTCGTGCACCATGACTTCGCGCATGTGCATCGGGCCGTAGCTCGGGATGTACGCGAGGCCCGAGCCTTTGACGACGTCGGCGATGGTTTCGGGCGAGGCGACCAGCACCTCGTGGCCGGCCGCGCGCAGCGCCCAGGCGAGCGGTACGACTGGGCAGTAGAGCCCGAACGACGGGCCAGTGCTCACCAGAACTCTCATGGTCCAGGTTAAGCACGCGGTGCTCGAGAATTACTCGAATCGGACAGCCCCCACCCGCCATACGCCGAGGTCCGGACGTATACGCCGCGCCGAGCGTGCCTCGAGCGCGTCTCCTTACCCTGCGGGCCATGCAGATCGAGGAGATGGCGGTCCGTGACGCCTACCGCATTCACCCGCGTATCCACACGGACGAGCGAGGCGCGTTCTTCGAGTCCTTCCGGGACGGCGAATTCACCCGGGCGACCGGGCACATATTCCAGCCCGTACAGACCAACTTCTCCGTCAACCATCGCAACGTGCTGCGTGGCATGCACGGGGTGAGCCTGCCGCCCGGCCAGGCCAAGTACGTGACCTGCGTGCGCGGCGCGGTCCAGGACTACGTGCTGGACTGCCGGATCGGCTCGCCGACCTACGGCCAGTTCGACACGACGCTGCTGGAGCCGGGCACCGGAAAGGCAGTGTTCATTCCGGACGGCCTGGCCCACGGTTTCGTCTCGCTGGCCGACGATTCGTGCGTGAGTTACGTCTTCGACGTGCCCTACATTCCGGGCACGCCGTTCGAGATCCATCCGTTCGACCCGGCACTGAATCTGCCCTGGAACACCGACGGCGAGCCGGTGCTTGCCGCCAAGGATCTCGAGGCGCCCACCCTTGCGCGCGCCGCAGAACTCGGCATCCTGCCGACGTACGAGGCCTGCCTCGAGCACTACCAGCGCAAGATCGCGGACGCGGCGGCGAACGCTCCGGTCATCCCGCGCCAGCGGTGATCCGGCAAGTACACGAAGCGGGGCCCGCGCCTAACTCCCGGCGCAGGCCCCGCTCACGTTGTTAGATCAGCGCTCTCCGCCGCCCTCGAGGAGCAGCGTGCTGTAGTTGTGGGCGATCCGGGTGTTGTCGTAACGCAGTCCGACGTGCGAGGTCGCGGCGATCGTGTCGCGCCAGAACCGCTCCAGCCGGAACGACTCGCTCAGCCCCCTGGTACCAGCGGCACGGATCAGGCCATTGACGCCTTCGGCGCACTCCTCGTTGGCGAAGACGCCGTTGCGCTGGTTGCGCATGATCAGCGCATGCGTGAGCGCACCGCTGTCGACCGTCGCGGCGCTCTGCTCCACCAGCAGCCGGGCGCCGTCGATCCGGGCGACCGCGCGGGTCAGCTCGATCTGGCTGGCCTCCTGCAGCTTCTTGCCCTTCAGCGCTTTCGCGGCCGCCTTCACCGTGCCGAGCGCGGCGCCGACTCCAGGCGTGACCAGCATCAGCGCACCAGTGGCCTGATACGGGATGTTGTGGTTCGGGTCGTCCGACCAGCTGTTGTGTCCGTCCACCATGTTCTGCCGGTCGTAGGACAGGTGTTCGGGCACGAACACGTCCTTGACCACGAGGGAGTGGCTGCCGGAGGCGCGCATGCCGGCGCAGTCCCAGTTCTTGATCGAGTGGTAGCTGCCGCGCGGCAGGGCGAAGAAGCGCAGTTCAGGCTGCGGGCCGTCGCCGACCGACGCGCACAGCAGCGACCAGTCGGCGAACTCGACGTTGGTGATGTAGGGCCAGGTGCCGGACAGCCGGTGGCCGCCGTCGACCGGCACGGCCTTGCCCGCGGGGATCAGGCCGTCGGCGATGAGCGTGTCAGGGCTCGAACCCCACAGTTCCCGGTGCCCGGCCTCGGGCAGGTAGGCGGAGAACCGGGCGGAGGCGGCCAGCAGCGCGGCGCACCAGGCGGCGGAGGCGTCGCCCTCGGCCAGGGTGAAGATCGCCTGCAGGAACTCGCCGAAGGTCCCGCCGCCGCCGTCCCAGCGCGAGGAGACGAAGTGCCGGGCGAAGCCGGCCTCGCGCAGGGCGTCGACGACCTCGGGGGTGAGGTCGCGCGCGGCGTCCCCGGCGTCGGCGTGCTTGGCGGCGATGGCGGCGGCCTTCTCCGACGCGGCGCGTAGCCCGGTCTCAGGGCGAATGTCGGTGGACAACTGATCTCCCTGTGCTAAATAGGTGCCGTGTCAAGTAATTGCCGTGCCGAATGGTCAGGCGAGCGGTTCGAACCGAATGTCGCGGCGGCCCGCGTCGGACGCGGCGAACCGCAGGAGCTGGTCGCCTTCCTTGGTCAAGGCGGCGACGGTCTTCTTGTTGAACTTGGCGAACGGCTCGATGACGAGCGTCGCCAGGTCCTTGGCGCGATCGATCCACCAGCGCCCCTGCACGAATCCGTCGACCAGGACGGTGGAGCGGATGATGCCGTTGCTGGTGAAGACCCGCGGCTTGTGCTGCTCCGCCATGATGCGGTCGCGGTTGGCGTGCGAAAGCAGGATGTTGTCGAAGTCCGGGATGTAGCGGACCGGCGCGACCGTGTCCGGGTCGGGCAGCTCGAGTTCGGCCAGGTCGTACAGCACGGTGCCGCGCTCGTCCTGGTACGTGCGCAACTTCGGCGCGAGCCGGGCGAACGCGTCCTTGAGCTTGGTCAGACCGGACCACTTCTGCATGTCCATCACGCTGGCCGGCCCGAACGCGGCGAGGTAGCGCAGCACGTACTCGTCGATCGACGGGTTCTGCTCCACCGCGCGGCCGAGCCAGCTGGTCGCGGTGGTGTGCGCCGCCGCGGTGCTGTTGTTGTAGTAGCCGCGCGGCGGAACCTGGATCAGCGGGACGAGGTTGCGCACGTTCTGCGCCAGCGACATCGGGTCGCGCCCGGGCCACTGCTCGGCCATCAGCCGGCCGAGCTCGGCGAAGGTGAGCGGACGCTCCTCGGTCAGCTTGATGCCCAGCGCGGCGATCTCGGCCGGGTCGAGGCCCTGGACCTGCGGGCCGAACTGGCCCTTGACCGCGCGGGCCAGCATCTCGGACATCAGCGGCGAGAGGTTGAGGCAGTCGCGCGCGGAGACCAGGTGCAGCGTGGACCGCATCAGCGCGATGCGCACCACCGAGCGATCATCCAGCAGCTTGGCGAGATGTTCGGTCTCGAACTCGGTGAGCCGGGTCCAGAGCCCAACGTACGGGGGGTTCACCGCTTGCGCCTGCATGCCGACCAGATACTCGATCGCCTCGAAGGGCGTCATCCCGGAACGCCGGGTGAGCAGCTGGCGGTCAAGCAGCGCCCGGTTCAGCGCCCGTACGGAGAGCTCCGGCATGGTCACGACAGCTTCGCCAGCACCTGGCCGCTGAACCCGCCGCGCATCAGGTCGACGAACGCCTGCGGGAGCGAGGGCACGCCGCCTTCAACGACGGTACGCGGGTACGCGATGCGTCCCTCGTTCAGCCACTTGCTGAACTGGCTGTTCCAACCGTTGATCTGGTCGGGGGTGTGCAAGCAGGCGAAGCCCTTCACGGTCAGCTCCCGCGGGATCATGCTCTGGGTGTCCAGCCGCGGCCGGGAGTCGGCGTCGCCGTGCTGCGCGGCCAGTGCGCCGCACAGTGCGAACCGGGCACCGGGCGCCGCCGCCTGGAGCGCCGCCTCGAACTGCTCGCCGCCGACGTTGTCGAAGAACACGTTAATACCTCCGGGGGCCAGCTCGTAGAGCCGCTTGGCCACCGGGCCGTCGTGGTAGTCGAAGGCCGCGTCGTATCCGGCCTGCTCAAGCAGGAAGTCGACCTTCTTCGCCGAGCCGGTGCTGCCGATCACCGTCTTGGCCCCGAGCGCCTTGGCGATCTGCCCGGCGATGGTGCCGACGCCGCTGGTGGCCCCGGAGACGAACACTACGTCGCCCTCTTGCACGTTGGCGATCTCCGCCATGCCGCGCCAGGCCGTCGGGCCGTTGGACAGGAAGTACTCGCTGGAGGGCAGCAGCGCGCCGTCCCGCTTGAAGAACTCCCCGGCGTAGCCGACCGCGTAGTCGCGCCAGCCGTTGAAGTGCTCCACCAGGTCGCCCTCGGCCAGGTCGGGGCTGTTGGACTGCACCACGGTGCCGACCGTGCGGCCCCACATCGCCAGGCCGAGCTGGAAGACCGGGATCGGGATGTCGGTGGCCGGCTGCATCTGGTCGCGGTAGACGGTGCCCAGCGCCATCCAGTCATTGCGCACGACGACCTGGCCGTCGCCAGGCTGCGCCAGCGGAACCTCGGCGACCTCGAAGTTCTCCAGGGCGACCCCGTCCTCCGGGTAGGAGGCGAGCCGCACCTCCCGGTTCGTGCCGGGAAGCTTGGTGACCATGTCCGGGACCTTTCTCTTCGCCATTACGACAACTCAGGGTGGCCCGGCGCCCTCGAAACCGGATCGCGCGCGTCTGGAGGTCACCCCCGCGGGCGCGCGGGTCCGGCGGCGCTCGAGCCGGACTGGATCGGCCGGGAGGACCCTGCGAACCCCGCCCCGAACTCGGAAGGAGGCGTCGCCGTGTCGCCGACGCTGACATCGACCGCCCAGGTAGAGCTACACATCGAGGTCGCCGACTTCTACGCCCGGCAGATGCCGCTGCTTGAAGAGGGCGAGCTGGAGGCGTTCGCGGACACCTTCACCGCCGACTGCGTATTCGGCTACGAAGGCGCCTGGCAGGTCGTCGGCCGCGACGCGCTGCTCGGCGGCGTGCGCGCCAACGTCCCGCGCTACGGCACCAGCCGGATCCGGCACTGGTTCGACGCCCGGCAGATCACCGTGCGCGCGGACGGCACCATCGAGTCCCGCGCGAACAGCCTGGTCAGCGTGACCAGCGAGACCGGTGACGTCACGTTCGAGCCGAGCTGCGTCGTGCGCGACGAGCTGGTGCGCACCGAGGACGGCCTGCGCGTGAAGTCCCGCACGATCCGCCACGACCTGCCCGACGCCGGCGTCTACTTCGCCCGGCTGGCCGCCAGCCACAGCTGACGCACTCGGTCGATAGGAGCCGGAAAACCATGACCATCACCCAGGACACTAAGACTCAGGGCACGAAGGGCGGCGCGCCGCTGCCCTCCCTGGAAGCCCGCGTGAAGCTGTACCAGATCAGCCAGGGCTTCGCGGCAATGCAGTTCGTGCAGGCCGCCATCGACCTGAAGCTGGCCGACGCGCTGGGCGACCAGCCGCTCCCGGCCGCGAAGATCGCCGAGACGGTCGGCGCCAAGCCGGACGCCCTCACCCGCCTGCTGCGCGCGCTGACCACCATCGGCTTCTTTGCGGAGACCGAAGAAGGCGTATTCGAGCACACCGAGCTGTCCCGGATGATCCACTCGGACGCGCCGTGGCGCGCCGCCGACGTGATCCGTTTCGGCTGGATGCACGTCCCGATGACCGTCCTGCAGCACATCCCCGAGGCGGTACGCACCGGAGAGCCCGCGTTCCCGAAGGTGTTCGGCACCAACGCGCAAAGCTACTTCATCAACGACGACCCCGACGCCGGCGCCATCTTCAACCGGGCGATGACCGCCAACACGATCCTGCTCAACAACTCGGCCGCGCTGGTCGAGCTGCTGGATCTCAAGGCCGGCGAAACGCTCATGGACGTCGGCGGCGGCCACGGCCAGCTACTCGTGCAGCTGCTCGAGCGGTACCCGCAGGCCCGCGGCGTCCTGTTCGAGCTGGCGCAGGTACTGCCCGGCGTCGACGACCGCCTGCAGCCCGGCGGCGCACTGGCCGACCGAGTCGAGCTGGTGTCCGGCGACTGCCGCGAGGCCGTTCCCAGCGGCGCCGACATCTACCTCTATAAGCACATGATGTACATGTGGGACGACGAGACGGTCCTCAAGACGCTCCGGAACGTCGCCGCATCGGCCGCCTCGGGCTCCCGCGTCGTGATCGTGGACATGCTGCTCGGCGGCAACACGCCGTTCGAAGAGGTCGGCACGACGGTCGACTTCATGATGATCCTGATGGGCGGCGGAAAGCGCCGCAGCGTGCGCGACTTCGTGACGCTGTTCGAGAAGGCCGGCCTTGTCGACCGCGGCGTGGTCGGCATCGAGGGCGACCAGTCGGTCCTGCTAACCGCCGAAGTTCCGTAGTCGTCGCAGTCCCCAGAGACGAGTCGGCCGCGCTCCCCAGATTCGGAGCGCGGCCGATTCGTCTTAGTTCTCAGCTCACTCGCTGTCAGCCGGAACATCCGGCCGCGGCCGCGTCGGCGCCACGATGACATCCTGCGCCGGCACGACCCCATCGACGAGGTAACGCGTGCAGACCTCGTCCACACCCTTGTTGTCGCCGAGCAGGTAGACCTCGTGGTCGCCCGAGTCCGCGACGGTGACGAGCCGGTGGCCAAGCCGCTCGGCCATCCCGACGCCGCCCTCGTAGTTGTCCAGCGGATCGCCCTCGGCCTGCACGACCAATCCGATCGGGTAGCCGTCCCGGATCGCCTGCACCGGCGGCTCGATCGCCTCGTACGAACGGAAGGCGCCGATCCACGGCTGCGCGCGCAGCACGCCGTAGCCGTAGGGGTAGTGCTCGCGGAACACGCGCATGTCCGCGTAGTACTGCTCAAGGTCCTGCGGCCAGTAGGTCTCCAGCGTGGTCGCCTCCAGCACGCCCTCGCGCAGTTCGCCTTCCTGGTCGCCCGGGCGCCAAGTAGACGTTCCCGCCAGCAGCTGCTTGTACCGGTCCACCTCGTCCGCGTTCACCGCCGCGTGCACGTCGCGCACCAGCTTGGCCAGCTCCGCCCAGCGCGAGCGGTCCGCCGCCTGATTGCCGACCGCGCCGTCGAAGAGCGTGCGCTGCTGGACGGCGTTCTCAGCGTCGAGCACCCCTGCGACCGCCTCCACCGACTGCAGCACCTGCTCCGCGCCGCGCCCAAGCCTGAAGGCGCCGTCACGCTCGCCAACCCACTGCGCCCAAGCCTCAACGTTGTGGCGAATCGCCTCGGCCTGCTTAAGGAACAGCCCGCGCCACGTCCAGTCAGGGTGCACACACGAGTCGAGCACGCTGCGGTCCAGCCGCTCCGGGAAGAGCGTCCCGTAGGCCGCGCCGACGACCGTCCCGAACGCGTAGCCGACGAAGTTGACCTTCTCCTCGCCGAGCACCGTGCGAATCAAATCAATGTCGCGCGCCGTGTTGCGAGTGTTGATATGCGGCCGCAGGTCGCCGCCGCCACGCTGGCAGGCCTCTTCGCGAGCCCGCATGTCCTCGGCGATGGCCGGGAACAGCTCGTCCGGCGGACGCGAGTCGAACGCGACCTTCGCCGCCGCGACGATCGCGAGCAGCCGGGTCGATTCGCCGCTGCCGCGCGGGTCGAAGCCAACCAAGTCATAGACCTGCGACAGCGGCTCGCACTCGCTCAGCTTCGCCGGGAAGTTGCGGCCGAGTCCGTCCACGCCGCCGGGGCCGCCGTTGACCGCCAGCAGGATCCCGCGCCGCCGCGCCGGGTCGGACGCCTTGATCCGGGTGACCGCGAGGTCGAGGGTCCGCCAGCCGGGATTGGCGTAGTCGGCCGGGACCTGGATGACCGCGTGCTCGAGCCGCGGCGCCTCGGCGTCGGCGGTCCACTGCACGCTCTGTTCGAGGAAGTCCTTCAGCGCCGCCGCCGGCGCATCGTCGGTACGGACGCTCAACTCAGGCTCTCCTTAAGTCCGCCGGGCACGCCCCGGCTGCGAAGTGACCATGCGCGCAGCAGCATCCCGACCCGCGCTCGAATCACTCTGGAAGTCGCACGGACCCGGCGCCTCGTGTCCGGTTCGAGGAGGCTTCCACCGCGCGCTGCGACATTCACGTCGCACACGTCGCAGGCAAGCCCGGTGCCAAGTGGCTGCCAATCCCTGGAGGCTCGAATGGCAAGGATCACGTACGTCCAGCCGAACGGTTCGGCTCGGACCGTCGACGTGCCGAGCGGCAACACCGTGATGCGCGGCGCGGTCATCAACAGCGTGGACGGCATCGTAGGCCGCTGTGGCGGCGGCGCCATGTGCGGAACCTGCCACGTATACGTGGACGAGGGAACGCAGGTACCGCTGCCCTCAATGCACGCCGTAGAGGACGAGCTGCTGTACGACACGGCCGCCGAGCGCAAGAAGAACAGCCGGCTGTCCTGCCAGCTCCCGGTAACCGACGCGATCGACGGCCTGGTCGTCAACCTCCCGATCAAGCAGGTCTAAGGCAGCGTTCCGCGGAAGCGGTGTTCTTCAGTCCTCATCATCGACGATGCGCAGCCGGATCTGAGGATTCTGGTCCCGCAACTTGATCAGGGCGTGGTTCAGCGTCGTCGCCGAATGTCCGGAAATACGGATTCGGACGAAGTCCACCGTCACGCCATGCTCGCTGGAGACCGAAACACCCTCCCGCTCGAGGAACGTCACCAGATCCGGATGCGCGGTCGTACTGACCTCCGCGACCAGGTTGCTTCCGTGAATGACGTACGGATCGTCTTCTTTTTCTTCCTTGGTCATGTCGCACCCCGCTCAGGTGGAAAGGCTGGCGGCGAGGATGACGGCAACCTCGGCGCCGAGAAGGAATACCGCGGCCTGGAACAGCTTCACGCGGCTGTTGATCTTCTTCGTGTTCTTGGCCGCGGACCCGATCAGCCGATCAATCATCGTCCGGTCGATCGGCCCTGACGCCGGATCCTCGGGGGCCAGCAGGAACCCCTTCGGGCTCGGGCCGAAATCGAAGGCGATCGGCCACATGATCACGACGTTCAGGCCGACGATCACGACCAGGATCGCCAGCAGCGTGATCGCCGCCCAATTCGGGAATGTGCTGCCCTTCGTGGGATCGGTCTGAACAAAGCCGATCCCCGCCGCGAAAGACGTGATCAGCGCGGCGATGGTGAGCACGCCGGCCGCCCGGTTCCGCAGATTCCCCAGCGTGGTGTCTTCCCTCGTCAGCTCATTGACCGCGGCGTCGTACGCGAACTTCATTCGTGCTTGAACTACTGATTCCGACGTGGTCACAGCCACGCCGACGTGCTCGCTCATTGCCCCCTCGCCCTCGTCAGCCCACCCCTGGGCGTCCGACTCGTAGTCGTTCGCTCTCAGCTTGAGCCGGACGGGACGAGGGCGCAACCGATTCGGGAATATCCGCAAATCACCAGTCGCCCGAATTCTCAGGCGGCGGCTTTCTCAGGCGGCGCGCAGCCCCACTTCACGGACCGCAGCGGGCCAATCGGGCTCGTCGACGAATCCGGGCCCGGCGATGACGGCCGCCTCGTGCTCATCCACCAACTCGACGAGGTACTGCCCGTAGCCGCTCTTGAGCAGCGGCTCGGCCAGCTCGCGCAGCCGATTCGAATCGATGAAGCCGGTCCGCCAGGCGATCTCCTCCACGCAGCCGACCTTGAGGCCCTGCCGCTCCTCGACCACGCGCACGAACTCAGACGCCTGCACCAGCGAATCGAACGTCCCGGTGTCCAGCCACGCGGTGCCACGGTCGAGCACGGATACGGACAGTCGTCCGGCCTTGAGGTACACGTTGTTGACCGCCGTGATCTCCAGCTCGCCGCGCGCGCTCGGCTTGAGCCCCTTGGCGATCTCGACCACGTCATTGTCGTAGTAGTACAAGCCAGGCACGGCATAGCGCGACCGCGGCCGCGCGGGCTTCTCCTCGATCGAGATCGCGCGGCCGTGCTGATCGAACTCGACGACGCCGTACGCGGTCGGGTCGGCCACCGGATACGCGAAGATCAGGCCGCCGTCGACCGACGCGCACGCCCGCAACTGCCGTCCGACGCGGGCGCCGTGCAGGATGTTGTCGCCGAGCACCAGGGCGACCGAGCCGCCGCCGATGAACCGCTCGCCGAGAATGAACGCCTGCGCCAGGCCGTCCGGGCTCGGCTGGACCGTGTACTCGAGGTTCAGTCCGAACCGTTCGCCGTCGCCGAGCAGGCGCTGGAACGCCTCCTGGTCCTCCGGCGTGGTGATGATCAGGATGTCGCGGATGCCCGACATCACCAGCGTGGACAGCGGATAGTAAATCATCGGCTTGTCGAAGACCGGTAGCAGTTGCTTCGAGACGGCGCGCGTGAGCGGCCACAGCCGTGAGCCGGTCCCGCCGGCGAGCAAGATTCCCTTCATGCGCCACAAGCTAGATACGAGCGCTTCAATACCGCTCGCGAATAGATATGGGCGACATGAGAATCCTGGTTACCGGCGGCGCCGGTTTCATCGGCTCCGAGTACGTGCGCGCTCTGCTCGCGGGGGCACTCGACGACAACGGCTCACCTGCGGACCACCAGGTGACCGTGTACGACAAGCTGACTTATGCCGGCAATCTGGCGAACCTCGCGCCGGTAGCCGATGACGCGCGTTACACGTTCGTGCGCGGCGACATCAACAACCCGGAGCTGCTGGACCACGTGCTCCCCGGCCACGACGCGATCGTGCACTTCGCGGCCGAATCGCACGTCGACCGCTCCATACTCGGCGCCTCCGACTTCGTCACCACCAACGTCGTCGGCACCCAGACGCTGCTGGACGCCGCACGCCGCAACAAGATCGCGCGATTCGCGCACGTGTCGACCGACGAGGTCTACGGCTCGATCGACGAGGGCTCGTGGACCGAGGAGTGGCCGCTCGCGCCCAACTCTCCCTATTCCGCCGCGAAAGCGGGCTCTGATCTGCTGGTGCTGGCCGCGTATCGCACGCACCACCTCGACACCGTGGTCACCCGCTGCTCGAACAACTACGGGCACTACCACTTCCCCGAGAAGATGATCCCATTGTTCGTCACCAACCTGCTCGACGGCGGCCGCGTCCCGCTTTACGGCGACGGCGGCAACGTGCGCGACTGGCTGCACGTCTCCGACCACGTCCGCGGCATCCACCTCGCACTCACCAAAGGCCGCGCGGGCCAGGTCTACAACATCGGCGGCGGCACCGAGCTGTCGAACAAGGAACTGACTCAGCGCCTGCTCGACGCGTGCGGCGCCGACTGGAGCAGCGTCGACAACGTCACCGACCGCAAGGGACACGATCGCCGCTACTCGCTCGACATCACCAAAATCAGCGACGAACTCGGCTACCAGCCCCGCGTCACGTTCGACGACGGACTGGCCCGCACCGTCGCGTGGTACCGCGACAACCGCGATTGGTGGGAGCCGCTCAAGGCGAAGGCCGCGCTGTCATGACCACGTTGCGGGCGCTGCGGACGTTGCGGGCCGTAAGCACATCGCACGTAGCAGCGTCCGCCGGCCTGATCGTCAGCGAGAGCGTGTATATATCCGCGCAGGGCAAGAGCACGATCGACATGCCGGGCCTGCACACTGACCTGCACGTCGCGTCGTGGCGCCGCGTCACCGAAGCCGCGCACGCGCGAGGCGGGCGCATCTTCGCTCAACTGGTGCACGCCGGCCGCGTCAGCCACCCGGACCTGCAGCCGGACGGCGGCGCGCCGGTCGCCCCTTCCCCCATTCCCGCGCGCACGTACACCTTCACGCACAACGGAATGGTCGAGTGCCCGGTCCCGCGCGAGATGACAGGCCGCGAGATCCGCGCGACCGTCGGCTCGTTCGCGCACGCCGCACACGCCGCCGACCGCGCAGGCTTCGACGGCGTGGAAATCCACGCGGGCAACGGCTACCTGGTCAACCAATTCCTCAACGCGGCGGCGAATCAGCGGCTAGACCGATACGGCGGTTCGATCGCCGGTCGAATCCGCTTCGCCGTCGAGGTGGTCGAGGCCGTGACGAGCGTCCTCGGGCCACACCGCGTCGGCATCCGCATCGAGCCGTGGAACACGGCATTCGGCATCGAGCCCTGCGACGGCGACACCCTCTATCCGGAGCTGGTTCGAGCCCTCCCGCAAAACCTGGCGTACCTACACGTGTACGAGCCAGATCTGACCATGCCTCAAGCCGCGTGACGGACGGTGTCCCACATGACTCCCATCAATGTACAGACTGCACAGAAGACCACCACGGACCTAGTCGTGCGCTGGGTCGGATTCGGCTTCAGCATCATGGGCGCGGCGATGACGATCGGGCGAGTCCCGGTCGAGATCACCACACGCATGCTGCATCACGACGCGAATCACGCCGCACGCGCCAACGTGCCGGAGACGTCCACCGTCGCAAGCTGAAGCTGTCCCAGCGGCACTTCAGGCGCGCACGCAATCGCCTCGATCGCCGCGACCGCGCTCGTGAGCGCACCACTCGCATCGCGGTCCGACACCGCGCTGGTCCGGTAATCAAGGCGAGCAGTCCACCGCGCCCCGGCCGTCACGGAGAAGCTGAGCGCGTATGGCTTAGCGTCGAACGTACTCAGCGTACGAATATGCGCGCCGAGCCGCGGCGAAACCGGCCCGATCGGCTCTGGCGCAAGTAGCGCCACAGTCCCAAACCAAGCCCGCGGCCCGACAACCTGAAACAACTCCGCCGCCCCGAGATGCTGGTGCGCCTCAAGCCTCGCGCTACGTTCCCTGACCGCGAGCAGCAACTCCACCATCGACTGATCAGGCCGAACACTGACCAGAATCGGCAACACATCACGCGGCGCACCCGGATCACCGCCGCACCCGGAAAACCCACCGCACCCGACACCCCCGGCGCGTCCATCCTCGCCGCGCCGGGCGACACGCCACCAAACAGCACGTCCCGCCGACCGCTCAGCTCACTAAGCGCCACCGCCCAAGCGCCTTGCACGATCGTCTCGGCGTCAATCCCGTACTCAGCCGCCCGATCCAGCAACCGCCCGACGAGATCCGCCGGCACCCTCTGCGTCAAGCGCGCTAAAGGACCACCGTCCGCAGTCCCCCCGCGCCAACTCCCGTCGTTCGCCCCGTCCCCATCACCCGCGACATTCCACCCATGCGCGCTCAGCAGCGCGCGCACCAACGCGGCGTGCGACCAGTCGTCCAGCACCGCACGATGGCTCGTCACGACAAACCGCTGCTCGCGCTCGCCGACCCGAAGCAGCAGCAACCTGATCAGCGGTGGCGCGCCGAGCGGGAACTCCTCGCAGCGCTCGTGCTCCTCCAACCGCAGCGCCGCCTCATCACGCTCAAACGCGCTGTACTCGCGCAAGTCGACCTCGCGCACTCGCGGCGTCTCGCACGCCTGCACCGAGATCTCCCGCCCCGCCGCGTCACACCCAAACCCCCGCAGCAGATGCGCATGCGCCCGGAACACCCGATCGACGGCCCACTGGAACGCCGGCACGTCGACGAGCCCGGCGATACCGACCACGGTCTGCACATGGTCAGTACTCGCCCCTATCCGGCCGCGATTCCAAGCGCGCACGGAACCCACCGTAGTGCCGAGCTCCTCGATGAATCCTCGCGCGCCTAGCGCATTGCTCCGGAGGGCATAGCGCTTCAAGCGTCAGCTCTCTGCGATCCTCCGCGCCAGCAGACGACGTTCCGCCTCCGTAGGCGCGAGCCCAAGCGCCGTACGCAAACACGCGTCAGCATCGTCCGCACGCCCTACTCGCCGCAACAAATCCGCGCGCGTCGCGTGAAGCAGGTAGTAGTCATCAAGCCGCCCGCCCTCAGCGATCGAATCAACCAGCGGAAGCGCGACTTCCGGACCCTGCGCCATCGCGACCGCGACCGCGTAATTCAGCTCTACGACCGGACCCGGCGCCACTCGCGCAAGCTGCTCATACAACCCGACGATCTGCGCCCAATCGGTCTCCGCCGTAGACGGCGCCGTCGCATGACACGCCGCGATCGCTGCCTGAATCTGGAACGCCCCCGCTCGCCGCTGCCGCAACGCACGCTCAAGGATCGCGCTACCTTCCGCAATCGCTTCCCGATCCCAAAGCGAACGATCCTGCGCCTCGAGCGTGACCAGCTCCCCTCCCCCATCCACCCGCGACGGACGCCGCGCGTCGTGCAGCAGCATCAGCGCGAGCATGCCGTGCGCCTCGGGTTCGTCGGGCATCAGCGCTGCCAGCACGCGGCTGAGCCGGATCGCCTCCCGGCTCAGCCGCGTCTTGTGTTGCTGGTCGCCGTAGCCCTCGTTGTACAGCAGGTAGAGGACGTGCAGGACGGCCGGCAGCCGATCCGGCAGCAAGTGCGCCGACGGGACGCGGAACGGGATAACGGCATGCGCCACCTTCTGCTTCGCGCGGAAGATGCGCTGACCCATCGTGCGCTCCGACACGAGGAACGCCCGCGCGATTTCCGCCGTGCTCAACCCGGCCAACGCACGCAACGTCAGCGCCACCTGTGCGTCGAGGTTCAACGCGGGATGGCAACAGGTGAACATCAGCTCAAGCCGCTCATCCGGAATCTCGCTGTCGCTGGTGTATGCGAGCACTGACGGAGCCCCCCGATCCTGATCCAGCTCCGTCGCGGCCCACTCCCTGACCTTCGCCGCCTCGGCTGACGCGCGGCGCATCCGATCCACCGCACGATTACGCGCGGCGGTAGTCAGCCAAGCCAGCGGCTGACGCGGCACGCCGTCCGCCGGCCACTTGCGCAGCGCCTGCGTAAACGCGTCCTGCGCGCACTCCTCGGCCAGATCCCAGTCGCCGCCGGTGAACCGGATCATGGTCGCCACGATCCGGCTCCATCCATCGGCGTAGATGCCCGCGATGAACTCGTTCGTCGATTCCGGCTCGTAAGCCATCGACTCGTCCGCCATCGCCCACATCCGCTCTTCCGCCCGCTATCCAGCCGGCCCGCCGCCCTAGCTCTAACCCTCCACCCAGAACGGCCGCAGCTCGATCACGCCGCCCCAAGCCATCGGATGCCGCGACGCGACCTCGACGGCCTCGTCCAGATCGGCGCACTCCAGCACGTCGAACCCGGCGATCAAATCCTTGGTCTCCGCGTAGGGACCGTCCGATAGCAGCACCTCGCGGTTACGCACGCGCACGGTCGTCGCGTCGCTGCCCGGCCGGACCCGGTCGCCGATCAGCCGGATGCCCTTGCCGTCCATCTCGTTGACCCAGTCCTCGACGTCCGGCGCGCCCTCCGCCGCCCCAGGAGCAAGGTCCGGGTCCACGCACACCAGCATCAAATACTTCATCGATCTACTCCGTTCGCGGTAGTTCAGCTGGCATCTTGCGCCGTTTCCATCCCTATGACGAACGGGCCGACCGCTCTACTACCGCCTCCCGAAAAAATCTTCAAGCGCGCCGGCCAACTCCACCCACGACAACTACGTGCTACTACGAGTCCATCTCGTACGCCGCGAAGAGGATCGAGCGACGCACCGTGAAGCCAAGCTTTTCGTACAGTCGGATCGCGTTAACGTTCGTCTCCGCCGCGTGCAGCATCGGCGTACGCCCACGCGCCTCGATCTTCGCGGCAACAGCGCGCACGAGCCGCGCCGCGAGCCCTCGCCCTCGATACGCCGGATCCGTACACACCGCGCTGACCTCGGTCCATCCCGGCACGCTCAGCCGCTCCCCCGCCATCGCGATCAACGCACCCTCGTGCCGGATCCCCAGGTATGTCCCCAGCTCGATCGTGCGCTGCGCAAACGGCCCAGGCTCAGTGCGCGCGATCAAATCCAGCATCTCCGGCACGTCCCCCGGACCAAGCCGCACCGCCTCCGCATCCACTTCCCCCAGCAGCGACGTAGCGACCATCTGCACGCCCGGCAGCGAGAACGCGATCTTCCACCCCGCACCCGCTTCCGTGACGCCAGCCGTCACAAGCCTCCTGCCCGGCCCGACAAGCCGGCTCACATCGGCCCACGCACGCTCGTCATCCGGATCTTCGAGCGCCCCGAAAAGCGCGACGTCAGGCTGAAAGCGGGCCGCGCGCCCAACGCGCTCCGCGAACGCGGCGTGGTCGCTGGTCAGCGAATGCCACGCCACGTTATCCAGCACGTCGTCAGCGCCGTCACCGTCAGCGCCCGACGTCTTCACGGCACGCTCGTCAAGAACGTCACCAAGCGCGTCCACACCCTCGATCGTCACTGCTAGCCCCTCTCCCGCTACCCGGCCGTCGCACCCAAACCCCCCGGCTTTCAACACCGAACCCTACGGAGATCATCCGTCAGCCGGGCAACCTGATGCGGCACCCACCCGGTTTCCATCATCGGTGGCCCAAATCGGGCCGCTCCGGTGACTTGACCGGCGCACCACGGGAGGCAACTCCTTGATGTTCACCGCAGGCGCGATCTTTGCGGCCTCGCCGTTGGACGAACACTCGCCTGACGCCGACCCTGGCTCCGGTTCCGGCTCCGGCTCTCGATCAGGTCACGTGCCGTGGCGCGACGTGCGAATACCGCACGTACTCAAGATCATGCTCGCGCTCTGCGCAGCATCCTTTGGCCTGATCCTCTATGAGTCACGTCACCTGGACTTCTACTACGACGAGTGGTCCTTCGTCGAAGCCGCGCCGCACTGGCACCTGCACGACTACTTCGTGCCGCACAACGAGCACTGGTCCACGGGCCCGATGATCGTCTACAAGGTCATGCTCGCGACCGTCGGCATGCACAGCTACGTGCCTTACATGGCCGCACTACTTCTGATTCACGTCAGCGCGGCGTTCCTCCTCTTCCTGATCATCCGGCGCCGCTGCGGCGACCTGCTGGCGCTGTGCGCGGGCGGCATCCTGCTGTTCCTCGGCCGCGCCTATGAGAACTTGGTCTGGGCGTTCCAAGTCAGCTTCGACGGCTCGGTTGTGTTCGGCCTCCTTGCCCTCTACCTGCTCACCGGCCGTCCGAGCATCGACCGCCGCCGAGCCGTCGCTGGTTCCCTCGCTCTGCTCATAGCCCTGATGTGCTCGGGGATGGGCTTGTTCTTCCTAGTCGCCGTAGCAGTCGACTTCGCCATACGCCGCGAACGACGACAGCAAGTCTGGCTGCTCTGGGTCGTGGCAGTGCCGGCCGCCGCGTACATGGCGTGGTACATCGCCTTCGGTCGGCAGGGCACCGCCTCCGACCCCTCGATCTTCCAGCTCAAGACCCTGCTCGGCTTGGCAACGTTCGTCCCAGTCGGCATCGGCGCCGCAGCCGCCGGCGTATTCGGTCTCTTCGCGTGGTGGGCGCCGCTCGGATTCACCCTCCTTCTCGCGGCCGGCGTACTGCTGTGGTTCCGCACGCGCAAAGACACCGGATTGGCCGTCGCCGCAGCCGTGGCGATCCTGGCGCAGTACACCCTGATCGGCCTAGTGCGCGAACGGTATGGCCTCGTCGAAGCAACTTCGCCGCGTTACATCTACATCGGCGGCGTGTTCGTACTGCTGATCTTCACCGAAGCGGTCCGCAACGTGCGCTGGCGCGGATTTTGGCGAACCGTCGCGCCGATCACCGCAGTAGGTCTGATCGCAGGCAGCGCGTACGTGCTCGTACACGAGGCTCATCTGCGCACGAAGATGCTCTCGATTCAGCGATACGACCTCGAAATCACTTGGCTGTTCCGCAGTGCCCCCGGCCTGCAGCACGACGTCGCCATCGATCACGACCTGCTGCCGAACGTCACGCCCTCGCTCTACTTCGACACGCGAGACCGGTACGGCACGCCACTCCACTCACTAACAGTGCAGGAACTCTCGAAGCTCCCAGAGCAGGTCGTCAACAACGAGATGCGGCAGCTCATGCCCGCCCACGTGTCCCAGACCACAACCCGTCCCCCGACCTCCCAATGCACAACAACGATCCCGACCCGCGCCCAAAAGGACGTGACCATCCCCGGCGGATCGCATGCCTCACTCGAGTCCGTCGACGCAACTGCCACGACCCAAGTCATCCTCAACACGTGGTACCAACGTGCAGCGCCCGCAGCAGGAGACCAGCCGCAAACCGCCCCCGCCGGTCACGCCCTCCGCGTCGCGTTCCCCGATACCGGTCGCGGCCTGAACTGGCACTTCCGCGTCAAGAACACCGGCCCAAGCGCAGTCGCCCTCTGCCTAGACAACGACACAACCGGCACGCCCACCCGACCGCCAACACACGACACAACGCCCTAGACCACGCAAGACACCCCGCCCCAAACCAACAATGTCACCGACGCGAGGCAACCGGACCGGCAGCCCAACCGGTTCATCAAGTGTGACGTCGGCGAACATGGCAAGGGCGGAACAGCGTGGAGCAGCAGCAGGAGAGCGACAGCGGCGACGAATTGACCTTCGAACAGTTCGTCGCCGTGCGCGGTGACCGGCTGCACCGTTCCGCCTGGCTACTCACCGGCGACCCGCACACCGCCGAGGATCTCGTGCAGACAGTCCTGGCAAAGGTATGGCCGAAATGGCGACGAATAGCGCGCGACAACCCGGAGGCGTACATCCGCCGGGCGTTAATCAACACGCACATAGGTTGGTGGCAGCGCAGGTGGCGAGGTGAAACGCCGACACGCGAGCTGCCGGAAACGGCCATGCCCGGGGACGTCTTCGCCGACATCGACCTCGGGCAGTCCCTCATGACCGCGCTCCGGCAGCTGCCGCCACGCCAACGCGCGGTCGTGGTGTTGCGCTATTTCGAGGACCTCAGCGTCGAGGAGACGGCCGGCATCCTGGATTGTCATCCCGGCACGGTAAAGAGCCAGTCCGCGAAAGCTCTGCAGTCTCTTCGGCAAGTTCTGGCGACATCGCCGTCGTTATGGGTGGGAGAACAGCTGTGAATTCCGTCGACGAGGAGCTGCTTCGCACAGCTTTGAACGACGCCGTGCCATACCGGTCAAATCCGCAACGGATCGGCCAGATCAAGCACCGCGTACGCATCGCAAGGCGACGTCGAGTCCTGATAACAACCACAACCGCCGCCGCGGCCCTAGCCGCCGCAACCGCAATCACGCCGATCCTACTCAACACCGGACGACACATGCCGGTGGCCTCAAGCACCTTGTCGTGGAATCCCGCCAGCGTCATCACGCCGGCATTCATGCAGCAAGTCGCCGACAGTCAGTATCAGGGTTGGCAAGAAGTGCCGGGATTCCCCGCCAAGAACGGCCCCAAAATGGTCTTCTTCTACCAACCCAACCAAGACGCGAGCAGCAACAGCGTCAAAGTAGACGCATCGTGCTCATCGGACGCGAGCGCAAATGCGGACGCAAACGCAAACAGCGGCGCATGTTCGGTCACCGCCCTAGAGCTGCAAGAGCTTCAGCCAGGCGAAGCCCTGGTTCTCTACGGCCCACTCAGCATCGACACGAACGCCGATGACATCGGCTCGGTACTACCGGTCGAGAAGTGGTGCAACCAGATCGGCGGCACCCAGGAACTGCGCGCGGCAACGGCCGCGGACCCCGAAACCCTCCACGGCGGCTACGCCTGCCTGAACAACCCCACTCCCGCCGTGATCGACGACACGAAACAGGGGCTCATCGTGGGCTACCTCCCCCATTCGCCCTACGTCTTCGGGTCGGCGAGTTAAGTCCTACTCAGCAAGAAACGCCTCAAGCCCCTCCACCACAAGCAAGTGGTCCTCCACCTGCGGCAGCCCAGACACCGTGACCGTCCCCACGACACCAACGCCGACCACGTTCACCGGGAACGCCCCGCCGTGCGCCGCATAAAGCCCCGGATCCAGCCGAGACTTCTGCTCAAACGTCGTTCCCTGATCCCGGAACCGCTGCCCGACCAGATACGACGAGTTCCCGTACCGACGCACGACCCGGATCTTCCGCTCGATCCACGCGTCGTTATCCGCACTGGTCCCCGGCAACGCGCAATGAAACAGCTGCTGGTCTCCACGCCGCACGTCGATCGTCACGCCAAGCGACCGCTCCCGAGCCAGCTCAACCAGCAGGCAGCCAAGCCGCCACGCGTCGTCATTGTCGAACCGCGTGAACTGCAGCCGCTGCTCCTGCGCCACCAGCTCCGCCATCGTGATCGTCATAGCGCCCACCTTAGAGCCCGCGACCGCCCGCGCCGCCGCGTCCTGGGCATGGCGCTACAGCGCGAAGACGTCCTTGGCGACGCGGACCGGATCGACACGCTCCAGGTCTTCGGGGCGCAGCACGATCCGCAGTTGCGGAGCGACTGTGCTGTGTCGCTGGCAGCCGCGCAGGCAGGATTCGATGATCATACAAAGCAGCTGTTCTCGCACCTCGGTGATGCGCGCGAGACCGGAACCCAGCAGCGGAATGGCGATCGGCAGCATCCGGCCGTACGCCCGCACCGGGTTCTGCGCGTACGCCTCGTCGCCGGCCTGCGCCAACGGTCGCCCGCGCCACAGCGCCACGGCCCGGGTGAGCCGGTCCGCCGCCGGGGCCGCGGCACTGTGCATCGCCTCGGACACCAGCGCACTGAATTCCGCCGCGTCCAGGCTGTCCGGGCCGAGTGCGAGCCTCGCTGCCTCACTTGGCTTCGGCATCGACGCCCACCACGGCGTCAACCACGCCCAAGTCCTCGAAAACATCGCAGCCCTCGACAGCGACGGCGGCTACCTCGGCGCGTTCTCCCTACCGCGAGCCAGCAAGGCCGGCGGCCTCTATCTAGACGCGGTCGAACACGCTCACCGCGCCACCACAACGCACCCCTCGATCGTGCATGGCCAGATCGCCGCCGCCCTCCGCGGCCAGTTCGGCGACGTACACACCACCGACCGCACCCAAGGCAGCACCCTGTTCGTCAACCCGCTCATGGCGCTCTACTTCACCTTCGACCTGGACGCACTAGCCCAGCGCAACCTCTACCTAGACCGCATCGAGAACACCGTCCTGATCCGACAGATCTCCTACGCCATCGAGGCATTCCGCTACGACCTCGCCCATCCCACGATCCCCCTGCCCGCGACCGCGCGTCCGGGTCCGTCCGGATCCGTCCGAAAGCCTCGACCGAGGCCGCACGCGCACGCGAGATTGGTTCAACGCTCGGGGCTCACACGGGGGGACGTACCACGCATGTCGGTGGATTCGATGGATTCGGTGTATGTGGAAACCGGCTGGGCATCTCGTCCGGATTTCGACGATGCCGTCGTCACGGCGTATCTCTGGATCGCGTCACGCGGCCACTTCTCGCGCGACGATATCGGGCCGCTCGCGCAGCGGCTCGGCATGACCGGCCAAGGGTGCCGTGACGTGATCGAGTCGCTGTGGCGGCGCGGACTGCTCAGCGCGACGAACGATCGACCGGGCTACTCGCCGGTCAGTCCGCGCGCGGCCTCGGCGATCCTGCTGGGTCCGGCCGAGTCGGTCCTGGAGGAGACCGAACGCGATCTGCTCGACCGCTGGCGCAGGGTGCGCAGGTGGCGCTCGGACCTGACCCGGCTGCCGTCGCCGGCTGCGGATCCGCTGTTCGAGACGCTAGACAACCCGCACGCCGTGCAGGCATACCTCGAGGACGCGCTGGCGTCGGCGGAATCCGAGGTGCTGGTGTCCCGGCCAGGCGCAGACGGCACGACGTCCGTGTCCGCGTCCGGCTCCGGGCCTGCGTCTGTGTTGCCGCTGGCGCTGGCGCTGCCACACGAATCGGCACTCCTCGGCCGGGGCGTCGCGCTGCGGGTGGTGTATCAGCACACGGCCCGTTTCCATCGACCCACGCAGATGCGCGCCGCCGCGGCCATCGCCGCCGGGGCGCAAATCCGTACTCTGTCTTCGGCGCCGCCACCGATGATCATCATCGACCGCGGCTCGGTGTTCCTGCCGCACGGCGAGCGTGCCGACGCGGCGGTCCTCATCAAGGAATCCTCGACGGTCGCCCACCTGTGCGCCTCGTTCGATCAGGCGTGGAGCCTGGGCAGCGCGTTCCGGACCGGCCCGGTCGGCGCCCGGCAGGCCACTGACGACCTGAAGTCCTCGATCATCAGGATGCTGGCAGGCGGCCTCAAGGACGACGCCATCGCGAAACGCCTCGGCTTGTCGGTGCGCAGCCTGCGCGGGCACATCGCCGAGATCATGAGCCGGCTCGGCGCGGACAGCCGGTTCCAGGCCGGCGTCCACGCCGCCCAGGCCGACTGGCTCACCGAAGACCGGCTCCCGCGCGACATCGCCCTCATTTGAGGCCGAAAGATCGTCCTTTCATCGCGCGAGTGGTCGGCGGTAGTCCTGTTCCGCGATCACGAGGCCAGCGCGGTGCGGCGCGCGCAGGAGCCGGTGACCGGCTCGGTCTCGATTCCGCACGACTCCAGGATCTGCTGGGCGCCGAGGGCTCCGGGCCTGATGGACATCGCAAGCGCGGCGCGGGCCGCCTGATCGGGCGCTGAAGGTGGTACGACCAGCAGTTTCAGGTGCTCGTCGTGGCCTAGCATGACGACGATCACGTGGTTCACGTCGGTGTACCGGGCGACGCGTGCCACATTCCCGCGCACCGTGATCCGGTGCGGGATATCGTCCCAAGCCGATGCGTCCACGGCCAGGTGCAGGACCACGCCCAAGCGGTCGCTCAATTCGGTGACCAGGCCGGGCAGCTGTGCCCGTGCGTCACGCGAGCGCGGCCACCACCCGCCGTCCAGCCTGCCGCGGCCGGTGGCGTGTCGGTCCAGAATCAGCCGCGCCCGCCGGTCCGGGAATGCGAGGACGCGCGCGGAATCGGTCATGGGGACCGTCGCGGAATCCATCCCGTCACCTCCCGTGTCGCGCACCCGGGCCTGCTCACTCACCGGAGCGCGTCGCCAGCACGACGAGGTTAACCGCGGCGGGCCGAACCCCGTTCACTTCGAGGTCGAAAGAGACGCGCGCGCCGTCGTCCAGGGACCGGATGTTCGCCGCGGTCAGGGCGTCGCGGTGCACGAAAACTTCTGGGCCGGCCTGGTCCGGGGCGATGAATCCGTAGTGTTTGGCAGCGCTGAACCATCTGACCGTGCCTGTCGCCATAACCGTCCTCAGTATGTGCTGGCTGCTTATTGAGTTCGTGCGAATGAAGTTCTCGCGAAATCGGGTGGATCCGCACGGCCCGGCGCTGTCGGACGCCGGACGCGGCGACGCGGGTCGGCCTTACTGCTGCGCGCCGGGCTCCGAGGTCCGGTTCCTCCACCCGGCGGCCCGCTCGCGTGCCGTGCGGGCGCTGCGCGCCAGCGGTCGGCCGAGCGCGGTCGGCAATCCGGCCAGCGGCCGCTTCCAGCCGCCGGTGAACAGGTCATGGAGGGTGAGCTTGGTGGAAACGATCGTCGGCCGCGGGTCGAGCGCGTCGGTTGCGAGGGCACTGGGACGGTCTTGGTCGGGCGTCATGAGATGCCTGCCTCCGGATCGGTGCATGATCCGGTTTCTTGACTCGCTCACGGCGATAGGGGCTTGACCGCCCGTACGCGAAATGCCGTCAGTGTCTTGAGTATACTCCCCCGAACTCCCTTGTGCGGGACGCCGACGTGCCGGTTCGCGGTCATCACCAGCCACGTGACGCGAGAGATCCGCACCCGGAGGCGGGGCTCGTAGGATTCGGTAAGGCGGTCCGCTCCTACCGGCTATGCCTCGACTCGGCGGCGCGCGTCCAGGCGGGCCGGGTCGGGCCAGCGCACCTCACTCGCCCAGCCGAGCCGCTCGAACACCCGGATCAGCTCGGCCGACAGATCGATCTGGCGGCGGTCGACGCCGTGCCGGGCGCAGGTCGGGTCGCTGTGGTGCAGGTTGTGCCAGCTCTCCCCGAGCGAGAGCAGGGCCAGCGGCCACAGGTTCGTGGCCCGGTCGTGCTCGCGCGTGGTGAACGGGCGGGTGCCCATGACGTGGCACAGCGAGTTGACGCTCCAGGTGACGTGCTGGAGCAGGCCGACGCGCACCAGCCCGGCCCAGATCAACGCGGTGAACGCGGCGTACCAGGTGCCTCCGATGGACAGGCCCGCGAGGAAGGGCAGGGCGAGCGAGGCCACGCACAGGACGGGGAACGAACGCGCCACCTTGGTCATCACGGGGTCGGCCATCAGATCGGGGGCGTACCGCTCGTGCGAGGTCGGGTCGTTGGCGAATATCCAGCCCAGGTGCGCGTGCAGCAGCCCGCGTAGCTGCGCGACCGGTCTCGTGCCGAACCGGTAGGGCGAATGCGGATCGCCCGGCCGGTCGGAGAATGCGTGGTGCCGCCGGTGCGCGGCGACCCAGCTGATCACGTCCCCCTCGAAGCTCATCGAGCCCGCGACGGTCAGCACCGCGCGCAGCCGAGGCCCGGTCCGGAAGGCACGGTGGGTCAGACAGCGGTGGAAGCCGATAGTCACTCCGAACCCGGTGATCAGGTAGAAGACCACGCCGAGGACCGCGTCGGTCGGTCCGAGGCCGTGACCCCACAACAGCACGGCGGCGACGGCCAGGCCGGCGAACGGGGCGGCGACCAGCAGCCAGGTCACTGCGAGCTGCAGGACTCGATCCGCACGCGGACGGGGCGGCGCGCCGACGTCGGGGAACGCGGAGACGCCGTCATACGGCTCTGGTATGGCGCAGTCCGGTGCCTCGACGTCTGGCGGAGCGCTGTCCGGCGCCATGGATTTCGACGTGACGATGGCCGAAGCCCGTGTTTCGTGCAGCATGCCGTCCTCGCTCAGGTGGTTCGCAGCGAGACGGGGTCTCGGGACCGGCGTGTGGTCCAGACCTGGCCGTGAACTCGGACTGGCTGCGGAATGAGTGTTCTCAGAGCTGATTATGCGCGACCCGCCGTCGCCTCCACTAGGATGGTGCCGCGGACCGTTCGAACGACCCGCGCCGCATCTTCTCTTCGCTGGTGTTTCTCCGGCTGGTCGAGCCCCGCGGCATCTACCAGGTTCGGAGTATCGATGGCGGCAAGCCGCCCCCCCAAGCGTCAGCCCACGCGCACCGCGGACACCTCACCCACCGCCGCGTCCTCGGCCGCGCTCTCGTTCGCGGGTCTCGGCGTGCCCGGCGTACTCGTCGAGGCGCTCGCCGCGGCGGGTATCACGGAGCCCTTTCCCATTCAGGCGGCGAGCCTGCGCGACTCGCTCGCCGGGCGCGACGTGCTCGGGCGCGGGCGCACCGGGTCGGGCAAGACGCTGGCCTTCGTGCTGCCGGTGCTCGCCAGGCTGGCCGCCAAGCCCACCCGGCGCCAGCCGGGTCGTCCACGCGCGCTGATCCTGGTTCCCACGCGGGAACTGGCGACGCAGGTCCATGACACGCTCGCGCCGCTCGCCCGCCGGCTGGGCCTGCGCAGCACCACCGTCTTCGGCGGCGTCGGCGCCGGCCCGCAGATCGCCGCGCTACGCGCCGGACTCGACGTCCTGGTCGCCTGCCCGGGCCGTCTCGCCGATCACATCGAGTCGGGCCGCGCCTCGCTGGACGCGGTGGAGATCACCGTGCTCGACGAAGCCGATCACATGGCCGACCTGGGATTCCTGCCCGTGGTCAAACGGCTGCTGGACCAGACCCCCGGCAACGGCCAGCGGCTGCTGTTCTCCGCGACCCTCGACCAGGGCGTCGACCAGTTAGTACGGCGCTACCTGCACACACCGGTGACGCACAGCGTGGACGGCGAACGTTCCCCGGTCTCCACGATGACGCATCACGTGCTGCACATCGCGCCCGAGCACCGGGTCGCAGTCGTGGTGGATCTCGCGGCCGCACCAGGCCGCACGATCGTCTTCACGCGTACCAGGCACGGCGCGCGCAAGCTCGCCCGCCAGCTGGCCGTCGCCCGAATCCCCGTCGTGGAGCTGCACGGCAACCTCGCGCACAACGCGCGCACCCGCAACCTCGCGGCCTTCGCCAGCGGCGAGGCCACCACGCTCGTGGCCACGGACATCGCCGCGCGCGGCATCCACGTGGATGATGTCGCGCTGGTCGTGCACGCCGATCCCCCGGTCGAGCACAAGGCATACCTGCACCGCTCCGGCCGCACGGCCCGCGCGGGCGCGTCCGGCACCGTGATCACCCTGATGACCGACGCGCAGCGCAAGGAGGTCGGGGAGCTGACTCGCAAGGCGGGCATCAAGGCGACCACGACGCGTCTCGCCCCGGGCGACCCTCTGCTCGAGAAGCTGGCGCCCGGACAACGCGCCTTTGCCGGACCGCTCGCCGCCACAGACGAGCGCCCTGCCGCAGTGCGGCGTGCCGCGCCCCGCGGACAGCGCCCCGGACCCGTCCTCAGGCAAGCGGCGAAGTCGGCCGGCGCCGACAGCAAGCCCGACCAGGCAACCGCGCGACCCGATCTGCAGGGCTCCGGCCAGACGCATCGGCGCGCACGCCCCACGAGCACACCGAATCCGCGGCGGCCGCGCGAACGAGGCGGCCGACGTCCGGCAGTGACGCCGTGATCCCGCCAGGCGAGTCCCCACTTTCCGAGCGACGCCGTAGGCTGTTGGCATGGACCCCATGAGCTGGATCATCGCGACGGACTCCGACAGCTACTGGGGCAGGTCCTTCGGCGCCGACGGGGTCACGTTCGTGCGGGCCAACGCCTACCGCTATGACTCCCCGGAGCTGGCCGCCGCCTGCATCGACCAGTTGGCGGCCAACGGGGACGAGCACGCCTACCACGTCGAAGTGGCGCCCGCGAACCGCAGATCGCGTTATTGAGCGCCTCGCCTTCCCGGGCCGCACTGGACTGGCTCGCGCGGCTGGCGGGCGGGCGCGGCGGTCCGGCATCCGGCGAAGCACACGAAGTGCGTGGAGTAGGCTGAGCGTCACCGAGGGTACATCGCACGTCGGCCTCCGCGTCGGCCTCGCTCCCGGCGCTCGATGACCGGCCCGAATCGGGCTCGGATCGGTGGACCGCATGACCACCCTTGGCAGCCTCGATTTCCCCCGCCTCCCCAAGGCCCGGACCACCCCCGGCACAGAGTCTGATGTGGCGGCGCCCCGATCGCGCCACCCCATCGCCGAGCGATCCGGGCCGGATGTGCCCGCAGGAGCAGCGGTGTGGCACACGACACCGGTGGAGCAACTGCCGAATCTGCGGGTCGGCGTCAGTACCGACGCGGCACGCGCCGTCGTCCGGCTCGACGGCGAACTCGACATAGCCTCCAGCGGCGCGCTGACCCAGCGCTTGTCGGACCTGTTGTCCCAGGGTCACACGCGGATTGTCGTCGACTTGACGCACCTGACGTTCTGCGACGCGGCCGGCCTGCGCGCCTTCGTGAGGGCCAGCCGTCTGGCCACGACCCACCGGGGCTGGCTGCGTATAGCCGCCGCACAGCCCCGGATGACCAGGATCATCAGCATCGCTGATCTATCCCGCATGCTGCCCGGATACGAGACGACGCAGCACGCGCTCGCAGGCTGAGGACGGCAACACGCGCGCGCTCACGCCGAATGACCGGCGGCGCGTCAGGCGGTCGCGCGTAGCTTGGCCAGAGCCTCCGCCAGCAGAATCTCCCCCTCCGCAACGCTGCGCCGCTCCCGGACATAGGCCAGATGCGTCTTGTACGGCGCGACCGGAACCTGTAGCGGAGGGTTGTCGCGATCCCGGCCCGCGGGCAATCCGCAGCCGGAGCACTCCCACACCAGCGGAACAACCGCCTCCTGCGCGAAGCACGGCCGCGTCACATGGCCTGCCTCACACCAGAAGGACACCTCGACCCGCGCCACGATGTTGCCGCGCTCGTCCTCCCCCCTCGGGCCCGAACCGATCCTGTGTCCGCGTATACCGCTGCTTCGCGCCATGCTCGCGATCTCCTGTCGCCGGGAACTGTCGAACAACGAACCTGCGCCGAACTGAGCCGCACGATCAGGCCGGTGGAACCAAAAATCCCGGCCGTCTCGACCACCCGCCGAAGCAGTCGACACGATCACCGACGGCAGCCGCTCACGCGACCACCTACTGAAGCCTACGCCCCCTTCACGCGCCCGACTGTGCTACGCGAACTCCAATCCCACCGAGGGCTTCCGCGACATCTTGGAGATGGGTCGCGAGACGCGGCACGACACCGACGACCTCTACGCCCGGCCCGCGCCCGTGATCGTGCCGCGCCACCTGCGGATCGGCGTCGCGCAGCGCGTCACGGCCGACGGCACTGAGATCACGCCGCTGGACGAGACCGCCATGCTCAACGCGGTGCACGAACTCGTCGTCGACAACGGCATCGCGGCGCTCGCGATCTCATTCCTGCATGCGTACGCGAATCCGGCGCACGAGCGGCACGCGCGCGAGCTCATCCGATCGCTGCACCCGCAGCTGCCCATCAGCCTCTCGTCGGATGTGGAGCCGGAGATCGGCGAGTACGAGCGCACCAACACCGCGTGCGTGAACGCGTATGTGCAACCCGTCGTCGGCGCGTACCTGGACCGCCTCGACGCCGGGTCCGGCACTGAGAGCCCTCGGAACGGCCAGGTAGCGGCCGTCGGCCAGGGCGTCAGGCAGGTAGTCGCGGTAGATCAGCGTGCTGACGTCGTTTCACCTCGAAACATCTTCAACACAGCGATCAGAGTACGAACAGAGCACAACAAGTCATCATGAAACGAAATTCATCGGATCGCCTGAATTAGCCGCGTGAGGTGGTTCGACGGCGAGCAGGACCCCACGACATCTGCCGGCCGTCCTACCAGCACGGCTGGCGTTAAGACGTGCTCGGCATGCCCCGGAACTCGATCCCGACGCCGCCGACCGCCTGATGGCCGTCGCCGCCGAAGTAGGCAGCATGCAGACCGCCAGTGTCACTACTCGCGCTGCTCGGCGATGACGACCTCGATGGTGAGGAACAGCGCGGCGATCGATGCGGCGTTTTGCAGCGCGCAGCGGGTCACCTTGGCCGGCTCGACGATTCCGGCCTTGACCATGTCGACGTAATGGCCGGTCGCGGCGTTCAGGCCGTGGCCGGCGGGCAGGTGCGCGACCTTGTCCACGGCTACGCCGCCTTCGAGGCCGGCATTGGCCGCGATCTGCCTCAGCGGCGCGGTCAGCGCGGCGCGCACGATGCTCGCGCCAGTCGCCTCGTCGCCGGTCAAATCCAGCGTGTCGAACGCGGTGCCGGCGGCGTTGGCGAGGGCGACGCCGCCGCCGGGCAGCAAGCCCTCCTCGACGGCGGCCTTCGCGTTGCGCACGGCGTCCTCGACGCGGTGCTTGCGCTCCTTGAGTTCGACCTCGGTCGCGGCGCCGACTTTGACCACCGCGACCCCGCCGGCGAGTTTGGCCAGGCGTTTGCGCAGATGTTCGGAGTCGTAGTCGGAGTCGCTGCGCTCGATCTCGGCGCGGATCTGGTTCACCCGCCCGGCGATCCGATCGACATCGCCGAGGCCCTCGATGATGGTGGTCTCCTCCTGCGTGACGACCATCCTGCGCGCGCGGCCGAGTACTTCCAGGCCGCAGGTCTCCAGGGTGAGTCCGACGCTCTCGGAGACGACCTGGCCGCCGGTGAGCACCGCGATGTCGCCGAGCAGGTCCCGGCGGCGGTCCCCGAAGCCCGGCGCCTTGACGGCCGCCGACTTCAGCGCGCCGCCCAGCGTGTTCACCACCAGCGTGGCCAGGGCTTGGCCCTCGACGTCCTGCGCGATCACCGCGAGCGGCCTGCCCGCTTGCACGACCTTCTCCAGCAGGGGCAGCAGGTCCGCCACGGCGGCGATCTTGTCGTCGACGATCAGAACGTACGGGTCATCGAGCACCGCTTCCATGCGGCCGGTGTCGGTCATGAAGTACGGGCTGAGGTAGCCCCGATCGAAGCGCATGCCTTCGGTCAGCTCCAGTTCGAGACCGAAGGTGTTGGACTCCTCGACGGTGATGACGCCTTCCTTGCCGACCTTGTCCATCGCCTCGGCGATCAGCTCGCCGATCGCGCTGTCACCGGCCGAGATCGACGCGGTGGCGGCGATCTGCTCCCTGCTCTGCACCTCCTGCGCGGCCGCGGCCAGTACCGCGCATACCGAGGCGACCGCGGCCTCGATGCCGCGTTTGAGCGCGATCGGGTCGGCGCCGGCCGCCACGTTGCGCAGCCCGCCGCGGATCAGGGCGCGGGCCAGCACCGTGGCCGTGGTCGTGCCGTCCCCGGCGTCGTCGTCGGTCTTCTTGGAGACCTGCTTGACCAGTTCGGCCCCGATCCGCTCTATCGGGGTGTCGAGTTCGATCTGACGGGCGATCGACACCCCGTCGTTCGTGATCGTGGGAGCGCCCCACGCGCTGCCGAGCACGACGTTGCGGCCCTGCGGCCCGAGGGTCACCTTCACGGTGTCGGCGAGGATGTTCACGCCTCGCTCCAGACCGCGGCGTGCCTGTTCGTCGAATGCGATCAACTTGGCCATGCACTGTGTCCTTCGCTCGAAACTACGGGGTGGCTTGCTTCGTGGGCCCGACGTGGTCCGGGTGCGGCATGGCGACCGCCGCAGCCATGCGCAGCGACGCGCGGCCCGTGGTCGGCGCCGTCGGCGGGGGCGGGGCCGCCGGGGCCGCGGCTTCGCTTTCGCGGGCGAGGAACGCGCCGAGTTCGGCGATGGTGGTCATCAGGGGTGCGGGGAAGACGACGGTGGTGTTCTTGTCCACGCCGATCTCCACCAGGCTCTGCAGGTTGCGCAGTTGCAGGGCCAGGGGGTGGGCCATCATCGTGTCGGAGGCGTCGCCGAGGGCCGCGGCGGCCAGGGACTCGCCCTCCGCGTTGATGATCTTCGCTCTCTTCTCCCGTTCCGCCTCGGCTTGGCGCGCCATGGCGCGTTTCATGCTCTCGGGCAACTGGATGTCCTTGAGCTCCACCAGGGTGACCTCCACGCCCCAGTCCACCGTGGTCACGTCGAGGATTTCGCGGATGTCCAGATTGATGCGGTCGGTTTCGGAGAGCGTTTCGTCCAGGGTGTGGCGTCCGACGACCTTGCGCAGGGTGGTCTGGGCGATCTGGTCGATCGCGGCGCGCACGTTCTCGATGGCCACGACGGACTTGACGGCGTCCACAATGCGGTAATACGCCACCGCGGAGACGTCCACGCTGACGTTGTCGCGGGTGATGATGCCCTGGGACTGGATCGGCTGGGTGACGATGCGCAGCGAGATCCGGTGCAGCACGTCGACGAACGGGATGATCAGCCGGAAACCCGGGGGCCGCGGCCCCTGTACGCGCCCGAGCCGGAAGAGCACACCGCGCTCGTACTGCTTGACGATCCTGACGGACAGTGCGAATCCCAGCAGGGCCAGCACCAGGACGACGACGAGCACGGTGATCAGAATGCCCATGGTGGTACTCCCTTGAGATTGCGGATCAGTTTGCTTACAGGGGCCGGGAGGGATGCGTTCGCTCTGCGGCAGGCCGGGACGGCTAACGCGCCGCGGACGGTCCGCGGCGATGGCGATGGCGATGGCGATAGGTGATGGAAATGTCGGGCGCGACGATGTTCACCGCGCGAGGACCCGCCCGCCGTCGGTCTCCCAAGCGGCCGCGGACAGTGGGTCGAGCGGGACGGCGTCTGCGAGCGTCGTCTGCGGCCCGCCGTTCGCTCGTTCGATGATGCCGACGGCGCGGCGCAGATCGCCGCCGAGCCCCGCGAGGGCGAGGACCCGCTCGGCGATGCGGCGGCCGGTGCGCGGCGGGACGACCACCAGATCGGTGCGCTTCGAGCCCGACCTGTCGACAAGGCTGATCGACGCGGCGTCCTGGCCGGCGGAAGGGGCGAGGGTCACCGGGCGGCCCGCTCCGGCCAGGGTGCGCGGCGCCGGCTTCCAGGCGGTCGGGTTGTAGATGACCTGCGCGACGTCGTGGCCGGCCGAGCTCAGTTCGGCCAAGAGTTGGGGAAGCTCCACGCTCAGGTCGAGCGAGCGGGGCCACCAACCGCCATCGACCAATCCGTCGGCGCCGGTGGGATCGCGTCGCTTCAACCGCAGCCCAGCCGACGCTCTCGGGGTGGATGCGGCGGCCGGGACGGTCGGAGAGTCGGGAGAGTTGAGGGCGGCCATGGTGCGCACCGATCAGGACCCGCTTCGGGTCGGTTGCCGATCGCCAGGGGCGAGGCCGGCCTGGAAGCCGTCGTGCGAAATACCCTCGGTAACACCCATACTACGCCGCTTAGCCCTCGCCTGACGTGATGCGCGCCAGAGCCGTTTTCAACGAGCGCCATCAGCCGAACCGCGGCCGCCGCCCCGCAAACTCCACCCGGTCTGCGCGAGCGAGCGGCCCGCGACGTGCCTCGAAGGGGTGCTACTGTGGCCGAGCCAGCAGTTTCCTGTGACGCACTCTCCTTGCCGGATATCTCTCTTCGGCTGCGAATCCGACGAACCCCGCCTCGGGGTGCGGATATTTCGCGTCGCCTGTACGGCTTCTGATTCTCATCCGCTCTCCTGGCGCTGACGCGCCACCGGCCAGCCACGCGGCCGGGTTCTCAAGGAGGGTCTGCCCCGCGTGAGGTCGGCTGCTCGGAGCGTCGAGTCCCCGGCCGCCGGACTCCGCTGCATGTGAGGCGTATCGCCAATGGTCAACTACGGTTTCCTGAGCACCTATCCACCCACTCAATGCGGGCTGGCCACCTTCTGCGCGGCCCTGTTGCGCCATCTTTCGAACCCGCTGGCGGGCGATCGTTGCGGTGTCGTGCAGGTCGTCGACGGGTCGTACCAGACAACGCGTCACGACCCGGTCGCAGGGCCGGGCAAGGAGCGTCCGCTCAGCACGCCGCGCACGATCGAGGTGCTCAACCGATATGACGTTCTGATCGTCCAGCACGAGTACGGACTTTACGGCGGCCTCGACGGCGAGGACGTGCTTGACGTGCTCGAGCACGTGGACATCCCCGTGATCAGCGTGCTGCACACGGTGTTGGCGTCCCCGACGCCGCATCAACGCCTTGTCCTGCAACGCGTCATCGACGCGTCGGATGCCGTCGTCGTCCTGTCGCGGGCCGCCGCGCTCACCCTGGCGGACGGCTATCTGATCGACGAGAGCCGTGTCAGGGTCATTCCCCACGGCGCTCCCGCGCTTGTGCTCCCTCGGCAGCGTTCGGCGCCCGCCCACCGCAGGCCGACGATCCTGACGTGGGGGTTGATCGGTCCGGGCAAGGGAATCGAATGGGCCATCGCCGCGCTCAGCCATCTGCGCGACCTGCACCCGGCTCCCCGGTATCTGGTGGCCGGCCAGACCCATCCGAAGGTGCTGCTCCACCGGGGCGAGACGTACCGCGACGGCCTTCGCGCCCAGGCGCGGGCCACCGGCGTCTCAGACCTCGTCGAGTTCGACCCGACCTACCGTGCGGTCGGGCCGTTGATGGATCTGGTGCGTCAGGCGGACGTCGTGCTCCTACCCTACGACTCCTCTCAGCAGGTCACTTCGGGGGTGCTCATCGAGGCGGTCGCGGCGCAGCGTCCGGTTGTCGCGACCGGATTCCCCCATGCCCGGGAGCTTCTGGGCAACGGCGCCGGGCTCGTGGTGCCGCACCGGGACCCGATGGCCATCGCCCACGCCATCCGCAGGGTCCTGACCGAACCCGGCCTCGCGCACACGATGTCGTCACGCTGCGCCGAGCTGGCCCCGGCCCTGCACTGGACAGCCGTCGCCGACAGCTATCGCATGCTGACTAAGACGCTGCTGGCCGCCCCGGCCAAGGTCGCCTCGTGACCGAGTCGCCGGCCGTCCTGGTCGAAGCCGCGTTCACCCATCTCGCCCGCCTCAGCGACGACACCGGACTGTTCGAACACGCCCGCTACGCCACGCCCCGGCGCGAGCACGGCTACTGCCTGGACGACGTCGCCCGAGGGCTGGTGGTGCTGTGCCGCCAGCCGGCCGACCGGCCACCCGCGGAGTCTTCGAACCAGCTGACCGAGCGGTATCTCGCCTTCGTCGTGCACGCCCAGAGCCCCGACGGCAGCTTCCACAACCGGCTCGGCTTCGACCGGCGCTGGCAAGACGAGCCAGGGCTGGGCGACTGGTGGGGCCGCGCCCTGTGGGCGCTGGGAACCGCCGCGGCGCGCTCGCACCTGCCGTGGATACGTGAGCGCGCCATGCACGCCTTCGATTCCAGCGTGCAGCAGCGCTCGCCCTGGCCGCGTTCGATGGCGTTCGCGGCTCTAGGCGCCGCAGAGATCCTGGCCGAGGATCCCGCGCACCAGGGCGCGATCGATCTGCTCGTCGACGCGACCAAGACGATCAATCGGCCCGAGCCGGGTGCGCCCTGGCCGTGGCCCGAGGACCGGCTGCGCTACGCCAACGCCGTGTTGCCCGAAGTGCTCATCGCCGCGGGGCAGTTGCTTTCCGACACCGAAACCGGTTACCAGGGGCTCGAACTGCTCGACTGGCTGCTGGCCGCCGAGAGCGCGCCCGGGCACCTGTCGCCTACCGGGTCGCGCGGCTGGCGCACAGGCGCGCCGCGACCGGACTTCGACCAGCAGCCTGTGGAGGCCGCGGCCCTGGCCGACGCTTGCGCCAGGGCCTTCGACGTAAGCGGGGACGCCCGTTGGATCGCAGGGGTCGAACGCGCCGTCGGCTGGTTCCTCGGCGCGAACGACAAGCGGGTCGCGCTGTATGACAAGACCAGCGGCGGCGGCTACGACGGGCTGCACCCCCACGGCCATAACGCCAACCAGGGCGCCGAGTCGACCCTCGCGCTGATCTCCACCTTCCAGCAGGGCATCCGGATCGCGGAGCGCCGGTGAACGCGCAGCCCACCACCACCGCAACTGCCACCGTCACCCACGACTGGGTCACCCGTTCGCCGCAGCGCCTCACGCCTGATCCGCGCCGGGTGATCGCGAAACTGTTCGTGCCCGGCGAGGAGGTGCCCGAGCACGAGTCGCGCACCGCTCTCGTCATCGCGCGCGTGCTGGCCCTGGAGGATGCCGAGGTGGACGCCGCGCTCTCGGCGACCCTCGACTCGTTCGACGCACGCCACCGGGACCTGCGCGGCACCTTCGCCGACCATTTCGAGACCATCGCGCACCGCATCCCCCGCGCCACACTGCTCTCCGGACCGCGCCGCCTGCTGATCGGCTCCTACTTCACCCACGAGTACGCGATCGAAGGCGCCGCGCTGTGCAACCCGTCCATGGTCGCCCACCCCGACCAAACCGGCTTGAACGCCGACCAGACCCGGTTCGTGCTCAGCGCCCGCGGCATCGGCGAGGGACACCTGTCCTGCATCGAGTTCCGCACCGGGGTGGCCGGCCCGGGCGGGCGCATCGACGTGGAACCGCCCGCGCCCTACGCGGGCATCGGCCGCACCCGCCCGCCGCAGTACACCCTGCGTCAATTCGAGGCCATGCTGTCCGCCACCAGTGGCGACGACGAGGTCGCGGCGTTCCTGCACCGGCACCTTCCCGACCGCTTCGCCGCGGCAGAGCTCGAACGTACGCTGGAGAGCCTGCCCGAGCAGCTGACCGCGCGCCAGGGAACCCACCGCACCATCGAACGCATCCGCTGGATCGCGGCGTCGGCCTACGACCTCGAATTCTCAGCTGACACCGCGCTGAGCGAACGCATCCTGTGGCCAGCGGCGCCGACCGAGCGGCACGGCATGGAGGACGCCCGGTTCGTACGCTTCACCGACGAGCACGGCGCCGCCTCCTACTATGCGACGTACACCGCGTTCGACGGCGCCTCGGTCACCCCGCAGCGTCTGCACACCACCGACTTCCGCACCTTCCAGATCACCCAACTCACCGGCCCGGCTGCGGTGAACAAGGGCATGGCGTTCTTCCCCGCACCGATCGCTGGTACGTACATGGCGCTCTCGCGCTGGGACCGGGAGAGCACGAGCATCGCCACCTCCCGGACAACCAGACCTGGAGCGTCGGCGCCACCGTGCACACCCCGAGCCGAGCCTGGGAGCTGACCCAGGTCGGCAACTGCGGATCCCCGATCGAGATCGAGCAGGGCTGGCTCGTGCTCACCCACGGGGTCGGCCCGATGCGCACCTACCGCATCGGCGCCATCCTGCTCGACCTGGAGCACCCCGAACAGGTCGTCGCAACCCTGCCCGAACCGCTGATCGCGGCCACGCCGCAGGAAAGCGACGGCTACGTCCCCAACGTCGTCTACTCGTGCGGAGCGATGCGCCATCAGGACACTCTCGTTATCCCCTACGGCACCAGCGACACCGCGATCGCCTTCGCGACAGTGCCCATCCCCGGCCTGCTCGGCCGAATGCGCCGCACCGGGTGAGGGGGAGAACCGGCGGCTGATGTCCCGTCCAGAGCCGATCGGGAAAGCGCCCTCAAGCTGCTGACGGCATTTCGCATATGGGTGTTCAAACCCGTGGTGTCGCCGGTGTCGCAACAAGCGCATACTGGAGCTTGGGCACCCTTCACGCAGTCGACCGAGTTTCGATCAGGTCTAGACCACACGCCAGTCCCGATCCCCGCCTCGCTGCTTATCCGTTTTGCGAGGCAAATCCGTGGTGACGGCTCCCTACAATGGTGCGGACCGCTTTCCCGACGTTGACGTTTCTGAGTCGATGGACGCGCAGCGCGCCGTGCGGATTTCGGTGACCGGCGTGATCGTGCTCGGTCCGTTCATCGGGCTCGGCGCGGCGATCTGGACACAATGGGGCCGTGGGCTCGGTGCCGCGGATCTGGGGTTGGCGGCGTTCTTCTACCTGCTGACCGGGTTCGGGGTCACCGCGGGGTTTCACCGCTGCCTGACCCACCGCAGTTACACGGCGCGCCCCGCGCTACGCGCCGCGCTCGCGATCGCCGGTTCGATGAGCTTCCAGGGTCAGGTTATCGGCTGGGTCGCCATCCACCGGCGCCATCATGCCTTCGCCGACCGTCCCGGCGACCCGCACTCTCCCTATCGCTACGGCACCGGCGCGGTCGGCCAACTGCGCGGCGCCGCCCACGCCCACATCGGCTGGCTGTTCAGCACCGAGGCGACCAGCGCCGAGCATTATGCACCGGACCTCGTCGCGGACCCGGTCATGCGGCGTATCAGCAGCGCGTTCCCGCTCCTGTGCGTGCTCTCCCTCGCCTTGCCCGCGCTGGCAGGCTTCGCGATCGGGGGAAGCCTGGGCGGCGCGTTCAGCGCGCTGCTGTGGGCAGGGCTGGTGCGCGTATTCCTGCTCCAGCACGTCACCTGGAGCGTGAACTCCCTATGCCACCTGCTGGGCCAGCGCCCCTACACCACCCGCCGGCACGACCGGGCCACCAACCTGTGGCCGCTCGCACTGCTCTCCCTCGGCGAGAGCTGGCACAACACGCACCACTGCGATCCGGCCTGCGCGCGCCACGGCGTCGATCGCTGGCAGATCGACCCGTCCGCGGCGCTGATCCGGCTGTTCGAACGCCTGGGCTGGGCGCGGGACGTGCACTGGCCGGTCGCCACCCGGTTCGACCAGCAACGACGCCGCCCCGGCGGGACGCGCCCGCCCGCATCGCAACCGGTGTGGCACCGGTCGCACCATCGAGGACCTGTGCGATGACCGACACCGGGCACACGCGGCGAACCTGCCAAAGAATCTAGAGGACCCCATGCTGAAGCTCCACCGCCGTTCCCAAATCCCCCCGCCTTCGCCGGCGATGCCGAACACGACGCCCACCGCGCCAGCAGTACCCGAGATCTCCGCGCCCGTCCACACGCCCCCGCGTACCAGAGCCGGGACCACCTGGGTGCTGACCTGTATCGCGGCCCTCGTCCTGGTCGCCCTCATCGTCTTCCTCGCGCAGAACGCCGGCGCGACGAAGATCTCCTTCTTCTCCCTGCACGGCCGCTTCCCCCTCGCGGTCGCGCTGCTGGCCGCCGCCGTGGCCGGCTGCCTGCTCACCCTCGCAGTTGGCAGTACACGCATCCTCCAGCTGCGCAGGGTCGTGCGCAGACGCCGCCGCGACGACCACGCAGCCTCCGCCCCGACAGCGCCGCCGCAGAATCCAGACATCACACCCGACGCATCGCAGCTCTACCGCCCCGAACACGGACGAGCAGGCACCCCGGGCAGCAATGGCAAGCTGGAGTCGTAGACAGCTGGCATGCAGCCGACAGCCCGCAGTCGCGCCGGGTTGGCCGGCTCGCACCCAAACCGCGCCGGCCGCGCACTGTCTTCTGGCGCCTTCGATCCGTGAAACACTCGAAGCAGTCAGCGCGCCGGGACTTGTCTGGACCTCACGCCCCCTCGCCACGCTTCCAACCTCCATGTCTCAGACAGTGAGTGTCATGCCTCTTTCAGTGAACGACCACATGGCCGCGACGACCGTGAGCATTCGGGCCAATCCCGCCGAACAACCGCCCCCGGCCGACCTGTGCACGTGCGGACATCCTTACAGCCGACACGACCCGATCTCCATCCGCTACTGCAACGCGACGGTCGCGGGAGGATTGAATCGGGGCTGCGTTTGCCGCGCTGGGACCGGGACGTACCCGGGCCGGATGTAGGCGCGGTCCGCGGTCCCGTCGCCGATACGCGCCGACGCATGCCGGTGTGGCCCATCTCACCGCACTCCAAGTCGTGCCCTCAGCGTTGAGCACCCGGGCGCGGCGTGAACGGATCAGTGCGCGAGGATTACCATCTAAAGTACCGAAGACATTTCCCAGCCGGCATCCCGGAATGGTCAACGGCGCCGATGTCGTCAAAGCGGTGATACAGGCCCCCCGATCCGGCCTGACCAGCTCTTCGCGGACGGGTTGATGGTCCGGCACGGCAGGGTGCTGACGTCGGGTCGAGCCAGGCGCTGGCCGGTCTGGCGTGCGGGTCGGTGTGGTTGTGGATGTCGCGCGGCGATCAGTTCGGTTCCGGCTGCCGAGCGGGCACAGCGTCGTGCTGTGGCCCGCAGAGCAGGTCGGTGGCGATGCTGGTGCCGTCGGCAACTTGCCGGGCGAGATCGGACAGGTGCAGGTTGTGGCCGCGGGCATACACGCGCAGCAGCGCGAACGCCTCATCCACGGTGATACGCCGACGTTCGGCAAGCACACCCTTGGCCTGCTCGATAGTCACCCGGCTACTCAGCGCCCGCTGAAGCTGCGTCGCGAGCAACTCAGCCTGCTGCACGCTGCGCTGAGCCAGGATCCCGATCGTAGCCATATCCGCCAGCGCCTGCCCAGCACGCACATCGGCATCGCTGAGAGTACCGGGACCGGCGACGAACAAGTTCAACGCCCCGATAATCGTGGCACGCAGCCGCAACGGCAAAGCGTGCACCGAGACGAAACCGGCGGCCTGGGCGGCCTCGGCGAACCGGGGCCAGCGCTCCCGGCTCGCACCCAGATCCACGTTGACCACCCGCACACCGGTACGGAAGGCATCCATACAAGGCCCCGCGTCAGCCTGCAGCTCGAACAACTCCAGCAAACGCGCGCTCTCCGTGGACGCGGCAGTGGCATGCAACTGCCCGAACCGGTCCGCCAGCATCAACCCCGCCGCATCCACCCCCAGCAGCTGCACACACCGCCCCGCCACCACATGCAGGAACTCGATCACATCGAAATCATCGACCAGAGTATCGGCCGCCTCAACGAACGCCTCGACCAACTGCTCTTCACGGGTCACAGTCACGCCCCCACGATAGGCTCCTCAGCGCGGCTCGAGCAGCGCCAAGCCACCCACGGTTCTGTTACCGGTGCTGGTCGTCGAATCGCAGGCGGCGGGTCACCACGTCGGCCGCGACCTCCGCGATCGGGCGGCCGTCGGCGTAGGCGTGCGCGCGAAGCCGCACCAGGGCCTCAGCCAGGTTCACCCCGAGCTGCACACTGATCATCCCCGTGGCCTGGTGGACCTCGGCCCGGTAGGTCGCGGGAGGCGCCCAGCCCGGTTGCGGACCGTCGGCGGCTGGCCGGCACGGCCGGTCCCAGTGGACTGTCGGTGCACCAGCAGCAGGGTGATCGCGCCAGCCAGGGCGAAGGCATCCGTGAGAGCGCCGTCGACCAGCGGCCCGGGGATGGTGCGGTGGGCCAGCAGAGTGCCGACGCCGATCGCCCCGATCCGCAGCGGCAACGCGAAGACCGCGCGCACCCCCAATCCAGTGGCGGCAGGGACGAACACCGGCCGGCGGGCCGCCTCTGCGGCCAGGTCGGCGACCAGGACTGGCGCCCCGGCGGCGGCGTCAATGCCGGGGCCCTGGCCGAGAGTGAACTGCAGTTCCTCCAACTCGGCGCTGACCGTCTCCTGTCCCCAGGCCAACACCGGGCCCGTGGGCCCGGTGCCCAGCCCGGCGCGGATCCCGTCGACCCCCAACACGGCGGCGGCCTCGACGACCACCGCCTGCGGCAGGTTCGCGCCGCGCTCTCGGTCGCCGTCCAGCAGCGCCAGGACCGCAGCTATCCGATCGCTGACCATAGGGTGACACCGCCTACCTCTACCGTGCTGCTGCGGGGCCCGACCGGCTGTCCTTACTCGGCGGCCTACTCGATGTGCACAGGCCCGGCGGCGAAGGGCGCCGGATTCGGTCGGGACGCCAAACCGCGTGCCGGGCCGGTAAGCGTTGCCTCAGCGTAGGTCCCGATCTCCTCGATACAGCGGCAGTACGGGCCGCGTGTGTGTCACGGTGCCAGGCGATCAGGTAGGTAAGCACACGTTGGTTGACCTGATAGTCGTGTTCTGCCTCGATCCGGTCGGTGCCGGCCAACTGGTTCCGGCTCGACAGGATCAACGGGCGGCATGCGCGGCCTGGGGTGGACAGTAGCAAGTTGAACGGGTCGTCCTGGGCCCTGCTGTCCAGCGGCTCACCGGCGCACGCTGCGTCGGCCGACGCAACAATTCGGACAGGTGGACGACTTCCGTGCCTTCAGCGTGCGCGGGCGGCTGAGCCGGGGTCGTCTCGGTCATGGCCGGCGCCATCCCGTGGCGCGCGTCCACACAGTTGCGGGCTTCATCTGGCCGGACTGCGATTGCTCAGCTCGTCGCGGGAGATGCGCTCGACGAGCAGCGGGACGTAGTCGCGGATGCGCGCGGAGGTGAAGCGACGTACCGCGCGGTCCACGGTGCCTTGCACCTCGGTGGCGCTGCGCTCACCGTAGACGGCCTGGAGCCGTTGCCGCAGCCGGCCGATGGCCTGCTCCTCGTGACTCCCAGATCTTGACTCGTTCACCGCGTGCCTTTCTGCTACTGGTCATCAAGGTCGACCAGCGGGAGGTCGCGTACCTGGTCCTTGTCGAGCGTGAGCCGTACACCGTTGTGGACGTCCGCGACCACGCCGATCGGGATGGCGACTCGCTTGTGGCCCCACAGGTGGCCCTCGTCAAGCAACACGTGGGTCACGTGGCGATCATCGGGGTCGATCACCAGTCCCCTGACCCGGCCGATCATGCCGTCCGTGGCATGCACGTGTTCACCGCGACGCACCTCCACCTCACCCAGCGGCACCCGGTCGTACACGATGTTCCGCGGGGCGGCGGCCATGGCCGTGCCTCCCCTGCCCATGTCCACCCCGCCGGTGCCCATTCCCATGCTCCCGCCCAGGCCCAGCCCGTAGTACGGCCAGACGAGCATCTGCCGCTGCCCATAACCCCACTGGCCCGGCGCCGCCGGCAAGAACTGCGTTTCTTCAGCGGTTTCGAGCGTTACGAACCGGGCCGTGGTGCACCGCAGCCGGATCTGCCCCGAGCTCGCGTCCACCAGGCCCAGGGGCACAAGACGACCCGAACCGCGCCGATGCCCGGGCTCGACCACCAGATGAGTCAGCGTGCGGGCGACGGGGTCGACGACCACGCGGGTCAGCTTCCCGCAGACCCCGTCGCTACACGAGACCTCGGTTCCGATGGTGAATTGCGTGATCCCATTCATGTCCTCGCCCAGTCTCGGAAAGAGTCGCTGCGGCGAGGGGTGCAAAGGTC
>CAVQPP010000461.1:0-5275 GCA_963714445.1 uncultured Actinomycetota bacterium
CGAGCGAGTCGCCGAGCGCGAGGTAGTAATCGAACCGTTCGGGATGCCGGTTCCAGTCCCCGCCGTGATCGGTAGCGCTGTTCGCCGCGCTGACGGTACTCGTACTCGCGTTGCCCGTGGTCTGCGCGGCCGCTGCAGGGCCGCCTACCGCAAGCGTGGCCACGAGTACGCCGACTATGCCGGTAAGCGCGACGAATCGCCGTTGGTCCACCGCTGTCTCCTCCTGAAGTCGCGCGGTACACCGTCCGGTGTCCGCGTTAGGTGCAGGTTACTGATAAGTACGTTGGGTGGAACCACTTCCGCGACGAAGTCGAGTCTTCAGGGCACTGTTTCCCATGAAACGATGCCGACTGTCCCACGCCGCCGACAGTGCCTGTCACGCGTCGCTCGCTGCCCTAACCCACCCCACGTGCGTTAATCTTCGCTGGTGAGCGAGGTTCGCCAGTCGTCGGCGCCCGATCCGAGTTCGCGCCGAGCGACACGGGACCGGTCGTCAACCTGCACGGCCAACGGGTCAGCTGGGCCGAGCTGTTCTTCGACCTGGTCTTCGTATTCGCGGTCACGCAGGTCGCCGCCGCCGCGCAGAACGCCAGCTCGGCGGTCGCGGTCGGGCGTGCGCTGGTGCTCTTCGTGCCGTTCTGGTGGGCGTGGGTCGGGGTCTCGATCCTGTACAACGGGGTCGAGCTGGTAACCGCCAGCCAGTACCTGAGGGTCTTCGCGCTCGGCCTCGGCGCGTTCATCATGTCGATCACGGTCCCGGATGCCTACGGCCAACGCGGCGAGGTGTTCGCCTTCGCCTACCTCGCGATCAGGCTGCTTCTCGGCTGGGCGATGTGGCGGCGCGGCTTCTTCCACGACAAGCTCAATCCGTACATGGTCTCGATCACGGTCAGCGCCCCGCTGATCGTCATCGGCTCGTTCACCGCACTCCCGGCTCGGGGCTGGATCTGGTTGCTAGCCGCGGCCATCGAGCTGACCACCCCAACAATCCTCCGCCACCGCCTAGACGACCTACGCTTCGACGCCTCGCACCTCCCGGAGCGCTTCGGCCTCTTCGTGCTGATCGCGCTGGGCGAAGTGCTCGTCGGCGTCGGCGTGCAGGAATCACGCGAAGGGCTAAGCGGAACGGCGCTGACCACACTCGCCGTCGCGTTCGTATTCGCCTGCACGCTGTGGTGGACGTACTTCTACTTCGGCGTTTCAGCCATGGAGCACGCGCTACGCGAGGCGCGCGTCCAGGGAGGTCTAGTGCGTTCCGTCTTCAGCCACGGCCACCTAGCGATGATCACCGGCCTGATCCTTATCGCCGCCGGCCTATCCCAGGCAGTGCGCGCTCCCCTAGACCATCCCACCGGCGTACACGCGTACTTCCTCGCCACGGGAACGGCGCTTTACGTACTCACCTTCTGCTACACCCGCGCGCGTATGTTCGGCGGGATGGGAGTGGCACGCCTCGTCGCCGGCCTAATCGCCGGAGCGCTAGCAGCCATCGGCCCGTTCACTCCGGCGATCGCGACCCTCTCCGCCCTAGTCGCGCTAATGCTCGCGCTCAACGCTTTCGAGGCCTACTGGGTCGCCTCAAACCGCCCGATCCTCATCATCCGCACCGGACGCGGCGCGATCCCCGACGCGTAATCGCGCCAAGCCCGCCCCGCCCCTTCATTCCCCGCGCCCCGCCTCAGCTCGCGCTCCCCGCTCCTCCCGCACTCCCCGCCGCCAGGTAAGCCAGCAGATCCTGCCGCGACACGACGGTGCGCGGCTTCCCGTCCACCAACACGACCGCCGCGTCCGCCTTCTCCAGCACCGACATCAGCGCACTAATCGGCTCACCCGACCCCACCTGCGGCAGCGGCGCAGACTTGTGATCCTCGAGCGAATCGCTAAGGTCCGCCTTCCCGGTGAACAGCGCCTCCAGCAGATCCCGCTCCACGATCGACCCCACGATCTCGGCGGCCATCACCGGCGGCTCCTCCTTGACCAGCGGCATCTGACTGACGCCGTACTCGCGCAGCGTCTCGATCGCCTGGCCGACGGTCTCGTTCGGGTGCATGTGGATCAGGTCCGGCAGCGTTTCGCCCTTACGCGCCAACACATCGGCGACCGCAGCCTCCTGCGACGCCGGCGTCAGAAACCCGTAGTCCGCCATCCAATCATCATTAAAGATCTTCGACAGATACCCACGCCCCGAGTCCGGCAGGATCACAACGACAACGTCATCTGCCGTCAACCGCTGTGCGTAACGCAGCGCCGCGACCACAGCCATCCCGCACGAACCGCCGACCAGCAGCCCCTCCTCACGGGCAAGCCGCCGCGTCATAACGAACGAGTCCTTATCCGATACCGCGATGACTTCATCCGTCACCGTCCGGTCGTAGCACTCCGGCCAGAAGTCCTCGCCGACACCCTCAACGAGATACGGCCGTCCGCTCCCGCCCGAGTACACCGATCCCTCCGGGTCGGCCCCGATGATCTTCACCCGTCCGTCGGACACCTCTTTGAGGTACCGTCCGGTCCCGCTGATCGTCCCGCCGGTACCCACGCCTGCCACGAACGCACTAACGCGTCCCCCCGTCTGCTCCCAAACCTCTGGGCCGGTCGAGTGATAGTGCGACAAGGGGTTGTTCGGATTCGAGTACTGGTCCGGCTTCCACGCGTTCGGGATCTCGCGAACCAGCCGATCCGACACGTTGTAGTAAGAATCCGGATGTTCCGGCGCGACGGCGGTCGGGCAGACCACAACCTCCGCCCCGTACGCGCGCAGCACGTTGATCTTGTCCTGCGAGACCTTGTCCGGGCAGACGAACACGCACCGGTAGCCCTTGCGCTGCGCCACCATCGCCAGCCCGACGCCGGTGTTGCCGCTGGTCGGTTCGACGATCGTGCCGCCCGGCTTCAGCTCGCCTGAAGCCTCGGCCGCCTCGATCATCCGCAGCGCGATCCGGTCCTTGACCGATCCACCAGGGTTCACATACTCGACCTTCGCCAGGACTGTGGCGGCGAGGCCTTGACTGACCGAGTTGAGCTTGACCAGCGGCGTGTTGCCGACCAAGTCGACGACCGATTCGACGTAGCGCATCGGGTGCCTTTCGAAACGTGGCGCCTTTTGGGCGCGTTTAGGGATCAAGAGCAGAACGATGCCACCAGGTTAGGTGCTGTCGAGCGGAAATCCGCCGGGTGGTCACCTGTAGCCGGTATCGTCTTGTACTGGGCCTTACTTGGATCACCCGGGGGCGGGGAGAGCCAGGTTCAAGCAGGAGGGCACGAAGATGGCGGTGTTGAGCACAAAACGGGTGGTGGCCGCCGCAGCATTCGGCGGGGGCGGGCTGACGGTGCTGACGGGTGCATCGATCGGCCTGGTAGTAGCCGAGGCGAAGCTGGCACGGCGAGCGATCGGGCACACGGTAGATGCCCCGCCACGGGCCGACGGCCTGTTCGGCGAGCACCTAGCCCGCCGACCACGCAGCAGCGCGAGCCGCATAACCGCCGACCCACCCCGCATACATCCAGCGACCCAGCCTCAACGCGACGGCCACGACCACAATTACGACGAGCATCCCGAATACGACGACCGTCCCGAGCGCCCCCTCCGCTTCGCCATGCTCGGCGACTCCACCGCAGCCGGCTACGGCGTAGAGCACGCCGACCAAACCCCAGGCGCCCTACTAGCCGCAGCCCTAGCCGCACACTCCGGCCGCCCGCTGCTCCTGGCGAACGTCGCCCGCGTAGGCGCCGAGTCCGACGAGCTCTACGAGCAGGTCGACGATCTCCTAGCCGATGGCCCGGAAAACGCACCGCAGGTAGCCACGATCATGATCGGCGCGAACGACGTAACGAACCGCGCGTCGTTCACCGAAGCGGCCCAGCACCTAGGCGATGCGGTTGTGAGGCTGCGCGCCGTAGGCTGCGAGGTCGTCGTCGGTACGTGCCCCGATCTGGGCACCATCCGCCCGATCCAGGTCCCGCTGCGCTGGCTAGCCCGCCGCTGGAGCCGTCGCCTAGCCGCCCTGCAAGCGCGCGCTGTCCACGAGGCAGGCGGCCGCTCAGTCCCAATAGGCGCGCTCCTAGGCCGCGAGTTCGCCGCCCGCGCGGAACTGTTCGGCCCCGACCGTTTCCACCCTTCCGCCGAGGGCTACGCCACCGCCGCCGCAGCCGTGCTCCCCGCCCTAGCCGCCGCCGTCTGGCAGATCAACCGCGCCACCCCCACACCCGACCCCACCCCCACACCCCCACACCCGACGCGCCGTCATCCCCCTCACCCGCCGCGCCTTCCATCCCCACCGCCCCACTCCCTACCGCCCCCACCGTTCCCCCGCTCACGACCCTCACCCCCTCCACCCTTACCCGTCAGTAACTTATCCGGTAGCGTCTTCTCCAGACGAAGTCGTCGCACGATGGAGCTAGGAGCTACCCATGCCTGAGGCAGTAATCGTCGCCACCGCTCGCACGCCGATCGGCCGCGCGGTCAAGGGCTCGCTCAAGGACCTGCGTCCCGACGACCTAGCCGTCACCGCCGTGCGCGCCGCACTCGACAAGGTTCCGCAGCTCGACCCACACGACATCGACGACCTGATGCTCGGCTGCGGCCTACCCGGCGGCCCGTCCGGATTCAACATGGGCCGCGTGGTCGCCGTCCTGCTCGGCTACGACTTCCTCCCCGGCACGACCATCACCCGCTACTGCTCCTCGTCCCTCCAGACGACCCGCATGGCGATGCACGCGATCCGATCCGGCGAAGGCGACGTGTTCATCTCGGCCGGCGTCGAAAGTGTCTCCAGCTACGCCCTCGGCAGCTCCGATCTGCCCAACACCGAGAACCCGCGATTCGATGACGCCCGAGCGCGGACCGCACAGCGTGCCGAGGCCGGCGCCCCCACGTGGACCGACCCCCGTGACGCTGACGCTGACGACGGCACGCTCCCAGACGTCTACATCGCCATGGGCCAGACCGCCGAAAACCTCGCGCAGATCAAGGGAGTCACCCGCCGCGACCAAGACGAGTTCGGCGTGCGTTCGCAGAATCTAGCCGAGAAGGCGATCGCCGACGGCTTCTGGCAACGCGAGATCACCCCGGTCGCCCTGCCCGACGGCACCGTCGTGGCGAAGGACGACGGCCCGCGCCCAGGCGTGACGATGGAAGGCGTCGAGGCGCTGAAGCCGGTCTTCCGCCCCGACGGCAGGGTGACCGCAGGCAACTGTTGCCCCCTCAACGACGGCGCTGCGGCCGTAGTCGTCATGTCCGACACCAAGGCCAAGCAGCTAGGACTCACCCCGCTGG
>CAVQPP010000462.1:0-4533 GCA_963714445.1 uncultured Actinomycetota bacterium
TGCTAAAAAACTGGCGGAGAGACAGTATTCGAACCGGGTGGTATTCGTTCAGTTGCGGGCTTGCCGGGTCCGGGAAGGCTGAGTCTTGTGGACGACGGGGTGCGGTTCGCGGCGGATCTGTTCCGGGGGACCGCCGGGCACTACGACCGATACCGGCTGCCGTACCCGGAAGCGATGCTCACAGACCTGGTCCGGCGTGCCGGGGTCTCGGGGCGCGGGCGCTTGCTGGATCTGGCCTGCGGGACGGGTCAGCTAGCCTTCCCGCTGCGCCACTGGTTCCGCCAGGTGTGGGCCGTGGACCAGGAACCGGACATGGTGGAAGTGGTCCGGGCCAAGGCCGCCGCTCAGGGCGCTGGGGATGTCCGGCCGATCGTGTCGGATGCCGAGACCCTCGACGCTGAGCCCGGGTACTTCGAACTGGCCGTCATCGGTAACGCGTTTTCACCGGCTCAGCCGCGATCTGGTCGCTGGCCGGATCCACGGATGGCTCCCGACTGGGCGGGTGCCTGGCGGTGTGCTGGTCTTCCGTCCCATGGGAAGGTGAGCAGGATTGGCAACGAACGCTCGCGGCCACCCTGGACAGGTGGAAGGCGGCCCTCGGTGCCGAGCACAGAATTCCTGCGGGCTGGGACCTGCCGCAGAAGCATCGGCCCGATCTAGAGGTACTGTCCGACGCCGGGTTCGCGGTGGCTGGACACCATGAGTTCACCGCTGAGCATCGCTGGAGCCTGCCTGAGCTGGCCGGGTATATCCGGTCAACATCTTTCCTTCCGGCCTCGGTACTCGGCGATCATGCTGCATCATTCGACGCCGACCTCGCGGCCAGCCTAGGCCCGCACAGCGTGGGCGATGCTTTCTCCGAGGACGTGAGTTTCGTCTACGACCTAGGCCGCAAACCCGCCTAGTTCCCCGGCCCTAATTCCTCCTTAACTGGCGGAGACCCAGTATTCGAATGCGGTGTTATTCGGTCCTCGTGTGGGCTGGCCGCGGGGTTGGGATCCAGGGCGTGAAGGTGGCTTCAGCCTGATATGGGGCCCTGGGTGATGTCATCGTGGGCGGACCTGTGAGGGGCGACGAGCCCCACGCGGTCCGCGTGGGGCTCGTCGCCACAGATGCCTAGAAGATCTTCAACCGCTCTGGCTCTTGGTCGGGGGTCTCGCGAACGAAGATCGACCCGCCGGAGTGCAGACTATCGCTCGATGTAGGCGTAGATCTGGATCGCACGGTTGATGCTGTCGGTCTTGCTGTCGCCGGTAAGCCCGACTACTTCCTCCAGTGCCTTGGAACTGCGGGGTGTGAGGTTGACCGTGACCCGCTCAAGCGAACCGCCGGAACCGGAGCCGCGGCCGTGCATTCCAGCGCTCGCGGCAGCAGAGGACGTGGGTGGGTCGGGGAGACGAGTTGATGCGGCCATGCAAGGGATGCCTTCCTTAGGGACCACCACAGAGAGGCAACGCCGAGCGCGGTCATGGCACCCTGTGCCAGCAGGGGTGCCTCGGCCGGGGGGCGGCGGCTCCTGTTGCCGCAGGGGCCGTCGCCATGTTGTTCGTCGCTAGGTGGGCGGGGTCGAGGGGACGCGTGTTGTCGTCTTCTCTATGGCATCGATGCTCTGCTAGTATGCGCATCCCGGTTGACAGTTGTCAACTTACATAGCTCGCATCATGATGTCGATGTATGAAGTTTATGCGCGTGTCGGCATGGCAGCTGCCGCAGGTCTGCTGTACTCTGACTCTTGCTGCACCGGGCTCCGCTTGACACTGCCCGGCGTCACCCCCCGCTAGTGGCTCTCCGGCTGGCCAACCCCCGGCCCAGGCACGGAAGCCCCCGAGCCAGCAGAAAGCAGTCCTGTTCATGGCAAAGACCGGCAAGGTCACCGACCTTACGAAGCTGGAGGGTGACCCGGATCCGCTCCGGGCCGATCCCCAGATGCACGTGGAAGTGGAAGCCCATGCCCCCTGGCAGGCTGGGGTCATCAAGTTCATCGCGCAGTGCTCGGAGCGCTCATCGGTCGCCGCGGCGGTCGTGACCTCGATCCTCATCCTGATGGGCATTGCCTGCGTGGCCGCGGCCCACATGGCCCTGGCGCTCGCCGGTCTCGGGCATGGGTGGGTCACTGCGGCCATCTCCCTGGGTGCCCTGTTCATCCCGTATGGCGTGTACTGCAGGCTGAGGCGCCGGGAATCGCGCTCATAGGCCAGGCCGGTCTCCGGCCGCAGCAGGCTCGTAACTGGCCTGGGTGGTGTTAGCTGCGCAGGCTGTTGCGGGCGTGCAGGTAGGTGGCCCAGTCGCTGGCGATTCGGCGGCTCCACCGTTCGGCGGTGGTGGGGGCCAGGCCGAGCAGGCTGGCCAGGACGGCGGGGGCAGCTCGCAGGCCAGGTCGATGAGCGCGGCGGTGCGGCCGGCACGGATATGGATACCGCGCCGGTTGAGGCGGGTGAGGATGGCGGCCGAGGTGATGGGCCGGAGCCCGGGCTGGCCGGGGAACAACCACGGCCGGCCTCGGGAGAGCCGGGCTGGGTGGCCGCCGTGGCGGCCTGCTCGCGCAGCAGCCGGGCAAGGGCTGGTGGCACCAGGACCGGGTGCTGGCCGAGCCGCAGGTGACACCGTCCGCTGATGGTGAGCAGGTCGCTGACGTGTAGCAGGAGGATGTGGCTGAGCGCAGCGCCGTAAAGCAGGGCCACGGCACCGGATGCACGGGCGGCCAGCGGGATAGCGCCGTCGGTGAGGCAGATGCGGAGCTGCTGCCATCGCAGGTCGCCGTCCAGCCCGATGTCGGGTTCTGTGCGGGGCCCGGGATGGCCAGTCCGCGCTCGCATAGGCGCCGCTGCTGGGCCCAGGACAGAAATGGGCGCAGCGCCGCCCGCTCGTCGGGACGCTGGCTGGTGATCCAGGTGTCCAGGCCGGGCTGGGTGAGGATGGCGAGTTGCCCGTCGTGAGCAGTGAGCCAGTCCAGGAACGCTGACGCGCCCGGATCTTAGTGCGGACGGTCTGGGCCTGCCCGGGGGTGGGCCGGGAGGTGCGCCGGGCCCGGCGGAGCGCGTCCCACTGGGCATAGGCGCGGATCATCCGGGCATGATCGGCGGGTTTGCCGGTCACCAGCTGGCTGGTCCAGGCCGGGATCCGGTCCAGGTATTCCTGCCGCTCGGGCAGGACGCCGGCGACGACAAGCCGGTCGCGGAGGATAGTGCAGTTGTGGGAGGGTGGCAGCTGGTCGAGCAGGGCGTGGCTGATCGGCTCCTGGCCGGCGGCGAGGCGGGCCAGGATCTGTCCGCCGCCGGAGGTGCGCAGCCACCACAGCGCCGATCGCGGTCGGCGGGCGGCCAGCAGGGCGGCGGTCAGCTGAGTGAGCTGCCCGCGGACTTGCGGCCCAGCGAGGGTGAGCAGGTCGCTGGTGACGGCGGCCAGCACGCACCGGGTGCAGCGCCCGTTTTCGAGCATGTCCGGGGCGCCGCAGCTCTGGCAGGCGAACGACGGGCCGGACCAGCTGGCGCACGGCCCGCAGACCGGCCGGCCGTCGTCGTCAGTGCCGACCAGGGCAGCTAGCTGGCTGCACCCGGGGCAGAGGCCAGGGTGCGTGCGGATGTATCGGTAACAGGTGCCGCAGACCGGGCCGATTGGCCACTCCGCGGCCACGACGCAGCGCCGGCCGCAGTGACCGCAATCCCGCGGGCTGAGCGGTGGCCGCATCATCTTCCCGCTTGGCTCCCCTGCTGGCCAAGGGTTTATCGGGCGCACGCTGCTCCAGTGGGAACCTGGGATGGATGAGAACGCCCACAAGGCCTTGCTCGACCGGCCAGGCGCTCCCAAACGTTGGCTCAAAACCAGCCCGGCAGGCTGGTTCGGCTTTGACGCGTCCGGACTGTGCGCCGAACGGGTGGTGCTGGTCGAAGGCGGCTTCGATCGCCTGGCTCTCCTTGCGGCAGGGCTGCCAGCGAGCAGCGTGATCGCTTTGGTGGGGACTGCCGCTCGCCCCTGGTGGCTGACGCGGACAGCACCGCAGGTCAAAAGCGTGGTGCTGGCGCTCGATGCCGACGACGGGGGAGTGCTAGCGATGGAACGACTTGCTGGCGAGTTCCGGCAGGCAGGCTTCACCATCATGCGTTGCCCACCACCGCACGATCAGTGGGGCAAGGACTGGAGTGAACGGTGGCGCAAGCTCGGCCCACAGAGCCTGTGGCCGCTCTACAAGGCTTTGGCACACCATTGTCCAGCAATGGATGAAAGGAAAGAACGATGAACGAATCCCAACCCTATGCCGTCTACCATGCCAACGATATGCTCGAAGCAATGAACCTGCCACCGGCGATGCACTGGTATACTGACCGATCCAGATACTACACCCACGTCGCCGACGTCGTGGCCTCACTCGCGCAGGTGTTTGCGCTCACCAATCATATTGACCACCCCTGGACGAGCAATCCGGAGGTGGTCTGGCACACACCTGACCCAGTGCGATCCACGTCGGTGGGTGACATCATTGTCTCCAGTGAGAATGGTCGGGTCTGGCTGGTCATGCCCGTTGGCTTGCAGGAA
>CAVQPP010000463.1:0-9923 GCA_963714445.1 uncultured Actinomycetota bacterium
CCAGATCAGGTGCCGGAGCGGACCAGATAGACGGACTAACGGACTAACCGATACCGATAGCCCGAAGAGCTCTACGTCACGCGCGCGCAGGGAGCTTTTCGCGGGCGACCGCGAGCAGGGCGATCGCGGAGAGGACCATGACGGCCGCGCCGTACTCACGTCCGGCCGACAGCAGTCCGCCGTGCACGACCAGGTAGCCGGCGATCACAGCCGGCAGACCCAGCGCCAGGTACGAGGCGACGTAGATCGCGGAGAGCAGACCGGAGCGCTCGTGCGGGGCGGCCAGCGGGACGACCATGCGGATCGCACCCTGGAATCCGGCGCCGAACCCCGCACCGGCGATAACCGCGCCGGTGAAGAAGACCGCGCTGGACAGTGCGTACATCGAGATCAGCGTGATACCGACGCCGACGATCAGTGCCACGGTGCCGAGGAGCATCAGGGTGCGGGGCTGCACGTTACGCAGCAGCAGGACGGTAACGCCGGCGCTCGCGGCGAGGATGAACAGCGACAGACCGCCTATCACCGGCGAGTGCGAGCCGACGATCTTTCCGACGACCGCGGGTCCGACCGAGGCGTAGAAGCCGGCCAGTGCCCACGACGCGATCAGCACCGGCACCACCTTGAGCATCGGGCTGCGCGCGGCCTTCGGCACGCTGATTCGCGGCCGTAGCGAGGACAGCGCTCCGGACTCGCGCGCCGACGTCTCGCGCGTCAGATAGATGCCGATGCCCTGCAGGATGAAGACGCCGATGAGCACGAGGTAGACCAGGTGGTCGGGCGCGGGCAGGTACTGGACCAGGATTCCGGAGAGCAGGGCGCCGGTGCCCGTGCCGATCGGCGGTGCGACCGCGTTGGTGATCGTGCCCTTTACGCGGTCCAGGTCGAGCATTCCGGCGCCGACAGCGCCGATCGCGCCACCGGTGGCGATGCCCTGGACGATGCGTGCGGCCAACAGCTCGGACACGCTGCCGGCAGTGGTGAAGATGATCATCGAGACGATCTGGAGCGCGATCGCCGTCATCAGTACCGGCCGGCGGCCGACGTGGTCTGACAGCGAACCGACGATCAGCAAGCCGAGCAGTACGACGACCGCGTAAATGCCGAAGACGATCGTCGTGGTGATCGGCGAGAAGTTCCAGGCGGCCTGGTAGTGCTGGTAGAGCGGGGTCGGCGCGCTCGACGCGGCGAGGAAGGACACCACGATCGAGGCCTGCAGGTAGAACGCGACGCGGTCCGGTAGGAGACGTCTGAGCCGGCCAGGCTGCGTCGGGTCGTCCGGGAGCGGGAGCGGCACGGGAGCGTTGCCCCACGTCGGGGTTCGGCGCGAAGTCGTGGACGCGGTCTTCGTGGACGCTGTGTTCGTGGACGCGGTCTTCGTGGACGCGGTGTTCGTGCGCACTGTGGACGCGGTGGGCATCGGTTGCTCCTTCCAGCCAGACAGGTCTGTCTGCTGCGCCCTAACACTAGACAGACCTGTCTGTTATAGTCAAGCCATGGCCCGGTGGAATTCGCTCGCGCAGATGCGGGCGGGGACATGAACACAGCGGGCGTGAACACAGCGGAGATGAGCGCGGTGATGATGAAAACTGCGACTATGGACGACGTGACGACGAGCAGCGCTAAGTCCGCGGCGAAGGCGACGACCAGCGGCGACGTGAAGCGGCTGTCCGCGCGTGAGCGGTTGCTCGAGGCCGCGCACGAGCTGTTCTACGAAGAGGGCGTGCACACCGTCGGCATCGACCGCGTGATCGAGCGCGCCGGCGTCGCCAAGGCGAGCCTTTACAGCACGTTCGGCAGCAAGGACGAGCTGATCCGCGCGTACCTCATCGGCTGGGCCGAGAACCGGCAGGAGCGCATCACGCGCAATCTGGCGGGCATCGAGTCGCCGCGCGAGCGCGTGTTCAAGATCTTCGAACTACTCCACGAGACGACGTCCCGACCGACCTACCACGGCTGCGCGTTCATGAACGCCAGCGCCGAGGCTCCGGCCGGTAGCCCGATCGTCGAGGCTGCCGACGACTATCGCGGCTGGATGCGAAACACGTTCGTCGGGCTGTCACGGGAGCTGGGCGCGCCGGATCCGGAGCGGCTGGGCCGTCACCTGCACCTGCTGTACGACGGCGCGAGCGTGTCGGCGCGGATGGACCACGACCCGAACGCCGCGGCGGCTGCCCGCGAGATGGCGGTTACGCTGATCGACGCGGCAGTCGGGTCGGTCCGTTAATCCGATCTGAGTTGTAGTGATGTGGATGCAGTGATTCGACTGCGTTGATCAGGAGCGTGGTTGATCAGGAGCGTGCGTTGATCAGGAGCGTGCTGGTCAGATCAGTGCATCCAGGCGGTCCTGCGGCGCTTGGCGGCTCGCTTCCAGGCTTTCGCGCCGGCCTTACGCGTCGTCGCGGCGTGCTCGGCTGCCATGGCGTACATGAGTCCGTATGCGAACTCGCTCTCGTTGTCGGCGTTCGCGGCAATCGCGAGCTCACGTAGGGCTTGGCGTGCGATCACCGTGTCCTGATGCTCTCCGAGCGTCGACTGGACCTTCTTGAGCGCCTTCGCGGAACGCGACGCGTCCTTACCCACAGCAGGCGCCACGACCTCGGCGGCGTACCGCGCACGCTTGGCCGCCTTACGCGCCTCGTGCAACGCGACGTTTTGTGATTCACCTGCCTCGGTGCCGTCCGCCGCGTCCATCCGGCGACGGGTACGCCGGAACGCCTTCCAGACCAGCGATGGCAAGACCTTGTCGGCTCGCTTCTCGGCGGCGGGGGTGAGCGGCGGGGTGGTGATCAGATGGTCGAGAGCCTCCAGCAGCGCCAGGTAGCGCTCGGAGCCGAGCGCTACGAGCAGCGCCCTGCGCGCCTCGGTCTGCTGAGGCGCGAAGTGGCCGGTGATCCTGGCTTGGACCGGCCCCATCCGCAGCTCAACCGGGATGGCGGCCAGACTCTCCGTCAGATGCTCGGCCAGGACTTCGCCATCGCGGGCCTCGCCCAACACCTCGCCTAGCCAGCGCAATTCACCGTTCAGCGGCTCGGTTTGCTCCTCGGGCAGCAGCGAACGGAAGCTCCGTAGCACGCTGCGCAATCGCCGTGAGGCGACCCGCATCTGGTGTACCGAGTCCGGCAGGTCGCGCCGGACCATCGTGTCGCAGCTGAGCAGTTGCTCGACCTGCGCCCGCAGGTACGCCAGCACTACCTGCCCCGCAGGCGACGAGCGCGTGAGCGTCGGTTCGTCGGCTTGGGCGGGCATCCGGTCGGCGAGGACAGCGCCCAACTTCGAGGAGCTCTGCGAGCGGTGCAGGCCGCCGTCGCGCAATCGGCGGTCGGCCGCCTTCAGTAAGCGCATGTCGCCCTGGGCGCCGAGTTCGACTTCGACCTCGCTCCAGCGCAGCACGACGGCCGGCTCGCCGATCATCGCGTTCGCGGTAACGCGGTCGAGGACGACTTCGGCCAGCAGCGCGCCATCGCTGTCCCGCAGCCTGCGCCGCTGCCGGACCGTGGAGATCCGGGCGACCGGCTGCACCGGACGTCGCCGCAGTCGCGCGGTCAGCAGCTGGGCGAACTCGTCGGGCATGCCTTCGTCCGGCGGCATCTGCAGCTCGGCACGCGCGCCGTCGGCCTCGGGCAGCTTCAGGTGCCAGCCCGCGTCGTCACCGCCGAGGCGGCGGCGCAGGGTGATGTGCGCCTGCGCCAGGTCCAAGTTCGGCGTGTCGTAGTAGGTCGCTTCGAGGACCTGTTCATCGGGGTCCGATTGGTTCTCGACTCGCGGAAGGTCGCTGAGGTCTGGCAGCGACGCCCCGGGAGCCGCGTCGTACTTCCATTCGATCTCGCGTGTTTCCGTGGCCATAAAGGATGCTCTACCCGCGCGGCGCACAGGCATCCCCGGGAAACGAACGAACGTTATGTTCAGCTCAGGGGATGCGGGCGACTCCGGCGTAGTTGGGCAGCCGCTGCAGGGGCGAACCGTCGCTGGAATCGGAGTGCCACTGCGTGACGGTGACCACGCCCGGCTCGACGAGTTCAAGACCATCGAACCACGAGGCGATCCGCTCCTGGCCGCGTAAGGTGACCGGGCTCGTGGTGGCGTTGTAGACCTTGTAGACCGGGTGATTCCCGTCAATGCCGGCGCCGTCCATGCTCGGGTGCGAGAGCGCCAGGTAGCTACCGGCGGGCAGCGCTCTAAGGTACTTGCCGATCAGGCGTTCCGGGTTGTCGGTATCCGGGATGTACTGCAAGACGGAGACCATCATCAGACCGAGCGGCCGGGTCAGGTCGAGCAATGCCTCCACCGGGCGCGAGGCCAGCACCGAGTCGGCGTGACGGATGTCGGCGTGCAGTATTTCGGCACCGGTGTTGCCGGTCAGCAGCGCCTCGCTGGCGTGCACCACGACGGGCTCGGCGTCGACGTAGACGACCCGGGCGTCCGGGTTCACAGCCTGCGCGATCTCGTGCACGTTACCGGCGGTGGGTACGCCGGAGCCCAGGTCTAGGAACTGATCGATGCCCTGACTGACCAGGTAGACGCACGGCACGGCGCAGAAAGTCACGGTTCGCCCGCGCGGCGGCGCGCACGCCCGGATACGCGGCCTCGGCAGCCTCTGCTGCCTGCCGGTCGGCCTCGAAGTTGTGGTATCCGCCCAGGAAGTAGTCATACATCCGCGCCGGGTTCGGGCGCCGCGGATCGAGCTCGTGCGCGTGCAGGGTCATCGCCTCCGCAACAAGGGCTGTACGCGGGACACAGTACTAGCTATACGCACCATGAGGCACGACGAGTCAGCCCGTGCACTTTCAATTGCCCCGATGGTCCCGATGAACCCGGAAGAAGCGATTTGACCTGGGAAAAGGCCTAGAGGAAGAGCTGAAGAACAGAAGGCCTGGATAAGGCGGGCGCCGGATAACGCAGGCGACCCGCAGGCTACTTCCCTGCCGGAGCTCGCTCGGGAATGCCGTCGCCAAGGCGGCGGATCCTGGGTTCTGCTCCGGCCGGGCACCGGGGACGATGCCGGTGAGCCTGCGGGCCGGGTGACTGCTTTTTTTCGCCCGCCGCCCGAACCTGTCGGGGGAGGCCGGCCGAGGGCCGGGCGCTCCATCGCGGGCAGGGCGGCTAGCGGACAGCCACCTCACGCGTCCTGGCGTTACTCAACTCAGGATCACCTCCTTTCGGTGTGCCGCCACGCTAATCCGAGCAAGGTCATCACCGCAACGGTATTTGGCGCGATCCGGTCGCAGGGCCCGGTTCCGCGGGTCTCAGTCCAGCGCGATTCGATACCGTGATCGCCATGACGACGACGCTCGACGTTCAGGTACTGCGGGTCTTCACCGATCCCGAGGGCGGCCACGGCAACCCGCTAGGCGTCGTGTTCGACGCCGCGGAGCTGTCGAGCGAGACGGGCACGCGGCTGACCGCGGCGCTCGGGTTCAGCGAGACGGTGTTCGTGGACGACGAGCCGACCGCCGCGCACCGGATCTTCCTGCCGACCAACGAGATCAAGCTGGCCGGACATCCGGCGGTCGGCACCGCGTGGGTGCTCGGCCAGCGGGCCGGGAAGGTGCCCGAGACGCTGCGGCCTCGCCTCGCGTCGGAGCCGGTGGCGGCGTGGGCGGCGGACGGCCTGGTGTGGATTCGGGGCGCGGTCGGGGACGCGCAGCCGTGGGATTTCGTGCAGCTGGACGATCCGGCGCAGGTGGAGGCGCTGCCGACGACGCCGGGTCCGGACGTCGATGCGTCGGATCCGCTGGCGCAGCGCGGGCGGCATCAGTTCTGGGCGTGGGTCGACGAGGCGGCCGGATCGGTGCGTGCCCGGACCTTCTGCGCCGACTTCGGCATCCCGGAGGACGAGGCGACGGGCTCGGCCGCGATCCACCTGACGCAGCAGCTCGGCAGGGCGCTGACGATCCGGCAGGGACGCGGCTCGGTCATCCACACGCGACCGGCCGCCGAGGCGGGGTGGGTCGAGCTCGGCGGCGACGTCGTCGACGACGGGTTCCGCGCGGTGTCGGTATGAAGTTGGCACGCTCTGACGGTGCGTTGGCTCAGCAGCCGGGGCTCGTGGTCTGCGTCGAGGTGGCGTCGCCCGAGGTGGCCTTGAGGGTGACGGTCTCGCCGCAGTACGCGTCGGTCGGGATGGACGCGCCGATGGAGTAGGCGGTCTTGCCGCTTAGCGTCCACGACGCGGTGCGTTCGTCGGTCTTCGCGCCGTTCTTCGTGCCGTAGTAGTCCACGGTGACGGTGACGTGCCCGGTGCCGCTGGTGTTCACCGCGAGGATCATCGCGATCTGGTGCACAGCCGGGCTGCCGCCGAGCAACTGCACCTGAAGCGCCGTCACATCCGCCGCATTCGGGGGCGGGGGTGCCCCCTGCCCCGGCGGCGTGGTGACCGGGGTGACGCCGGACGGGGTGACCTTCACGGCTGGCGCGGACGTCGCCGGGTGGGCCGAGTGGGTGTTCGCGGGAGGCACGCCGGCACCCTGCGGTGCGTGGCTGCCAGCGGCGTGCGCGGCCGTGCTCGGCGGTGGGGCGGGGTGGCTGGCCGGGCTGGAGCCGATGTGCAGGCTCGTCGCCGCCCACCAGCACAGCGCCGCGACCGCGCCGAGGATGCCGACCGCCTGGATGACCATGCTGGCGTGCGGGCCGCGCTTCTCGCCGCGCACGATCGGGGCGTAGTCGTCCTCGTCCTCGAACCGGTTCTCGTCCGCGCCCCAGACGATCGGGCGCGAGAAGGCCGGGGGCGGCGGGTTGCCGGGGAGCTGTTCGCCGCGTGGCGGCGTGCTCTTCGGGATGCCGGGTCCGGTGCCTGCCGGGCTGTGGATCGCCGGCGGACCGAAGATCGGCGAGGAGGGTCCGCCGGCGCCGGATACGGCGGACGGTCCGGTGGCCGTGCGGGGCGGCTCCTGCGTCTGCGGCCGGAACAGGTGCTCGAGTTCGGGTTCGAGCTGGTCCGGCAGCGGCGGAGGTGCCTGGTGCTGCGGCGGGTAGTGCGCGGGCGGCACGAACGCGGGGCCGGGCTGATGCGGCTGCTGCTCGAAGTCGATGGGCGCCTGCGGCCCGGTGACATTCGACGCCGTGACATTCGACGCCGTGAAATTCGACCCCGCGGTGTACGGCCCGGACATCTGGCCGCCGGGTGCGTCGAAGGACTCGAACTCGTAGGCCGGGCGGCGGTGCCGCCCCGAGTTGGCGAGTGGATCGACGATCGCCGTCGCGGGCACCGAGCCGAACGCGGCGGCCACCCGGGGCGCGTGCGTGTGCTGCGGCGGTCCCTCGGTGACGGCGCTGGGCGGCGCGGCGGCGGGGTTCGGGACGGCGGGCGCGAACTGGTCGAGAATCCGCGCGCCGGCCGAGGCTATTCGAGCGAGGTCGGCGGACAGGTGCGCCTGGTGATTCAGGGTCCAGTCGAGGTCGACGTCGTCGAGCACGGGGCGCCACCAGTCCAGCGCGAAGCCCGCCTGCGCGAGCAGCGCCTGGACCTGGCCGTCCCAAGGTCCCTCGTCGCCGGGCTGGTCACCGGCCAGTTGCGCGACCCGGGCAGCCACGGACGAGAGTTGATCGAGGGCTACGCGGGCGTCCGCATCCGTCCGGGGAAGCGCCCAACGCAGTCCCAGCAAGGCCTGGACGAGTTCGTCGCGCGGGTCCGTCGGCCGGTCCGGACCCGGCGTCCTCCAATCGGTCACCCCTGGTTAGTACCCACGCTTCCTGATACGCAGTGCTGCCGGGTGGTTACGATTTCGTGCTCTTGGTTGCTCATTTAACCAAACCAGCGCGCCTGAGCGCATCAGCCAGCGCAGTATCTGGCTCTCCTCCGCCACTCGCACCACTCGCGCCACCCCGACCCCGATCGCCCCGCTGCCGGTCATCCCGGCCGCGATTCTGACCGCCACGGCCTTGATCACGGTTCTGATCGCCCTGGGCCTGGCCGCGATTCTGGCCGCCGCGGCCTTGGCCGTCGCGGCTTTGGACGTCCCGATTCTGGCCATCGCGGTTTTGACCACCACGCGGGCGTTGCGGCTCGTCGTCTAGGCGCAGGGTGAGCGAGATGCGCTGCCGGGGCAGGTCGACGTCGAGCACCTTCACGCGAACAACGTCTCCCGGCTTTACCACCTCGCGCGGGTCTTTCACGAAGTTCTTCGACATCGCCGAGACGTGCACGAGCCCGTCCTGGTGCACGCCGACATCGACGAACGCGCCGAAGGCCGCGACGTTGGTGACCACGCCTTCGAGCAGCATGCCCGGTTGCAAGTCGGAGGGCTTCTCGACGCCCTCCTTGAACGCGGCGGTGCGGAAGGCGGGGCGCGGGTCGCGGCCCGGCTTCTCCAGCTCACGGAGGATGTCGGTGACGGTTAGCACGCCGAAGGTGTCGTCGACGAATTCGGCCGGCTTGAGGGCGCGCAGCGCGGTCGCGTTGCCGATCAGACCCTTGATCTCCTGGCCGGTCGACGTGAGGATCCTGCGGACCACCGGATAGGACTCGGGGTGCACGCTCGAAGTGTCCAGCGGGTCGTCGCCGCCGGGGATGCGCAGGAAGCCCGCGCACTGCTCGAAAGCCTTGGGGCCGAGCCTGGCGACGCTCTTGAGCGCGCCACGAGTGCGGAACGGGCCGTTGGTGTCGCGGTGCGACACGATGTTCTCGGCGAGGCTGTCACCGATGCCTGATACCCGAGCCAGCAACGGCACCGAGGCGGTGTTCACGTCCACGCCGACCGCGTTAACACAGTCCTCGACGACGGCGTCGAGCGAGCGGGAGAGTTTGAACTCTGAGATGTCGTGCTGGTACTGGCCGACGCCGATCGACTTCGGGTCGATCTTCACCAGCTCGGCGAGCGGGTCTTGCAGCCGGCGCGCGATCGAGACCGCGCCGCGCAGCGAGACGTCCATGTCCGGCAGCTCTCGCGCGGCGTATGCGGAAGCTGAGTAGACCGACGCGCCAGCCTCGGAGACCAGCGCCTTCGTCAGCTTCAGCTCGGGGTGCCGGGCGATCAGGTCCGCGGCGAGCTTGTCGGTCTCGCGCGAGGCGGTGCCGTTGCCGATGGCGACGAGGTCGACGTTGTGCTGCGCGGCGAGCGTTGCCAGCGTGTGGATCGACTCGTCCCAGCGCTGCTGCGGCACGTGCGGGTAGATCACGGCGGTGGCGACGACCTTGCCGGTGGAGTCCACGACCGCGACCTTCACGCCGGTGCGGAAGCCGGGGTCCAGGCCCATCGTGGAGCGCGTTCCGGCCGGGGCGGCGAGCAGCAGGTCACGCAGGTTCGCGGCGAAGACGCGCACGGCCTCGTCCTCGGCCTCCTGGTACAGCCGCATCCGCAGGTCGACGCCGAGCTTGATCAGGATGCGGGTACGCCAGGCCCAGCGCACCGTGTCCAGCAGCCAGCGGTCGGCCGGACGCCCCTGATCAGCGACATCAAAGCGCGCTGCGATGCGGACCTCGTAGCCGGTTCGCGCGGTTGGGTTTTCCGGGTCGGCTTCTTCGGGCTCGAAGACGAGGTCGAGGACCTCTTCCTTCTCGCCGCGCAGCAGGGCCAGTACTCGGTGCGAGGGCAGCGAGGTGAAGGGCTCTGCGAACTCGAAGTAGTCGGAGAACTTGGCGCCGGGTTCCTGCTTGCCGTCGCGCACGGTCGAGACGACCCGGCCGCGTTCCCACATCCGCTCGCGCAGTTCGCCGATCAGGTCGGCGTCCTCGGCGAAACGCTCGACCAGGATCGAGCGGGCGCCGTCGAGCGCGGCCGCCGCGTCCGCGACGCCCTTGTCGGCATCGACGTACTCTGCGGCGGCGGTCTGCGGGTCCTGCGACGGGTCGGAAAGCAGCAGGTCGGCGAGCGGTTCGAGCCCTGCTTCCCGGGCGATCTGCGCCTTGGTGCGCCGCTTCGGCTTGAACGGCAGGTAGATGTCCTCGAGCCGGGCCTTGGAGTCGGCGGCCATGATCTGCGCCT
>CAVQPP010000464.1:0-16193 GCA_963714445.1 uncultured Actinomycetota bacterium
GCGTACGGCCCGCTTCAGCCGCGCGGCCTATCACGGGACGGTGGTCTGGTCCTGGCAGCAGGCGCTTCTCCGCCGCCGGCCTCAAGCGCCAGCTCGAGCGCAAGGACCTGCCGGAGGGGACTTCGGCGGCCCTGCGCCGGGCCGAGACGGCGGTTTGGAGGGCGGTGAAGGCCACGGAGCACGATGTTCGGCGGCGGAGTGGAAGCCCTTGAACGGCAAGATGGTGCTCCAGCCCTTCGGCCAGGTCGGCGGCGACGCCGATGAGTCCAACGCGGCCCAGCTCTGGAGCACGGTGTACCTCGCCGTGACGCCGCCCGCGCGCTAAGCGCGGTTGACGGCCAGCCAGATCGTGTGGCGGTCGTTGTGGGAGGACGAGGAAACCCGGACCTCCTCGACCTCGAAGCCCATCTTGCGCAGGCGCATCGCGAAGGTCCGCTCCGGCGTGGACGACCAGACCGCCAGCACGCCGTTGGGCTTGAGGGCCGTGTAGGCGCTCATGAGCCCGGCGGGCGCGAACGGACAGCGACATGCCGACCAGGCCGCGCGCCTTCGTGGTGAGCCGGTCCGCGATGCCCCGCAGCACCTGCGCCGCCGGGGCGTCCGGGTCCGCGAGCACCAGCGGCTCGCCGCGGTCGCCGCCCTCGCGCAGCCGCATGTCGAGCGGGACCTGGCCGAGCAGCGGGACCTGCGCGCCGGTGGCCCGGGTCAGCGCCTCGGCGACCGTCTCGCCACCGCCGCTGCCGAAGACGTCAACCTTCTCGCCGCAGTGCGGGCACGGCAGCCAGGACATGTTCTCCACCACGCCGGCGATCCGCTGCCGGGTGTGCAGCGCGATGGTGCCGGCCCGCTCGGCCACCTCGGCGGCGGCCTGCTGCGGCGTGGTCACCACGAGCAGTTCGGCGTTCGGCACGAGCTGAGCGACCGAGATCGCGATGTCGCCGGTGCCGGGCGGCAGGTCGAGCAGCAGCACGTCGAGGTCGCCCCAGTAGACGTCGGCGAGGAACTGCTGCAGCGCGCGGTGCAGCATCGGCCCGCGCCACACGACCGCCTCGTTGCCCGGGGTGAACATCCCGATCGAGATGACCCGCACGCCGTGCGCCAGCGGCGCCATGATCATGTCCTGCACCTGCGTCGGACGGTCGGTCACGCCGAGCATCCGCGGCACCGAGTGGCCGTAGATGTCCGCGTCGACGACGCCGACTTTGAGCCCCTTGGCCGCGATCGCCGCGGCCAGGTTGACCGTCACCGACGACTTGCCGACGCCGCCCTTGCCCGAGGCCACCGCGAACACGCGGGTCAGCGACCCGGATTGCGCGAACGGGATCTCCCGTTCAGGGCGTCCGCCGCGCAGCTTCGTCTGCAGGTCCCGGCGCTGCTCGTCGCTCATCACGTCGAGTTCGACCCGCACCGTGCTCACGCCGCCCAGGCCGGTGACCTGCGTCGGTGATGTCCTGGGTGAGCTTGTCCTTGAGCGGGCAGCCGGAGACGGTCAGGTAGATCGCCACGTCAACGGTGCCGTCCGGGGCGACTGCCACCGATTTGACCATGTCCAGTTCGGTGATCGGACGGCGGATCTCCGGGTCCTGAACCCGGTCGAGTGCCTTACGCACCTGCTCGACAGTGGGCGGTGTCGACAGCGGTACCGGTCACAGTGGTCGCGGTGTCAGTCATACACCCATGTTATGTGTGAGCCCGCGCCACTCCATCCGGGGGAAGACCACGAGTCGCGTCAACTCGCCTTCGCTACACTGCCGGACTCGGAGAGACAACCGTGCGAACACGGAAGTGACGGCAAGTCGAAATGGCGCGCATATCAACGGTTTCGGCCGTCCTTGGCCCCTGCGTCGCCATCGCGGTGGCCGTGGCATTGACCTCCTGCTCCGCCGATGACCCCGCGCATCGCTCGTTCCGGCCGCAGGAGATCACCGCGGCAGGCGTGCGTTACACCGGCAACGGGATTGACGCGCTCGACCCACAAGCCATCGTCACCACGACGATCAAGGCGACCTCGTCCGCGCCGACGGTCCACCTGAGCGGGACGCTTAACGGCGTGCCTGTCCCGGCCGAGACGTCCGCGACGAGCACGTCGGGCAGCGACAGCGAAAGCGACGGCTCCAACTCCGACTCCGGTTCGGATTCGTCCAACGGCGACGACTCGACCGCGTCCGCTTCGGCCACGGCGATCGCCACGGTGCCCGGGACGTTCAAGCTCGACATGGTCTTCACCCCGTTCGGCGCGGTCGGCGACATCACCACCGGCAGCGTGACCAGCCGTCTGCTGCGGGTCGAGGACGAGGTGTGGACCGCCGAGCCGTCCTCGTTCTGGGCCGCGGCGGGCGCGGTCGACGACGGGAAGGCCTACGGCGGGCTGTACGTGAAGATCCCGACCGCCGACCCGCGCTACGCCGGGTTCAGCAACGACACCCGCATCGGCTTCCTGCTCGACCGGCTGCTCCAGACCTCCGCGACGTGGGACAAGGGCCCGGCGATGAAGATCGACGGCATCCCCGCGCTGCAACTTGACGGTACCGGCCGCGACGGTCACCGAGCCTCGATCTGGGTGGCCACCGACGGCGAGCCTTACCTGCTGCGGATCGCGCCGACCGGGGGCAGCTACCAGGGGCAGATCGACTTCACCGGCTACGAGGACCGGCTCGCGGTCCAGGCGCCGCTACCCGGGCAGGTGCTCGATAACGCACTACTGGTGCTGCCGAGCCTGAGCCCGAGCGCGCTGACGACGTCAACGCTTCCGTCGCCGAGTCGGAGTAATAGTCCTACCGCGTCGAGTGCCCCGGCCGTGCCGCCGTCGAGCCCGAGCACGCCACCGGCTAGCTCGCCGAAGACGTCACCGTCTTCGTCGGGTACCCCGTCGAGTTCGCCGTCCGCATCAGCGTCGGCGTCCGCGCGCGCGAGCCACGGCGGAGGGCACTGAGCAGAGGCCGTCGCGGTCTGACCCAGCGTCAGCGGCGCGAGCGCGTCGTCGCGGGGGAGGGCGGCACCGGTGCCGCTCCGGACGCCGTGCCGTAGCGGCCGGGGGACTCGAACGGCTGGCCCTGCGGCTGGATGCGGAAGACCGCGGAGTTCGCGGCCCAGCGCTCCGGCTGCGCTTCGCCGTCGTGCGCGTTCAGCCGCTTCGCGTGCAGCGTGGGCACCACGTCGGCCCACTCGGCGCTACCCGGCGTGATCCGTCCGACCAGGCCCGGCCAGGAGACGAGCCGGCCTCCCTTGTCCTTCGAGCGAACGGTCACACGTACCGTCATGCTGTCGGCAAGACCCGGCAGTTCCTGCTCGCCGCCGCCCACCACGATGTAGACCGCGCCGTGGCCGTCGTGCTCGTGCCAGACGTGCCAGGCCGCCCGGTCGCGCGCGCCCGGCACGGCGACCCAGATGAGCCCGGACTTCTTGCAGGCCTCCTCGATGAGCGCGGCGTCCGGCACGGAAAGCGCGGAGCGGCCGGCTGGTGAGTCGGCAGCGGGCGAGAGGGCGGGCGATGACGGGCTGGTCATGGCTCAGAACTTTCCCACAGGCCGCTTGAGCGCCTCATGGGGGGACGGCCTGTAGAAGTTCACCGGTGCCGCGTTACCCTAACGGCGTATAGGCGTCACAGCCGCGACCGAGGAGCGCCCCTGACAACTCAAGCCGCTCCCGCGCGCCCGCTGCCTCCCGTCTCCGCTGTCCACCGGCCTCCGGGCGCTGACATCGCGATACTCGCGGTGGCCGTCGCCGCCGTCGGTACCTCTGGGCCGCTGATCGCCGCCACCGCCGCGCCCGCGTTGGCGATCGCCTTCTGGCGCAACGTCTTCGGCGCTGGCACCATCGCGCCGTTCGCGCTCTGGCGGCACCTCGGCGAACTGCGCGCGATGACCAAAACGCAGTGGCTGCTCACGCTCGCCGCAGGCGTCTCGCTCGGCCTGCACTTCTCCACCTGGACACCGAGCCTGACGATGACCACCGTCGCCTCGGCCACTGCGTTCGCCGCCGCGCAGCCGATCTTCGCGGCGTTTATCGCACTGTTTCGTGGCGAGCACGTATCGCGGCGCGCCTGGACAGGCATCCTGATCGCCGTCGCCGGAGTGGTCGCGCTGTCCGGTGTGGACCTGCGGCTGTCCGTCCGCGCGTTCTCCGGCGACCTGCTCGCGCTCCTCGCCGGCGCGCTCGCCGCGATTTATATGACCTTCGGCGCGAACGTGCGTAAGACCGTGTCCCTCGCTCCTTACGCGGTGGTCTGCTACAGCACCGCCGCGCTCGTGCTGGCCGGGCTCGCGTTCGCGACCGGGGAACACCTCGGCGGCCTATCCGGTAACGCGTGGATCAAGATCCTCGCGCTGACCGCTGGTGCTCAACTGCTCGGCCACACGCTTTTCAACCAGGTGCTCAAGACCACTAGTCCAACGGTCGTATCGCTGTGCATCCTGCTAGAGGTGCCTACCGCGGCGGTCATCGCGGCGCTGTGGCTCGGTCAGGTGCCATCCTGGTCGATGATCCCGGGCGCGGTGTTGATCCTCGTCGGCCTGGTCGTAGTGACTGCCGGCTCAGGTGGCGTCGTGCGTGGCACGGATCACTCCGGCGCGCCCGAGACGGCGGATGTGACTGGCGAGTAACCTGACGGGCATCACCGGTCCGTACCCGTTTCGGGAGGGAACCCGTCCCATGGCCAATGCTTCACCGGCGAACACTGGCAACCGCGCCCGCCGCTCCTGTCTTGCCGTCCCCGGTTCGAATCCTCGCTTCCTGGAGAAGGCCCAGTCGCTGCCCGCCGACCAGGTCTTCCTCGATCTGGAGGACGCCTGCGCCCCGCTGGAGAAGGAAGGCGCGCGCCTCAAGATCGTGGACGCGCTCAACAACGGCGACTGGACCGGCAAGACCCGCACGGTCCGCGTCAACGACCTCACGACGCACTGGACGTACCGCGACGTGATCACCGTCGTCGAGGGCGCGGGAGCGAACCTCGACTGCATCATGCTGCCCAAGGTCCAGGACGCCGGCCAGGTCGTGTGGCTCGATCTGCTGCTCACTCAGATCGAGAAGACCGTCGGCCTGGAGGTCGGCCGGATCGGCATCGAGGCGCAGATCGAGAACGCGCGCGGCCTGGTCAACGTGGACGCCATCGCCGCCGCGTCGCCACGCGTCGAGACGATCATCTTCGGCCCGGCCGACTTCATGGCCTCGATCAACATGAAGTCGCTGGTCGTCGGCGAGCAGCCGCCGGGCTACGACGTCGGCGACGCGTATCACTACATCTTGATGCGTATCCTCATGGCCGCGCGCGCCAACGACGTGCAGGCGATCGATGGTCCGTACCTGCAGATCCGCAACTCCGACGGCTTCCGCCGCGTCGCCGGACGCAGCGCCGCGCTCGGCTTCGACGGTAAGTGGGTGCTGCACCCCGACCAGATCGGGATCGCCAACGAGCTGTACGCGCCGACGCAGGAGGACTACGACCACGCGGAGCTGATCCTCGACGCGTACGACTACTTCACCTCCGAGGCCGGCGGGAAGAAGGGCTCGGCGATGCTCGGCGACGAGATGATCGACGAGGCCTCCCGCAAGATGGCCCTGGTGATCGCGGGCAAGGGACGCGCCGCCGGGCTGACGCGCACCTCCAAGTTCGAACCGCCGGCCGCGTAGCGAGGGAGACGGAGCATGGCACGACTAGCCCGCACCGAGGGCCTGAGCGAGGTCCAGCAGGAGATCCTCGCCGCCGTCCACACGTTCGTGGACAAGGAGATCATCCCGGTCGCCAACGAACTCGAGCACGCCGACGAGTATCCGACGCAGATCGTCAAGGGCATGGCCGAGATGGGTCTGTTCGGCCTGATGATCCCGGAGGAGTACGGCGGCATCGGCGAATCGCTGCTGACTTACGCGCTCGTCGTCGAGGAGATCGCACGCGGCTGGATGTCCGTATCGGGCATCTTGAATACGCACTTCATCGTCGCGTACATGATCAAGCAGCACGGTACCGACGAGCAGAAGGCCCACTTCCTGCCGAAGATGGCTGAGGGCACCGTGCGCGCGGCCTTCTCCATGTCCGAGCCCGAGCTCGGCTCAGACGTGGCCGCGATCAAGACCAAGGGCGTGCGCGACGGCGACGACTTCCTGATCACCGGTCAGAAGATGTGGCTGACGAACGGCGGCACCTCGAATCTGGTCGCGCTGCTGGCCCGCACCGACGAGGGCCAGGAAGCCCCACACCGCAATCTGACGGCCTTTCTGATCGAGAAGGAGCCCGGCTTCGGCGAGACGCGCCCCGGCCTCACCGTGCCCGGGAAGATCGCCAAGATGGGCTACAAGGGCGTCGACACCACCGAGCTCGTGCTCGACAACGTGCGCGTGCCCGGCGATCGGGTGCTCGGCGGTGCAGGCGCGACCGGTCGCGGCTTCGCGCAGATGATGGACGGCGTCGAGGTCGGCCGGGTGAACGTCGCGGCTCGGGGTTGCGGGATCGCGGTCCGTGCATTCGAACTCGGCGTCGCTTACGCGCAGCAGCGCTCGACGTTCGGCAAGCCGATCGCGCAGCACCAGGCGATCCAGTTCAAGCTCGCCGAGATGGCGGTCAAGGTCGAGGCGGCGCACCAGATGATGGTGCGCGCGGCGCGGGTGAAGGACGCCGGGCAGCGCAACGACCTCGAGGCCGGGATGGCGAAGTACCTGGCCGCCGAGTACTGCAAGGAAGTGGTCGAGGACTCGTTCCGTATCCACGGCGGCTACGGCTACTCGAAGGAATACGAGATCGAACGGCTCTACCGCGAGGCCCCGATGCTGCTGATCGGCGAGGGCACCGCGGAGATCCAAAAGATGATCATCGGACGACGGCTGCTGGAGGAGTACCGGTTCAAGGGGTGACGCTTATCCGACGCGTAACAGGCACCCCTTAAGGTTGACTCCATGCGTGGGGTGACGAAGTCGTCGTCGGCGCGGGACCTGCGGCGGCTGGTTCCCGGCCGGATGCTGCGCGTGGCCGGGACCGCTCATCACGTGGTGGTCGACGAAGGGCCCGAAGACGCGCCGGCGGTGGTCTTCTCTTCCGGCCTCGGCGGGGCCTGGTACGACTGGGACGCGGTGGTCCCGCTGCTGGCCGGCCGGGCCACCCTGGTCCGCTTCGACCGGCCGGGACTCGGCTGGTCCGAGCCTGCCGTGCTGCCGCCGACGCTGGCCGGCGAGGCCGACCGGATCAGGGAACTGCTGGAAGCGCTCGAACTACCCGGCCCGGCGGTGCTCGTCGGGCATTCATTGGCCGGCTTCCACGTCGAGGCCTTCGCGCGGATGTTCCCAGAGCTGACCGGTGGCGTGGTGCTCGTGGACAGCTCGACCGAGCCGGAAGCCGTGCCGCCGGCCGCCTACTCGCAGCGCGTGCGCCGCTGGCGGTACATCGGCGACTTCGCCCGCGTCACCGGCCTCGGCGCGCTCGTCGGACCGACCGTGTGGCGCGCCATAGTCACCGCCGCCTCGCTGCGCGGACCGGCGATCGCCGAACCCGAGCAGGTCGCTGCGACGTTCGCCGCCGGGCGCCCCGGCATGGCCGCGGGGATCGAGAACACGCTGTACTTCGACGTCGCAGCCGAGCTGCTGGAGCTGCGCGCCGAGAAGGATTTCCCGCCGGTGCCGCTGCGGGTGCTGGCCGCGTTCGGCCGCTCCCGCCTCGAGCGCACGGTGATGCCGCGCGGCCTAGCCTCGCGGATCGCGGACGCCTGGCGGCTGCGTCAGCGCGACCTCGCGGCGCTCTCGCCGTACGGGGAACTGGTGGAGTTGGCGGACAGCGCGCACTACATTCCGTTCGACCGCCCCGACGCCGTCGCGGACGCCGTACTCGGCATCGTGTCGCTGCTGGGTCACGCAGGCGAAACGGGTGCCGCTCGTTGAACTAATAGTTGACACGCGCTGACGTAGGTCGGTGCGGTGAGGCAGGATAGGGCGCGAAAAGCGACTGGGAGGGCTTACGAGGCTCCGATGGCAACCTATTACGTGATCGCGCGCATGGACGGCACCCGCCAGGTGGGGCCGGACCGCCAGACCGTCGACCTGGGCGAGGCGCTGCGGCGCGGCATCACGCACTTCATCCAGGTCCCCGAGCTGCCTGAGGACGAGCGGTCGGCCGATCCGTACGGCCTGTTGGTGCACCCGGAGCCCGCGCAGGCCGGCCTAGGCATCGCCGACGACATGACGCTGACGCTCGGCGTCGACGGCTCGTTCCGGATCTTCCAGCTGCAGGCGGTGCCGATCCCCGAGCACTTCACGCCCAGCTCCGCGGTCGGCTCGGCGGCCATCGTCACCCGTGAGTTCCTGGCTGTCGCCGAGGTTCCCGCGTGGTGGGCTTACGGACCGTTCGGCCGTAACGTGCTCGGCCTGATCTACGCGCTCACGGCGCTTAAGCGCGAAGAGCTCGACGCCATCGGACGCCGGATCGACAGCGCGGGCCTGGACTTCGCCCGGGTCAAGTTCGACGCGCTCGCGGCTGCCGACAAGATGATCGGCGAATCCGGCCGCACCGGCGCTGCCCGGCTCGCTCGGGGCTACGCACGCGCGGCCACGTACGGCACGTGGGAGCCGTGACTCGGCACTCGGCCACGCCGCCTCGCTCGCTGGCGACATAGCGCACGTGATGAGCGTCGGGGACCTGGTCTCGGAGAACGTGCTCGACTCGCTCACGAACTGGCTGAGCCCGCAGATCCAGGAACTGCTACCGGTCGGCGACGGCGCGGCGTATCGGGACCGTGGTGGAGCCTTTGGAGCAGGAGACCGCTGAGGCTGGCGAGGCGCAGGCTTAGGCCTCACCCCGAGCGCGGTGTCACCTAGGCCACAGTGCTGCCCGGCGTGCTACCAACCGGTAACTTCTTGCGGCAAGATGACGGGGACCCAACCTGCCCCGCCGACATGAGGAGCTGACCGGAATGCAGTTCGGCCGCTACTTCGAGGAGTTCGAGGTCGGTGCCGTCTACAAGCACTGGCCGGGCAAGACCGTGACCGAGTACGACGATCACCTCTTCTGCCTGCTCACGATGAACCACCACCCGCTGCACCTCGACGCGCACTACGCCGAGCAGACCACCGACTTCAAGCGCAACGTCGTGGTCGGCAACTACATCTACTCGCTGCTGCTCGGCATGTCAGTGCCCGACGTCTCCGGCAAGGCCATCGCGAATCTGGAGGTCGAGTCGCTGCGGCACATCGCGCCGACGTTCCACGGCGACACGATCTACGGCGAGACCACGGTGCTGGACAAGACCGAGTCGAAGTCCAAAGACGACCGCGGCGTCGTATATGTCGAGACACGCGGTTATAAGCAGGATGGCACCGTCGTGTGCGTATTCCGCCGCAAAGTGATGGTACCCAAGCGTTCGTACGGTGAGGCGCGCGGCGGCGAGCAACCGGGTAGGCCGGAGCCTCTCTCGTAAGCAGCTTTGATAAGAACACCCGTGCGTAACCGGCGACGTTCAGCGACACGCGCTGATACTCGCCTCCTGCCGCACGGCAGCCGCCGTCCGGATGGCCCCGTCAGAGTGACGGACGCTTGACTCCAGACGCCTGAACGGGGGACTGTTCACGCTATGAAGGGCGAGCCAAGCTGCCCGCGGTGCGGGAGCAGAGTCCGTGCGCCCGGCGATCCGTCGGCCCCGTTGCCAGTGGTTCCGGCGGAGTTGGCCGGGACGGTGCCGGACACCGTCCCGGACGACCTGGCCGACCTCCCCGTTGATCTGCTGCCGGTGCACGCGCCGGGATCAGGGGTCGAACTGTGGACCTGCGAGCTGCACGGCTCGGTCTACCCGGTGCAGCCCGTCCTCGCCCCGAGCCCCGGCGTGCTGGCCTCGGTGGTCGCCCGCTCGCAGGTGCCGCTCTGGCTGCCGTGGCCGCTGCCGCACCGCTGGCTGTTCAGCGGCGTGGCGTATGCGGGTGATCATCACACCGGTGCGCGCGCCACGGTGATGGGAGCCAGTGGTCCATCCCCTTTCGGCGGCGAGGGCGACATGCTGCTAATCGCCGAGGAGATGGGGATAGGGCTCGGCGCGCGCTTCGCCGGGCTGGCCGGCCCTGACCCGGGGCCGATCTTCGAGGACACCGCCGCGCACGCCAAGGTGTACGCATCCGGCCGTCCCACGCCGATGTGGTCGGTGCCCGACACCGGCGACCGCGCGGTGTTCGTCGGCGAGGCACGCGGCATGTGGCTGTGGGTCGTCGTCTGGCCCGCGCTCGCCGGGACGCTGCTTTACGAGGACCTGGTGCTCACCGACCTACGTGACGCAGGTTCGGAGATCGCGCAGTTACCGGTCGGCTCGCTCTCTCCGCGGTTCTTCGCCTGAACGGATACTGCTGAACGCGTACCTCGTCGCGCACCCCTGTAAGGTAATTGGCGTTCTGCTCACGATTACGCACGCGCCAATGACTAATAGTCGGGACGAGGATGCGCATCGACCTGCACACGCACAGCTCGTGCTCGGACGGCACCGACACCCCGACTGAACTGGTCGAGGTCGCCAAGGTCGCCGGCCTGGACGTCATCGCGATCACCGACCACGACACCACGGCCGGCTGGGACGAGGCGGCCATCGCGTCCGAGCGCTTCGGCGTGAGCGTCGTGCCCGGCGCCGAGCTTTCCTGCCGGATGGACGGCATCCAGATCCACATGTTGGCGTATGGGTTCGATCGCACCGAGCCCGAGTTCGCCGGTGAGCGCAATCTGCTGCGCGACGACCGAGAGCGTCGGGCCGAGCTGATCGTGCAGCGCTGTCAGGAACTCGGCGCGCCGATTACGTGGGAGCGGGTGCGGGAGATCGCCGGGACGGCGTCAATCGGCCGACCGCACGTGGCCAGCGCGCTCGTCGAGGCCGGCGTGATCCCGACCGTGGACGACGCGTTCTCGTCGGACTGGCTGGCAGACGGCGGCCGGGCGTACGTGGACAAGTACGCACTCGATCCGTACCGCGCGCTCGAACTCGTAAGCGCATCGGGCGGCGTCGCAGTGTTCGCGCATCCCGCGGCAGGCAGCCGGGGCCAGATCGTGACGGACGATCAGATCGCCGCGCTGGCGCACGCCGGGCTGCGCGGCATCGAGGTAGACCACGTCGACCACCCCGAGGCCGCACGCGAGCGGCTCAGGGCTCTGGCGGCCGATCTGGGCCTGGTGCCGACCGGTTCGAGCGACTACCACGGCAGCCGCAAGACGGTCCGCATTGGCCAGGAGACCACGGATCCGGCGGCGTACCAGGCACTGTTCGCGGGTTACGCCGGGACGCCGTGGTTCCACCCCGGAGCGTCCAACGGTGTTTAACGCCAACCTTTTCGGAACGACGTTCATCACACTATTCGTCATCATGGACCCGCCCGGCACGGTGCCGATCTTCCTGGCGCTGACCTCCGGCCGCTCGAAGCGGACCCGCCGAAAGCTGGCTCAGCAGGCGGCCACCGTGTCCCTGCTGGTCATCTCCTCCTTCGCCGCGTTCGGCCAGCAAATCCTGAACTACCTCGGCATCACGGTGCCCGCGCTGGAGGGCTCGGGCGGCCTACTGCTCCTGCTCATCGCGCTGGAACTACTCACCGGCCGAGCCGACGAGCCGAGCGAGACCGCGGACGTGAACGTCGCGATGGTCCCGCTGGGCACCCCGCTGCTGGCCGGTCCGGGCGCGATCGTCGCGGTGATCGTGTTCGTTCAGCGCATCCATGCTGCGGGCGACTTCCTGGCTGTCGCGGCCGCCATTCTGCTCGTGCACGTGGTGATCTGGCTGACGATGCGCTTTTCGGTCGTCATCATCCGCGTGATCAAGGACTCCGGAGTCACGCTCGTGACGCGTATCGCTGGTCTGCTGCTGGCCGCCATCGCGGTGCAGATGGTGGCGAACGCGTCGATCGCGTTCTCCAAGATCGCCTGACGCTGCGTCTGTTTTCTTGGGGTCAGGCCGTCAGCCGAGCCAGAAATCCAGCAGGGCCTTAGCCATCAGTCCGGGCTGGTCCGTATTCGGCGAGTGCCCTGCACCGGGGATCAGTGAGTATCCGGCGCCGAGCCGCTCAGCGGTCTCGCGTAGCAACTCGGGCGACCAGACGTCCTCGTCGATGCCAGTCATGACCAGGCAGGGCAGCTGCCATGCGTCCAGCAGGGCGCGAAGCTGCTCGGTGCTGTCCGGCTCGGCGAGCAACCGCCGCGCCATCGCGAACAGCGCGGCCAGGTCATTGGACAGCCAGCGATGCAGCAGGAAGGCGCTCACCCGCGGGTCAGGATGCTCGTTGACCGGGACCAGTTCGTGGATCTGCTGAAGCGTCAGCTGGCCCTCCACCGAGAGCAGCAGGTCCAGCCGTTCCAGTGAGCTCTGCCCGATGACCGCCCCTGGCCCGGAGTCGAGGAGCGTCACCGACGCGAGTGGCAACGGGCCTGACGAGTCCGGCTCCGACTCGGCGCCAAGCAGCGCCTCGCGCACGACATATCCGCCAAACGAGTGGCCAAGTACGTGCACCGGCCCGGTGCCATCAGCCGCGAGCGTTCGAACCAGGGCTCGGACGTCGGACGCGAAGACGCTCGCTCCATACCCGCCACTCCCGGGGACGCCCGCCGCGTAACCCGCCGGATCGGCCAGTCCAGCCGAATCGCACTGACCACGCTGGTCGATCGAGACAACCCGGACCCCGGCGTCGGTCAGCAGCTCGAGCAGCGGGAGGAAGTCCTCCTTGGACCCGGTGAAGCCGGGCACGAGAAGTGCCGTCGCTTCAGCGGGGCCTTGCGGCAGAGCCTCCAGCGCGGCGAGCGGGCCGCTGGAGGCCGCGAAGTCGCCGCGCCGGGCGCAGGGCGGCAGGTTGGTGGAGTCTGGGATGGACACCGCGCCTCCTACCGGCCCACGCATCGCTGTGGGCTCACTGCGACTGTCTTGCTGATCAATACTGTCTTACTAACCAGCACAGTTACTAACCAGCACAGTCTTGCGAGCCAACACCGTCTTGCCGGTCAGTGCTGTCTTACTGACCGGACGGCGTCTCTTCCCCAGTGTCTGCCTTCTTGTCTGCCTTCGCCGCGGCAGACTTCCGGGTCCGCGTCGACCGCACCCGAGTCCGTCGCGGGTTGGCGATCGGCCCGGCGCTCGGCTCCTCGCCATCGTTACCAGTGGCTTCGGTCGCCACCGGCACCGGCGCTGCTTCGGTCTTCGGCGCGGCGGCGGCACGACGCGCGTCCGCGTCCGCAAGCGACCCCGGAGCCAGCTTGACGCTGCCTCGGTTGGAAGGCGCACTTGTCTTGGCTGACTCGCTCTTAGCCGACGCGGCCTTACGCGTCCTGCTCCGCTTACGCGGCGCCTTCTCCGCAATAGGTTCGGCCACAGTCACTGATTCGACGACATCCGCAGGCGCTGCGTCATCCACGGTCGAAGTGCTAACCGCCTCGTCGGCCGGAGCGACTTGCTCGCCGCGCCGGGTCCGCGTCCGCTGACGCGGCGTGCGCGGCGCACGCTCCTGCTTCGCCGCGGCGTCCGCACCGGCGCTAGCGCTCCTAGCGCCACGCCGACCGCCGCTGCCGGTCCGCGGTCCGCGTCCTCGGCCGGTCTCGCCGAGGTCTTCGATCTCCTCAGCCTCGAGGCCTTCGCGCACACGCTCCTGACGCGGCAAGACACCCTTGATGCCCTCGGAAATCCCCAGGTCGGCGTAAAGCTGCGGCGACGTCGAGTACAGCTCGGGCGGCTCCGGGAACGGCAGGCTCAGCGCCTTGTTGATCAACTGCCAGCGCGGCACCTCGTCCCAGTCGACGAGCGTCACGGCTGTGCCCTTCGCACCAGCACGACCGGTACGGCCGATCCGGTGCGTATAGACCTTCTCGTCTTCCGGGCACTGGAAGTTCACCACGTGCGTGACGCCCTCGACGTCGATACCGCGCGCGGCGACGTCCGTAGCGACCAGCACGTCGATCTTCCCGTTGCGGAACGCGCGCAGTGCCTGCTCGCGTGCTCCCTGGCCGAGGTCGCCGTGCACGGCGGCGACGGCGAAGTGACGGTCCGACAGCTCTTCGGCGATCTTGGCCACAGTGCGCTTGGTGCGCGCGAAGACTATGGTCAGCCCGCGACCGTCGGCCTGCAGGATGCGCGAGAGCAGCTCGACCTTGTCGAGCGAGTGCGCGCGGTAGACGAACTGCTCGATGGCCTTCACGGTCGTGCCGGGGTCGGCCGGGTCGGCAGCGCGGATGTGCGTGGGCCGGTTCATGTACCGACGCGCCAGCGAGATGACCTGGCCCGGCATGGTGGCCGAGAAGAGCATCGTCTGCCGCTCGGCGGGCAGCTGCGCCATGATCCGCTCGACGTCCGGCAGGAAGCCGAGGTCCAGCATCTCGTCGGCCTCGTCGAGGACGAGGGTACGCACGCCGCCGAGCTCGAGGTGGTGCTGGCGAGCCAGGTCGAGCAGACGACCGGGGGTGCCGACCGCGATGTCGATGCCGGCGCGAAGCGCGGCGATCTGCGGCTCGTAGGCCCGGCCGCCGTAGAGGGCGTGCACGCGGACCGCGCGTACCTTACCGGCGCTGAGCAGGTCGTTAGTCACCTGGACCGCCAGCTCACGCGTCGGCACGACGATCAGCGCCTGCGGCGTGCCGTGTGCCGGGGTCTGCCCGGTCGCGGCAGACGACGAGCGGGTACGCCGCCTGCGGCCCGGGCGGGAAGCCGCGGGCACGCTGGCGGCGGCCGATGCGGCCGCCGCGACATCGCCGGTGCCGGGATCGCCGCCCGGCCCGGTCACCCGCTGCAGAACAGGGATGCCGAACGCGAGGGTCTTGCCGGTGCCGGTCTTCGCCTGGCCGATGACGTCGGATCCGGCGAGCGCGACGGGGATGGTCGCGGCCTGGATCGGGAAGGGCGCGGTGATGCCGAGCGCGTCGAGCGCTTCGATGGTCTCGGCGGCCACGCCGAGCTCGTGCGAACGTCGTCGCCGACCCCGCGGATTCGGCGTCGGCGGACGTCCGCGACGTCCTCGACCCGCAGGGCGCCTTGCGCCTCGCCGTCGATCAGCTCGTCGGATTCGTTCGCTGCGATTGTCTGGTTATCTGCTGTGGTGGATTGTTCTCGGATGCTGATGATCTCGACCTTTTCGTCCTCGGCGACGGCGGGGCGTCCCGGCGATTCCAGCGGGCTCGCGGCGCGCGGGCCGTGCGCTGGTCGTCGGGTTCAGTCGGGTTGCGGCGGGGTTTCCGGCCGAGAGGTCGTGCGGGATCTCGGGCCGATCCGCCGGGTTCGTTCCACCCGACTGGTCGCAGGGCCGCTGCCGTCGTCGTCAGGGGCGGGCCGTGCGGTCGGAGCCGATCGGGGTGCGTTCGGCCGACCGGGCATCCTGGTGCGAGTCGACGGGCCCGGGCACGCTTGCCTCAAGTCCGCCGACGCTGTCAAGTCACCATATTACCAGGCGGTTCGGCAACGATCGAGTACGCTGCGTTATGTGCTCGCCGACCTGACGAAATCGCGCGCCGCCGCAGCGTACGCGGCGCTCGTCGAGATCGAGCGCCTGGCAGCTCTTCTCCCGTCCGCCCCGGATTTGGCGGACCGAATGGCCCTCGCGAACGTAATCGCGCAGCGTCACACTCGCTACCGCGCGGTGCTTGATGGGTACGCGGCGCCGGACGCTCAGCAAGGCATGACCTCCGCCGCACCGGCGGTTGACGACGCGCGACGGCGCGTTGAGGCGGGGGACTGGCTAGAGGGCTTAGCGGTAGTCGCACTGTCCGCGCCGCTCACCGACGAGCTGTTCGTCGCCCTGACCGGCGACGATGCGGCCTTCGGCGGTCCGGAAGGCGCGTCGGACGCCGCTGACTCGGACTCTGCTGCGCGTTGGGCCTCCGACCGGCTCCGCACCGCGATCGCCGACGATCCGGTACTAACCGCGCGACTGGCACTCTGGGGACGTCGCCTCGTCGGTGAGGCGATCGTGCTCGCCCGAGTCTTCGGCGGCGAGCGTTACCGCGAACTAGCTGAGCAGCTGGCCGCCGATCACGCCCGCCGCCTCGACGAACTCGGCCTAGCCTGACAACACGTCAGCGCGGTCAACAGTCAACGCGGTAGCTGACGCTCGCGTTCGTACAGCGTCCAGCAGCAAACCAGAAGCGCGGCAGACCAACCCGGCGAGTGCCAGCCGCGTGCCCGAGAACCCCGAGCTGAACCACCGGCAGTGCCTCGGCCAGGATCGCCTCGCCATCCGCGTCCCGAGCGGCGCTCCTTCACGTACGCGAGGTGCGTCTTGTAGGG
>CAVQPP010000465.1:0-5524 GCA_963714445.1 uncultured Actinomycetota bacterium
GCCTGGTCGGGAAACGGAAACGGAGTGGGGATCTTGCTGCCGCGATGGTGATACCGGGTGACCGGGATCGCCGCGATCGGGCGTCGTTGTACCTTGCCCGCGCTGATCGGCAGCCAGTGTCCGTCCGGGGTGGTGAGGTTCCGGCGGACATCGCGCCACTTCCAGCGGAGCCGGTGCATCAGCATCCGGATCAACCGCCACCACGTGAAGCTGTCCAGCATGCTGAACACATTCTTCGCGATGGCGTGCTTGAAATAGTGCGCCCACCCGTGCAGGATCATGTTGAGTCGATCGAGCACGTACTCCAGATCCATCTGTGACATCCTGTGGGTCAGTGCGCGGATCTTCGCCTTGACCGAGCGGATCGGCCGATCGGCGATGAACGTGTACACGTGCCACTTGTTCGTACCCCTCTTGCGGCGCCGCTGGATGCGGAACCCCAGGAAGTCGAACCCCTCGTCCATGTGCACGATCCGGGTCTTGGCCTCAGAGAGCCGCAACCCCATCGGTGCCAGCACCGCTGCGACGTCCTTGCGCAGCGCCTGGGCGTGCTGCCCGGTGCCGTGCACCAGCACGACGAAATCGTCGGCATAGCGCACGATCTTCCAGTTCGGCTCGCCGTTGACGCGGCGCTTGGTCCGCCGCGCGCTGGTGGACATCGACCCGCCGGGCTTCCACGGCCCGTGCAGGTGCTCATCGAGCACCGACAGGGCGATATTCGCCAACAATGGGCTGATGATCCCGCCTTGCGGGGTACCGGTGTGGGTGTCCTGGTGTTCGCCGAGCTCCGTGAGGACCCCGGCTTTCAAGAACGCCTTCACCAGCGCCAGCACGCGCTTGTCTTTGATCCTGGCCCGGATCCGGTCCGTCAAGGCCGTGTGGTCGATCTCGTCGAAACACGCCTGGATGTCGGCATCCAGAACCCATCGGTATCCCTTGGACCCGAAGAAGTGGATCTCGGCAATCGCGTCCTGGGCCCGCCGCTTGGGCCGAAACCCGTAGGAGACCGGCTCGAAGTCGGCCTCGAAGATGGGTTCGAGCACCAGCTTGAGTGCCGCCTGCACGACACGGTCGGCGATCACGGGGATGCCGAGCCGCCGCAGCTTGCCGGACCCGCCCGGTTTCGGGATCTTGCGTTCCCGCACCGGCAGCGGACGGAACGAACCGTCCTTGACCGACAGCCGCAACTCGTCCAGGAACCCGGGCAACCCGGCATCCTCCACCGCGCGCACGGTCACACCGTCCACGCCCGGAGTGTTCGCGCCCTGGTTGCCCGCGACCCGGTCATACGCCACCTTGAACGTCGCCGGGTCATGCACGAGGTTGAACAGGTCGTCGAACCTGCGGCCGGGATCGGCCGCAGCCCAACGGTGAAGCTTGGCCTGCATCCACGCTACCTTCGCCCACGGTCCTTGCAGGCCATCGGCCGGGGCGCCGCCATTCGGCGGCGCGTCTTGCGTCATTGCACTCTCCAGTCCTTCTCGAAACCGCTGCCGCCCTTCCCCATGTGACCGGTTCTCCCGGCCTCGGAGTACTACGGCGGCTCCGCCCCACCCGCGACCTTCGGCGGTCGATGCGCCTATCCCCACCTCCGGACTGGAGGTCCGATGTCAGGGAGCAGACGCGGGCGGTTCCCGCGTTCACTGTGTTCCGCTCGGCGAAGGAGGAGCCCGACTATGTCCCGGCAGCATCGCCACAGGTACGCCGCAGTCCTTCCCTGTGGCCTCCCCGCCCGGCTTGTGGAAACCCGGCAGGAAGTTCTCTCGGCGAGACTGCACGCCGCGAGACGCGCTGCGACCGGCCCAGATCCGCCAGATTTCGAGCCGGAGTCAAGGTCAAGGACGTAACAACGCCGGTTCCTCGCGTACTCCTCTTCGCCATCGCTCCCCGGACCCACGCCATCTGGCAGTGCTGACGCACCCCGGGTTTGTCAGGGCTGCTTCCCACCCTCACCGGCATCACCCGGGTCAGGCTGCCCTCAGCTTCGCTATCCTGCTGCGACAGGACAACGGTGCAGGCCTCTCACCTCCACGCGGAACACAGCGCCTCGCGGCGCAACCACAAGTCTTGACAATTGCTCTGCGGCCTGACGTGCGAGCTGGTGAGCGCGTCATGGTGGAATCGATCTCCCGTGCGTCCCCGTTGCTGACCGTCTGCGGCTTGTGGACGGGCGCGCGACGGCCACGATCTCGCGTCGGCGCGAACACGTGGTGATGTCGTAGCCCGCTGCCAGGATGTTCGACATGACGCCGTGGACTCTGGCAAGGATTGAGCATGTCGTACGCGAGAGCTGGGGTCGGGATACCTGTGACCCGCACGACCTCGCCGACTGGCATCCGGGCAACCCGGCACGGGGCCAGTGCGGCGTGACGGCCCTGGTCCTGCACGACCTGTTCGGAGGTGAGCTCATTCTCGGCGAGGTCCACATGGACGGGCAGAGGGTTGGCCACCACTATTGGAACCGGTTCGGTGGCGGAACCGAAGTCGACCTGACCAGAGAGCAGTTCCGTCCCGAGGAAACCGTGCTCGACGGCCGGATCGTCCCGCGTCCCGCAGCGCCGCCCAGTCGTTGCCGAGAGCAGTTCGAAACGCTGCGTGCTCGGGTCATGGCAGGTTTATGTTCAGATCAAGCTGAAAGCGCATAGTCCCCTTACCTCCGCCGACGTCCGCATGCCCTAACCTCCTCGATGCGAACTACGAGCACCGGTAGGGCAGATTTAGACGGCGGGCGACCGCGACGCCTTCGCGGTGCAGGGTTCTCCAGATGTTGTCCGCACCGTAGACCGCGTAGTTGTCGCGGTGAATGCGGCGGATCTGCTCCTTGAGCCATGCATCCCTACTCCACGCAACCCAGGGCGCATCACGGTTCACCTGTGCAGAACGGCAGATCTTGGTCGATCGGCAGCTCTACACAGGGCTCCGTTCTGGTATACAGCAGATGGTGGACACGTGATCAGATTGCGGCCGCCGCCGAGCTCACCGGCGGACACCACGCGTAAATCCACCCCGCACAAGGGCCTCTACCAGCAACAACACCGTGAGTCACCGGCATTGCGGAACAGGGGCACCTTTCGCATCTCAGGGGCCAGCTTCACCCGACACGAGGCCCAGCGGTGAATGCCAGGCCTAACGCTGCCAGGTGTCGAGGATCTTGTTCGGGTCGTAGACGACGACCGTGCTGGCCAACAGGTCGGGAATGGACTGGTGCTTCTTACCGGTCAGGAAGAGGACGAACGAGACGATCCCCGTGATGAACCCCAGGATTCCCTGGACGATGCCCCCGACGAAGTCGCGCAGCGCCATCGTTCCCCAGCCCGCCACGCGGCCGTCCGCCGGCTTCCAGCAGCGCATACCGAGCACCTGCAGGGCCGGGCTTCGCCCCTTGCCCCAGGCGATCAGGCCCCAGATGATGTAGCCGATCCCGAGGGTGACGACAGCCAGGACGAGAGACAGGAAGTAGGCACCGATCCGCCGGCCGACGCTCGCGAGCTGCACGCCTTCCGGAAGCACCAGCCCCGAGCTCGACTCGTAGTTCATGCCCTGCGGCACGGCCATCGGCTGCTGGGTCCCGTATCCGTAGGCCGCGGGAACTGGCGACGCCTGTGGCATGCCCTGGTAGCCCGGCACGTCTTGCGGGCCCTGACCCGGCGTGGACGCGTCCGGGTACGGCGACTGAGTCATCGATTCCTTACTTTCTCCACAGGCCCGCGCCGATCCCCGCCCATGGCGCGGCCCTCGCGGTCCATCCAATTCATGGTGTACTGCCGAATGGTGACCTCTTCGGGGCCGACAGCTCGATACCGCTCCGCGCACCGTGTTGATCAATGCCTTGACCCACCGACCCCGGCGCCCCAGTGTGCCCGATCACACCGCCGCACGCTACCCCTTGCCGTCGCCAGTCCCATTCCTAGTCTCATTCCGCTGCCGTACACGGACGTCCGCCGACATACGTTGACTGGCCTGAGCTGCACAGACGGACAGTCACGGATGTCGGCGGACACCGGGTGATCGAGCTTAAACCTCCCGGACCGAAGGGTCATACGGGTTCGACCCCCGTTCCGGGCACCGGTTCTCACCTGCGGCTTCGCCTTAGAGGCCGACTTTGAGCGAGATCAAATCGGCCGCGTGGTCTCGACTGCGGTCCCAGTTTCAGGCGGACGGGCTTAGTTTGGTGCCGCCGTTAGCTGTCGCCGCATTGGGCGCGTGCGGCTTGGGTGGGATCGTTCGAAACCCGCAGTTGGTTGAGGGTGAACGAGTTGGCCACGTTACTCCAGAACCTGTTCCAGGACATTGGGGCGGAGGTGGCTTGGATCAGGGTACGAAGATCTCCGCAGTTCAGGGCCTGGCGCGCGGCGGCGATGTCTGCGAGGGATGCGCCTTGGGCCGTGGAGGCGGTGGAGTACTCGGCGACGATCCAGTCGTTGTCCGCGGTCTTGTCGTGGCCGACGCGGCCGTTGGGGCGGGCGTCTAGATGGGAACCTAGTGCGTAAGACAGGCCGTGGACGTCGACGACTAGGCCGTTGAGGGGGGTCTGCACGCCGAGGGTGCCGAGGATGTCGCCGGCGATGCCTACGGGGCGGTTCGTTTCGTTGAGCGGGAGTTGGAGTTCGGTTTGGGTGCTTCCGATGAGCAGGACGGGGTGGTTGGGGTCGGTGGTGTTGGCATTGGCTAGGAGCCATGCGGTCGAGCGGTGGTCACGGGGGTTGCCGAGGATGGCGAGTACGTAGGGCTTGCCATCGATGGGATGTGCGACGCCTACACGTTGGACCCAGAATGCGCGCTCGTTGGTGATGCCGTTCGTGGGGATGACGCCGGGCGGTTGTGGCATACGCCACGACGCGGCGCATAGGGCTGCCCATGCGAGTACGCCGGTGGTCGCTACCGCGGTGATCGTTAGTCGTCGTGCCGCGGCGAGGGACGGTAGCGGGATCGCGGCGACGGGGCAGAGCAGCATGAAGGTGCCGGGCAGCAGCATCCGCGCGTGCATGAAGTCGCCGCCGATTGCGATTACGTACACCACCATGAGTAGCGCCGCTGTTACGACTGACGCGACTACTGCCGTGTCTCTGCGGTCGAAGCAGCGCCAGTTGACGGCTGCTGCACCTACGGCGGCGATTAGGAGCGCAGGGATCCATAGGTGGTACGGCGAGACGAAGTTGTCTAGGTATGTGATGCCGTTGCTGACGTGGATCGACGAGGCTTCCTTGACCAGGGCCGTGTTCGGGACGAGCAGGCCGTAGTAGCCCATCCGGAAGATTTCGTAGGCAAGCGGCAGCGCTGCGGCCGTCAGTAGGAGTAGGGCGCTGCGACGCCAGGTGGGGCGCAGTACGAACCAGAGGCCGACGAGGAAGCAGAGGGTGCCGACCAGCATGTCCGGGCGCACTAGCCAGCCGAGGCCGAGGACGACGGCGGTCGAATACGCGCGGCGACGGGAGCTTTCTCGGTCGACGCCGCACAGTAGCCACCAGCACAGTCCCAGCCAGAAGAAGATCAGCGATTCTTCCAGGCCGGAGGTGGCGAAATC
>CAVQPP010000466.1:0-8305 GCA_963714445.1 uncultured Actinomycetota bacterium
CGGCCCGAGCCCGTCAGGTGGCAACGCCATCGAATTCGTCGCCCCCTACTCGTTCCACGGCAAGGACGTTCTGCTCTGCGCCGAGATCGAGAACGAGGCGGGGAACATGCTGATGATCAACGAGTACACGAACGAGGCCCGCCACCACCAGGCCGATGTGAACGACCCCGACAACCACACCGTCGACGAGAACTTCGTCAAGTCCTGATAGTTGGTCAGGTCAGGGCCCGTCAGGTCGGGTCACGTCAGGTCAACCAGCAGCGAAGTGCCGTTTCAGTGCTAGGCGGTACTCGGTAGGCAGTGCTAGGCCGTGCTGGGGAGATTGAGGCTTGGCAGCCACCGCCGGGCGATGCGTCCGGCGGTGGCGCGGTCGGGGGCCTGGAGTTTGGCGAGGATGGCCGAGACGTGGTGGTCGACGGTCTTGGCGGAGATGAAGAGCCGTTCGGCGATCTGGGCGTTGGTGTGTCCGTCGGCGATCAGGCCCAGTACGTCGTGCTGACGGCGGGTCAGACCCAGCGGGTGGGCTTTGGTGGCGGTTCGCGGGCCGGTGGGGATGGAGCGGGCGCCTCGGCGGCGCAGCTCGCGGCGCGTGAGTTGGGCCGTGGCGGTGGCGCCCAGGTCGGTGAAGATGTGGAATGCCTCGTGCAGGTGTGGTTCGTGGCCGGAGTCTAGGAGGGCTAGGCCGGCCTCGTAGGGGCAGCCTAGGTCGGTCCACGTGGCGGCGGCGTGCACTGCGATGCGGGCTGCGTCAGTGGTCGTGGTCGTGTTGAGGAGATGTTGGTAGGGCTCGGCGATCTGGCCGTGGATCGGCAACGTCGAGCCGGTGCGGCGTAGCCAGGCGGCGACGGCGCCGCGTTCCGCGGGGGTGCACGTCGCGCCGGGGCCGGCGGCGGATTCTGCTTCGCGGCGGGCTTGGGCCGGGTGGCCGGCTAGCCAGTGCGCCTCGGCTCGGGCAAGGCGCGCGGCTACTTGGTACGGGGGTTCGCCCTGCTCGTCGGCGGTCGCGGTGGCCTCGTCAAGGTACTGCCAGATGTCTGGTTCGGCTGGCTGGGTTGAGGATGGATCGCGGCGCCGGGCTTGGATCACGGCGAGTCTGACCAGGGTGCATTGCCGGTTGGCGGGGACGGGGCCTCGCGCAGGAGCCGGTGGGAGACGGCCACGGCTTCGTCCCACCGGCCGGTGCGTTCGAACACGTTCGCCTGCTCGCTGCGCAGACAGTTGAGGTAGGTCGTGGCGTCGTGTTCGTCGCAGTACGCGATGCCTTCGGTCAGGTAGCGCTCCGCGTCGGCGAAACGGAACTGGCCTTCGCTGATGCCGGCCAGGTTGGCGTACGCACGGGCGGCTTGGTCCTGGTGGTCGCCGGCCAGGGCGATCTGGAGGGCGCGGTGCATCCGGTGCGACCATTCGAGACCGAGGCCGGCGGCGCCGGCGGCTTCGGTGTTGAGCGCGCCACTTAGTACGTCGGTGGCGCCGAATCGCGCGGCCAGGTCTTGGGCCTGCCGCGCCATGGCCATCGCCGCGTCGTAGTCGGCGTAGAGGAGGCGTTGATTCGCGACGGTCGCGTAGGCCGTGGCGAGTTCGGGGGTCGGGCCGAGCGGCTCCAGGACGGTGAGCGCGGCTCGCGCTCCGGCGACCGCGTCTTGGCCTCGGCACAGATTCCACGCGATCCGCGACAGCCGGGCGAGCGTCGCGCCCTCGCTTCGGCGGTCGCCGATCTCGCGCCAGAGCGAGAGCGCTCTGTGCGCGGCGTCGTCGGCTTGCTCGAAACGATCGAGGAGCGAGAGTTCGTCAGCGAGGCCTTCGAGCAATTCCGCGCGGTCGGCCGGGGCGGCGCGGTCGGCGAAGCGGAGGGCTCGCGCGAACTGGGCGGCTGCCTCGCAGTGAGCGCCAAGACGGCTCGCGCGGCGCGCGGCTGCCGGGGCGTAGTGCAGAACCGCGGTCGCGTCCCCGGCCGCCTCGGCGTGGTACGCGAGGCGAGCTTCGTCGTGGTAGCTCTGGGCTCGGAGCGCGTCCAGGACCTGGCGGTGTATCAGGTGGCCGCGATGTGCGGGGACCGCTTCGGCGACGGCGAGTCGCGCGATCTCGTGGCGGAAGTGCAGCCATGTGCCGTCGGCGATGAGCAGCCCTGATGCGAGCAGACCGTCTAGGCCTGCGGAATAGGTCAGTGCGGTGAGGAGCGGTAGCTCGATCTTGGTGCCGATCAGCGCGGCGACGTCTAGGGCAGCGCGGGCGCGGTCGTCTAGGCGGCTAGTTCGAGCGAGCACGACGTCTCGCGCTGACGCCGGTATGCCGTCGGCTTCGGATTGGAGTAGTTCGGTCACGTAGAACGGGTTGCCGGCGGTGAGCCTGAACACGTCATCGGGTTCGAATCCACTGCCCTCGGCGAGGTGACGGACCGCGTCCGCTGATAGTGGCGTTAGCCGGATGCGGCGCGTGGACGGCTGCCCGGCTAGGTCGCCTAGCGCGACGCGTAGCGCGTCAGTGGCTATCTCGTCGTCGCGATAGGTGACGATCACGGTGACGGACGTGTCCCGTAGGCGGCGGGATAGGAAGCGGAGCAGGTCCAGGGTGGCCTCGTCGGCCCAGTGCACGTCTTCGACTACGACGATGTCCGGCGCATCGGTCGAACCCAGCTCGCGTAGCAGGGTTCGGAACAGTTCGTCGCGTTCGGCGTCGCCTGATTTGCACCGGTCGAGTAGTTCGCCGCCCAGCTGGTCGGCTAGGTCGAAGAGTGGTCCTAGGGGGCGCGGGATGAACAGGCCGTCGCAGGCGCTCCACGACCAGCGTGCGGTGGGGACGTCCCGCCGCAGCGCGTCTACGAGTGCGGATTTGCCTACTCCGGCCTCGCCGGACAGGAGCACGAGCCGTCCGGCGCCGCCTGCGGCTTCGGCGGCATAGCGAGCCAGCCCAGCCCTCTGTGACTCCCGTTCCACCAGTCGCACCGCGGCAGTCTCAGTCTCGACAACCACGCGTTCCCCCCTTCGAGTGGTACGGCCACGTTACCAAGAAGTCTGATACGCAGAGATCTATTAAACGATGGCTGAACCGCGCCGCTGCGGAGGTGAGGCGCATGTGAAAGGACCGGACGTGCGTGGTTCGCACGTCCGGTCCTTCGTTCGCGGGAGGCGGTGGGTGGAGCGGGCGGCGGTGAGAAACCGCGTCGAGCTACCGCGTCGCGTCGAACTACCGCGTCGCGGCGAACTGCGCCAGGGAGAGCGCCGGGTGGCCGGTCAGCTTCTCGATCGCGTCCGCCGTTACCGGGAAGAGGCCGGTGCCGCTGCCGAGCGCCTTGAACATCGCCCAGAGGCTGGTCAGGTGCTCGATCGAGGTCGGGTCCTGGTACAGGTCCTTGGCCGCCTTGCGCCACTCGGCGTCATCGACGTCGACGTACGGGACGCCGAACGTCTCGGCGATCTGCGCGATGCTGGGGACCTCGCTGATCAGCATGACCGACTCGGTGTCGAGCTCGTCGGCGGTCAGCAGGCTGAGGGCGGCGCGCACGACGTCCGCGGAACCGACCAGCGGCACTTCGGTCTCGGGCGCGCCGAGCGGCAGCGGGAGCTCCTTGCCGGCGCCGTTCGCGAGGGCGACGGCCATGTTCTCGTAGAACACTGCGGCGTTGATGTGCACGGCCTCGGGAACGGCGGCGGAGAAGGTCTGCTCGGCGACCCAGTGGCGCTGCATGTGCGGCGTGATGCCAGCTCCGTTGCCGGCGTAGATCATGGACACGTCCACGACCCGCTGCACGCCGGCCTCCCGCGCGGCGGCGGCGAAGACCGCGGCGGCTTCGGGCATGCCCCCGCGCACGGGGTAGTTGAAGTAGGCGCGGTTCACGCCCTTCAGCACCGGGGCTACCTCTTCGACGTTGAGCAGATTGGCGACGTGCACCTCGGCGCCGAGGTCGCGAAGCTCCGCGGCCCGCTCGTCGTCGACGCGCACGAGCGCGCGAACCTCATAGCCGAGCTTCAGCAGTTCCTGCGTCACGCTCCGGCCGGTCCCGCCTTGCTGAACGCGCCGGGACGCGGCAGTTTCGTCCCCCCGAGTCTGGCCCGCAGCACCGGTGACGAGGATCGTTTCCATGTCTTTACACTCCATCACAGGGTGAGTTCGAAGCAGCACACTGGGATCAGCGCGCGCAGGAGATGGCGACGTCGCGGCCGGTGGATGGCAATTCGACGCAGCGGTTGTCTGGGCATCGATCTACGGTCAACGCTCAGCGTCGCGCACGTTGCGCGCGGTCGCTTCTCTGTCCTTGCCGCTTCTGCGATGTGAAGTGAGGGTGGCGCTCATGAGGGGAGCGCGGACGGCGGGAACGGCACGGATGTTGCCGGTGATACCGCTGATTGTTACGGAAAGGTCACGATCGGCGCGTTCGTTGAGACCGTTCCCGCGATCCTTCCGTTCTTGTGGTGTCCCGCACCACCATCGGACAAAACCGGTCGCCTGCCGGCGCGCATAGCCCACGTCCGTGTGAAGGCATCACGGCTGGTGGGGCGGTGCGCGCTGCCTCCGTGCGGCCGGGGGGAGGTTATATCCATGCTTCATTCACTCCGGATGCGCCCGCGCACCTATGCGGCTATCGCGGCGAGCGGCGCGGTGCTGGCCGCGTCAGCGGTCGCCATCGGGCCTGCTTCGGCTGACGGCGGCGACCATCAGCCGGGCAACATGTTCAAGCAGACCAATCTGGTGTCCGATCTCGCCAACCAGGGCGCCGTGATCGTCGATCCCGATCTGCAGAACGCGTGGGGCCTGGCGATGAGCGCCACGTCCCCGATCTGGGTCTCCGACAACGCCAGCGGCGTCGCCACGCTCTACTCGATCCCGGCCGGCGGCGCGACCGCGACGAAGCTGGGCCTGACCGTCACCGTGCCCGGCGGCCGCACGTCGAGCGGCGACGGACCGAGCCCGACCGGCCAGGTCTTCAACGGCGGCACCGGCTTCGTCGTCACCTCGGCGACCGGCAGCGGCCCGGCGCGCTTCATCTTCGACTCCGAGTCGGGGCAGATCACCGGCTGGAACCCGGCGGCCGGCGCGACCGTCGCCCAACTGGTGTCCTCGTCGCCGACCGCGGTGTACAAGGGCCTGACGATCGCCACCAGCGATGCGGGCACGATGCTCTACGCCACCAACTTCCACGACGGCACCGTGGACGTGTTCGACTCGAACTGGCACATGGTGCAGACCGCGGGCGGGTTCATGGACAAGTCGATCCCGGCCGGATACGCGCCGTTCGGCATCCAGGAGCTCAACGGCCTGATCTACGTCAGCTACGCGAAGCAGAACGCGGCGAAGCACGACGACCTCGCGGGCGAAGGCCGCGGCTTCGTCGACGTCTTCACCACCAACGGATTCCGGGTCGAGCGGCTGGTCTCGCGCGGCGAGCTGGACTCGCCGTGGGGCCTGACGGTCGCTCCGTCCAGTTTCGGCCGGTTCGGCGGCGACCTGCTGGTCGGCAACTTCGGCGACGGGCACATCAACGCGTACGACCCGTTCAACGGCCGCTTCATGGGCACACTGCGGGACAGCTACGGCAAGGAGATCACGATCGACGGGCTGTGGGCGCTGACCTTCGGCACCGCCTCGACCGGCGGAACCGGAACGCTGCTGTTCAGCGCGGGCATCAACGGCGAGAAGGACGGCCTGCTCGGCTCGATCAACCCGCTGAGCTGAGGTTAAACACACTGAGACGTCCCGGTCGGCGGTCTTCGCGCCCCGCCGACCGGGACTTCGGTCAACGCGTTACGACACGAGGCGCACGGTCCAGAAGTCGGACGCCAGGCCGCCCTCGGTCAAGTACGCGTAGGGCAGGGTGAAATAGCCCTGCTTTCCCCACGTCGTGCCCCACGAGTTGCGCGCCAGGAAGCGCTGCGTCGAGTCGTCGTATCCGACGGCGAGTACCGCGTGGCCGCCGAGGACCTGCTCACCGGACGTCGGCAGTTGCGCGTCGCCGGTGTGCGCGACCGTCGGGCTCTCGAAATCCGCGTACACGGTGAATCCGAACACGAACGGGAAACCGCCCGCCAAGCAGCCCTTGAGCTGGTCGATGTTCGGGATGATCCGGTGGTACGAGAGCGCGACCGACTGCTTGGCGTCGGTGTAGCAACTCTGCGGCGGCTGCTGCCCGGCGTGCGCGGAAGGCGGCCACGGACCGCCGTCGGTGAGCGCGGGCGTGTCGTCGTAAGGCCACTCGGTCTCCGGGCAGACCCCGATCGTGGCCACGGACTTGATCCCGTCGCGGATCTGCGCGCCGGAGTCGTAGTTCACGTGCCCTTCCATGGCACGCTCGTTGTAGTAGATGAACAGCCGCGACGGCATGAAGTCCGTCAGGTGCTGCCGCGTCAGTTCGAACTCGAACGCCGCGGCGATCGCGTTGGCGGTGCAGCTGCCGATCTTCCCCTGGTCGTACACCCCCGGCATCTGCTCGCGCAGGTCGACCAGCGGCGGCGGGTTGATCAGGCTCAGCCGCGGCGCGGCGTAGATGTGGTCCCGTGCGTCCGGCAAGTCCGGAACCCAGCCGTAACGTGACACGGCACGTGTCATGATGATGGCTCCCCCCATCAGAAGACGGCGCATCCCTGGTCGCGCCCCACTGCGCCACCCCCGGGGCCTTCCATCTCCCCGTTTGGAAACTCGAACGCCGTCTACTTCTGAAAGTAACTCCGACGTCGCGTTGAGTACAGCCATTCTTCGTGATTGAGTCCGCCCTACCACTTTTGCGTAACTCTGCCAGATTCTTGCGTGATCTTAGCCAGACAATTGCGAAATCATGTTACGCGAGCTACGCTGCGCTTGCCGTGGTACGTGAGTGAATCAGCTCTCGCCTAGAGGATCGATGAGTATCCCAGCCGATCGCGCGTCACGCGTGTGCCGCGGATGAATCCGCCGCGCTCGCAAGTTCTTCGCCTGCCGCCTCCCGAGGTGTTGCCGTCACGCGGTGTCGATCTGGACCGGGCGGTCGCGGCCGTCGCCGCGGGTCGTGATCTCATCGCGCAGTTCGACGATCCGGATTCGCGCGCCGCGTTGCGCGGGCGATCGACGGCGGCGAGCCGCGCCGACCGGACCGGCGACGCGCCGCTCAGTGTATTGACACTGAAGCCGCCGACCGGCCAGGCTCAGGCCGAGCAGTTGGAGCACGACGCCTACTTCGCGGTGGAACGCCCCGACGGCGATGCCGCGCTCGGCTTCGTGACCGGGCTCGTCCTCGCGTACCTCGCGGCGTACGAGGACTGTCTTTCCGGGGGAGTGACGCTGGTTGACGTCGCGCAGTGGGAGCAGTTGTTCGCGCCGTTGGCGCTGGTGGCAGGCGCACACGCGGCGCGGCCTCCGGCCAGACCGCAGTCATCCGGCTGGCGTGGCGGCTACGATCCGGCGGCGCGCTGGCTGATCGGCCATCAGCTGTTCTTCACGCTGATTCAGGGCTCGATCATCGGGCTGGGCCGCTTCGCGGCGGCCGGCGCGTCGTGGCACGCCGAGGACGAGCCGACGCCGCAGATGGCGGCCGGACTGGAGTTCGCCGCCGTGTTCCTGCGCGCCTCGGCGGCGGCGATGCGGTACGCCAGCGACTTCGCGCCCGAGGACTACGATCGCACCGTGCGCCCCGACATGGCCCCGCCGAAGGTGCGTGCGGGCTTCAGCGGATTCCAGACGCGCGACCACGCCTATCTCGTGCGCCTGCTGACCGTGCTCAAACCGCTCTTCGCGTCCGTGGGCGGCCGGATCACCGCGCACAAGGAACTCGCCGACGCGATCGTGTCAGCGTACGAAGCCCACGAGCTGATCTGCGCGCGTTTCCGCGGCGACGTGCTGCCGAGCCTGCGGATGGCCGCGGCCGCGCACGGCAAGATCGACCGCGCCGGAGTCGACGTCGTCCGGGAGCTGATGCGCAACCGGCTCGCGCTGGTCGATCCGCAGAGCCGGGGCAGCGGCGGGTGAACGCGCGGCCGGCCGTCGTCGTCGCGATGCACGACGGCTTCTACGGATCGGGCACCGGCGCCGGCTTCGCGAACAACGCGTTCCTCCGGACCCTGATCAGCCTGCTCGATCCCGGCGTGCACTTGGTCGTGATGCCGGTGCGACTGGTTGATCGCAGCCCCGAGTACCAGGCCGGCCGGCATCAGCAGAGCCTTGATCTGTGCCGGCCGGCCGGCGCGACCGTGCTTCCGGCGGACAACGGCACCGAGGGGATGGTCCGCTTCGGGGGCGTCGCCGCCTTCCGGCGGCTCGGCACCTCAGCCGCGGCGGCGTTGAACGAACAAGTGCTGCCGCAGGCCGATGAGATCGCGGTGATCTGTTTCGATGTGCCCTT
>CAVQPP010000467.1:0-7839 GCA_963714445.1 uncultured Actinomycetota bacterium
CACATGATCACCGTACGCGACCCAGGGACCCTCAAAGGTGACGATGATGTCCGCCAAATCGGCGTATTCGGGCGCCGGCGGCGCGCCTGGATTGAGCGCGATCACGTCTATGCCTATTCGGCGGGCCGCGGTGATGATGCGCCGATAGTGCGCCAAGTGTTCGCGGCCGGTCGGTACCTGATCGAGGAACGCGCCACGTAGGTCGTACCAGGAGCGGTAGGCGGCGAGGTCGCGCAGTACCGCAGAGCCCGGGCGCCTGCCGTAGCCGGTGTCTACGTATCCGATCATGCCGCCTCCGGCGGAACGGACGGCGGCGATAGGCTCGAGGTATCTCGTGTCGACGGCGCGGCCGGGGCCGGAATCGGGGTTGAGGATGGCGAACGCGAGGTTGGTGCCGAGGGAGGCGAGAGCGTTCCAGGCGTCCGGGTGATCGGTGGGATGGAAATAGGCCGGTATGACGAAGCGTGCAGCTGGCGCGGTCATAGGTGTGCCCAGGGACGTGAGGTGGCTGCGGCGGCGCGGACGGCCATGAGCACCGAGAACTCGATGGCGATCGCGGTGAGGACGTCCGGATTGCCACTGGGGAGGGCGGCGACCGTGGCCGCCAGGGCGCAGATGATCGGACCGACTACGGCGTTCGGGTCGATGGAGCGCAGGAACAGTACGGCCAGCAGTCCGGGAGCTAGGGCGACGGGATAGAGGTAGAGGTAGAAGGCGCCGGGGTGGCCGCGATCGCACAGTAGGTAGCCGGCGGCTGCCAACGCGGCGGTGGTTGCGACTTGCCGGAGGAGGGCCGCCAGGAGCCGGCGTGTGGCGGGGGGCGGGAATAGCGCGGGGTCGGCGAGTGTGGACAGCAGGATGTTTACGCGGCGCTGGTACCAGCGCGCGTGCCACTCGCCAGCGCCCATGCCGAGCGTGAGCACGATGGCGGCGTGTAACGCGACGTATCCCTGCCCTGTCGTGATCGGTCCGGCTAGGACGACGGTGATCAGTGCGCCGATGCCTAGGCCCGACAACACATGCGGTACTAGTTCACGCAACTCGTGGCGCGTCATGTCCGGCGAGATGGTCCTGCCGCCGCGCGTGGGGGTGTGCGTGAGGCGGAACATGAAGGCGACGGTCACGGCTGCGGAGACTTGTGAACCGACTAACGCCGCGTCGGCTGAGGCGCCGAGGACGGCGGCGATGGCGCCGAGTGCGGCTGGGCCGAGTGTCGCGGCGAGTTGATACTCGGCGCCGAGCACTAGCGCCGGCATCGCGGCGAGGCTGAAGCACAGGCTGGTCGCTGCGGGGACGATCGCGATCAACGGGGTGCCGACCATGAGGGCGAGTGCGCCGAGCAGCCAGATGGCGGCCAGGAGGGCGTGCACGGTGCCTATGCGCAGAATCCGTACGGCGGCCGGGCGATCGGCGCTGTTGAGTCGGCTGTAGGCGAGGTGCGCGACGCCCTGACCGTAGCCCCAAGCGAGCACCTGCACGCAGGCCAAGGCGAGGCGCGTTAGCCCGCTCACCTGCGTGACGAGGAAGGCGGTCGCGCACAGCGAGGGGGTGGCGAACAACAGCCCGCGCAGTATGGCGCGGGCTGTGCCGTTCGCCGGAGTTGGCCGGGGATCAGGTGGGTCGAGGTCGCGGGGTACCCGGCTGTGCAGTTCCTCGGCGAGCGCGAACAGGTCTGGCAAGGCGAAGCGGTCGCGGGCCGTGCGGTCGTTGAAGCCCTCTGCCTCCAGCGCCGCGACGATCGCCAGCGAGTCGACAGCGCTACGGCAGACGTCTGCGAGGGTCAGGGCTAGACGGTCGATCGCGTCGAGGACGTCGGTGTACTCCGACCCGGTGTGCGGCGCGGCCGGACGGTAACGCACGTTGCTGTACCCGGTCGCGAACGCGGGGACGAGCGTGCCGTAGGTGAGCAGCGAAGGTGCGCTCATGCGGCGAGTCCGGTGTGTACGGCCGGGGGATGCGTGAGCGGTGTGATGGATGCGGTTGGGTCGGCCTCGGTCTCGGCGGTGACGGAGTCGTCAGTCGGGGAGTCGGTGTTAGGCAGCGAGTCTGTGTGGGTTAGGGAGACGGTGCGGTAGATCTCGTCGAAGGTGTCTACGGCGCGTCCGATGGTGAACATCTCCAGGGCGCGCTCACGGGCAACCTTCCCAAGGGCACGTCGGCGATCGTGGTCCTTCAGCAGCGTCAGACAGGCCTCTGCGAACTCTGCGGGGCGGCGTGGCGGAACCACCAGGCCGGCATCGCCGATCGCCTCGGCGACGCCGCCTACTTCCGTGCCGACGTTCGGACGGCCGCAGGCCATCGCCTCGATGACGGTGAACGGCAGGCCTTCCGAGATCGACGAGAGCACGATGACGTGCCCGGCGGCGTACGCCTCGCTGACTGCCTGAGTCGGGCCCTCGAAGACGACCGAGTCGCCTATCCCCAGCTCCCGGACCAGCTCAACGCAATCCAGGTGGTACGCCTCGCCGCCGATCGGCGCTGCGCCGAATAGGCGCAGGCGTGCCTCCGGCATCTCGTCGAGGACGAGCTTGAACGCGCGCAGCAGCGTGTGCAGGTCCTTGAGCGGATCGATCCGGCCGACGAACACCAGCGTCGGCACGTCTGGCTCGGTCTCGGCCACCGTGAAGCGCTCGGGATCGACGCCGTTGTAGACCGTCCGCAGCTTCTCCGGGTCCGCGCCCAGGCGCTTCTCCCAGCGCTGGTTGTACTCGTTGCACGGCGTGATCAGGTCCGCGTTGCGGTAACCGGTCTCGCACAGCCGGCGGGTGAAGGAGGCCAGGATCGCCTTTACCGGCCATCCGAGTCGTTCGCTGCGCAGCGCGAGGTAGCGCTCGCGTAGGTACACGCCGTGCTCGGCGATGATCAGCGGCGTGCCGTGGGTCCACTTGGCGGCGAGGCCGACGAGGGCCGCCAGGCCGTTGGAGACGGCGTGCGTGACGTCGGCCTCGGGCGGCTGGAAGGAGAGCGGGCGCAGCGCGTGCTCTATCAGGTCGAGGGCGGACATCGCGTCCGCGAGATGTAGTGCCGGGCCGTGTCCGTCGGTGTAGCGGCGCCAGAACGTCGCGAGAGCCTTAGCCATCGAGTCGGTGCGTAACACCTCGGCGAGCTCCGTTATCCGGCTCGCCTGGAACTGGAAGAAGAGTTCGAACAGCGCCGCTTCGAAGTACTCGGTCGCGGTCGGGTCGCGGCTGAGCGTCGCGTCGAGCAGGGCGACGACGGCGGAGGGATCGGGACGCCGCGCAAAGCGGCGCTGCGGCTTGAGGCGTCGATGGGTCCAGATCGGCAGCGAGCGCATGGAGGCGACGTTTTCCGGCGGTTGGTAGACGGCCGGTTCACGGCCGGTCGCGGTCAGCGCGACGACGTGAAAGCGATGTCGGCGCAGGCCTTTGATCATCTGGTCACACCAGACCGACACGCCACCCCGGACGTGGGGATACGTGCCCTCGGCGACGAGCAGGATCTCCATGGTGCTGAGCCCCCTGGACTACTGCGGTGCTGGCGAGCGGCGGTGCTGATGAACAGCTGTACGGCGGTGCGTCTTGAGCGCTGTGCAGGTAAACAGGCTGGGCAGTTGAGCGTGCTGAGTGCTCGGAAGCCACCGGGGTTCTGGCGCCTCCGAGCACTCGAGCGCGTGCGTTAGTGCTTGCGTACGTTCCTAATGCGGCACAGCCTGGTGCGTTACAGCAGACCGTTGAAGCCGGGCAGCAGCAGGTCGAAGCCGCCGAACGGGGACTGCTTGTACGAGGACAACTCGTTCGCGTACGCGGAGCCGTAGGGCGTCGCGCCGAGCGAGCCGCCGAGCAGACCAGGGTTCTTCGTCCCGTTCGGCGCGGTGACCGGCACGTACAGACCGTTCGGCGCCGAGACGAAGAGCTCGTGGTTCTGCATGTAGCCCGAGACGCTGCCGGCTGCGACGGCCGAAGCCCACGCGGTCTGCTGCTGGAGGGTTTGGCCCTCAGCGGCCAGCGTCTGCGAGACGATCGGTGCGTTAGCGGTGTAGTCGGCCTTGTACGCGCTGAGGGTTGCGTTCAGCGCCGGGTACAGGATCCGATCCTGCGTCAGGTTCGACTGGTGGACGTAAGTCGGCCGCGGGTCGTTGGCCATCACGTGGCTCATCGCGATCCGCGCCTCGGTCGGCACGATGAAGTCCGTATACCCGGTGGTCGGGTTCAGCGGGCTGATGCAGGTCGAGGTCGGGTTGTTCTCGCAGATGCCCGAGCCGCCGTTGGCGGTCGAGTTGTAGATCCAGTTGTACTCGTTGATCTCGTCCGAGACCGTCGCGGCGTTGTAGTACACGTTCATCGGGTGTCGCGGCACGGTCAGGGTCGAGGTGCCCACCGCGCGCTGGTTCGGCTCGCGGGAGGCGTCCGAACCGGTCCACGCGACGTGCTGCGCGGCCAGCCCGGGGGCGAAGTTCGGGTTGTCGGTCGGCTGCTGCGGCAGGACCGCCAGACCGGAGTGCTCGCCGGTCACCAGCTCGCTGGCGTCGACCGTGAAGCCCTTGCTGCGAGCCCACGTGACGTTCTGTGAGATCTGCGAGGTGATGTCCGACTGCGGAACCCAGACGTCGTTGCCGCTGGCGTCCGTCTCGCAGGACCACGGGATGGTGGTCAGGTTCTGCTGGCAGCCGAGGAACTCGTGCGAGTAGGTGTGGTTCAGCCACTCGAGGACCTGGGTCTTCTGGCCCTGCCACGCGGTCAGCAACGGGTCCGAGCCGGTCTGCGAGACCTGGTCGTCCGAGCCGCCGCCGTTGAACAGCATGGTCAGCTTGAAGTTGTTCGCCTTCTCCCAGTTGACCTCGTACGTCACGTCGGCCGGGGTCATCCGGCTCGGCGTGGTGTCCGGGGTGCCGGTCGGGCAGATCGTGTCGCCCGGGGTGCAGTGGCCGGCCTGCGACCACTCCCCGTCCGGCAGGAAGGTGTCGTCGACGTCGACCGTGAAGTAGTTGCGGTCGTAGCCGAAGTGCACGCCCTGCGTCGCCCAGGTGATGAAGCCGTGCGCGAGCGCCCTGAACTGCGACTGGTTGGCGTTGTACGCGAACATGTTGACCAGCTCGCTGCGGTTACCCGTGGTGAAGACGCCGGAGAGCACGCCCTGCGGGCCGCCTTGCGGGTTCGGCATGGTGAGCAGCTGGTCGAACGTCGAGCCGGCCGGCGGGTTCGGCGTGCCGAGGTAGCCGTAGGACTCGGATACGTTCGGATCGATGTCCTCGAACTGGACCTTGTTCGTTAGGTACGGCCACGCGTTAGCGGTTCCGTCGCCGGTAACCTGCGCCGCCATTCCGTCGAGAGTGCCGGCGAAGGTCGGGTAGTTCATGCCGACGGCTGGGGTCGGGTAAAGGTAGGCGTCAATCTGCCTAACGCCGTACGTGGTCTCATACGCGTTGAGCGCCACGGTTTCTGCAGCCGACAGTTGCGCGGGCGCGTTGTTCGGCAGGACCACGGCCTCGAAATGTGCTTCCGGCGTACCGCCGGCGGTACCGGCGAGGTACGCGGCGGTCAGCTGCTGGCGGCCGGGGTTGGTCAGGTCGATCGCCGTGTACGGCACGCCCTCGGTGGCCAGCTCGGTGCGGATCGCCTCAACCGGCGACGATCCGTCAGTCAGCACCAGGACCTTGAGGTCGATCCGGTCCCCGGTCGGGAACGTGGCGGCCTTGGGACCGGCCGCGAAGGACGCGGTCGCCTGCAGCGGGACGATGGCGGCGGCGCACAGAGCCGCCGCGGTCAGCCCGATGAGCGGCCGAGTGCGGCGATCGCGGGTGAGCCCTCCACGCATTAGGCCAATACCGTGCCCCATGGTGTGCGATGGGCCGCCGCGCGGTTTTCGGGCATGGCGAAGCAAACTAGTGCCCCCTCTGCGTAATCGTGGGTCAGTCGTCTGATCAGTAATTAATCTGAGCTGTGTTCGTCTGAGTTATCAGTTTTCCGCGGCGTCAATATTTGCTCAGGCGTGGGTTGTGAAGACGTCGCGGCGTACGAATCCACCCCACCCGGCGATAACCGTATTAGAGGGCTAGCGCCCACGCCATGGAAACGCGGATGTAATCATCCGAACGTATGGTTTTTCAGCCGCGTTTTCATAGTGACACGCGCGGGCGCACGTGCAATTGCACGGATCACGCTGGTCTCAGGCGCTCACCAGGCCGATTGCGCGGCACCAAGGTGCGAGTCGCAGGCACCGCATAAGCCCGCACGTGTGAACGAATCAAGCTCGAGCCCTTACTCGCTCGTCAGTTCATAACAAAATAAATGTACGAGCGAATTCGCTTTGAACATGCCTTCGGAGAGGGCTTGAATTACGAGCTGAAAGGAGGCGCGCGCGCTATATTCTGTCGGCGAGGCGCGCGCACGCGTTGAGCGGGATCTGGAGCCAGGACGGCCGGTTCGCCGCCTCGTATCCGACCTCGTACACGGCCTTGTCGATCTCGAACGCGCGCAGCACTGCGACCTCCGCGCGCGGATCGTAGCCGAGCACCTCGGCGTATCCACGGCAGAACGCGTCGCGGTTACGCGCCGCCCACTCGGCCGCACGTACGGTCATCAGTTCGGTCGCGCCTGGAGGCTCCGCGGATAGCGGAGCGAGCGTCGCGAGCAGATGATGGGCCGCGTAGTCGAAGGAACGCAGCATCCCGGCGATGTCCTTGAGCGGGCTGGCCGGCGCGCGCCGCTCCTCCAGCGAGCGGGCCGGCTCGCCCTCGAAGTCCAGCAGGATCCAGCCGGTGACTGTACGCATCGCCTGGCCGAGGTGGTAGTCGCCGTGGACGCGCTGTACCGGCAGCGGGCCGCCCAGCGCGGCGAGTCGGTCTATCGCGTCGCTGAGCCCCGGCGCGTAACGGCGCAGCTGCGGTACCTGACGCACGGTCGCATTGAGTTGTCGCCGCATGCCCTCGGCCAGCTGCGCGGTATCGTCCTCCTCCAGCCAGCCGGTGGGCATGGTGTTGGCCAGCGCGCGGTGTACGCGTGCGGTCGCCATGCCGAGTCGGTGCGCCTCCGGGCCGAAGTCGGCCCCGGCGCGCGCCGCCGAGACGTCCGACTCCGCCTGGAACAGGTCACGCACGCTGGTCAGCGCGAGCGCCCAGCCGTCGGTGGCGCTGGGCAGGAACGGCTGGAGCGTGAGCAGCGTGGTCGGGTCGGGGTCGTGCGGAGTGGCGAACTCGGCCCAGCCGATCGGCGGCGCAATGTGCGGGGACTCGGCCACCGCGAGCGCGAGGCCGAGTTCCAGCTCGGGATTGCGCCCCGGGGCGGGGCGGCGGAAGACCTTGGCGATGTACTGGTCGCCGAAGACCAGCGAGGAGTTGGACTGCTCGCCGGTCAGCACCAGCGCACGCAGGTCGGTGCGCAGGATCTGGCCGGCCAGCCGATCGAAGCGCAGCGGACCGACCTCGTCCCGGTCGGCGATCCGCTCCAGCAGCCAGCCGGCCAGTTGCGCGTCATGCAGCCCGTCGTAGCAGAACCCGCCGAGCTCCGGCACGGCCGTGTCCGGGTCGCCGATCGCCGCGTGCCGCAGGCGGTGCGGCAGCGAGCGCCGCACCCCCACGAACACCTGGTAGGTCTGCGGCGGCTCGCCGTTGGCCGGACCGTCCTCGTACGTCACGTCGGCCAGTACGTGCCACAGCCGGGGGTCGTCGTCCTCGGTGCCGACCACGTGCAGCGCGGAGGCCAGCGCGACCTCGGCGATCCGCCGTCCCTTGCCGCCGAACCAGCGCTGCTCGGGCAGCCAGTCCGCGAGCAGCGCGGCCAACCGCTCGGTGGAGCGGTCGTCCAGCGCGGGATGAGCCATGTCGATCGTCGACGTCATCGTCGTTCCTTTCGCCATCGGCTTGGGTTCGATTCGCGTGCC
>CAVQPP010000468.1:0-8171 GCA_963714445.1 uncultured Actinomycetota bacterium
GCGGCGACAGCCTTTCCGGGCAATCAAACCCGTCCACGGGACGGTGCTGGACCGGGGGTAGTCCAGCAACCGTGGCCGCCGCGCCGAACGGCAGAGCTTAGCGGGTGCGCGGAATGGATTGCCCGGCTCGCGGGCCGATGACCTTCGCCTGGCCGCGTTGTCGTCGGTCGGCGCACCACCAGTGCGCCTCCCTCCTCCGCCTTGCCACGCTCGGCCCTCGACCCGCGAGCTGATCGAGCAATCCATTCCGCGCGCCCGCTTATTTCGTGAGGTGATTAAACCCGTGTGGCTGACTGTCGTCAAGAATGCAGACATCATTCACAGATATGAACATGAGCGCGGGCAACTTCACCCGGTAGGCACCGGCAGGCGTACCTCGAAGCGGCAGCCGCCAACGACGTTGCGCACGTCCACTTCACCCGAGTGCGCCTCGACGATGCCGCGCACGATCGCCAGCCCGAGGCCCGCCCCGACCAACGGCTCGGGCGTGCGCGCCGCCGTGCCGCGCCAGGCGACCTCGAAGACGCGGTCCAGGTCGTCCTCGGGAATGCCGCCACAGGCATCGACGACCGCGAGGACGGCGTGACCGTCCCGCTCCGACGCCTCGACGCGCACCGCGCCGTCGCTCGGCGTATGCCGGATCGCGTTGGCGACCAGGTTGGTCAGCGCGCGTGACAGCTCCCTGGCATCGACGCGCACGGCCAGCGGCGTGCGCACGTCCGCCTCAAGCGCGACGCCGCAAGCCCGCGCGAGCGGATCGGCGCCGATTACCGCCTCGTCAACCAGATCCATGAGCGGAACACGCTCAAGCGACAGCCGCAGCGCGCCGGCGTGAATGCGCGACATCTCGAACAGGTCGTCCACCATCGCGGCCAGCCGGTCCACCGACATGCGGATCTGCATGTGGTACCGCGCGGGGTCGGTCGCGACGCCGTCCTCCAACGCCTCCGCCATCGCGCGCAGGCCGGCGAGCGGCGTCCGCAGGTCGTGCGAGACCCAGGCGACCAGCTCGCGGCGCGACCGCTCCAGCGCGCGTTCGCGCTCGCGTGACTCGGCCAGCCGCGCCGCCGTAGACGTCAGCTCGCGGCGCAAATCATCGAGTTCCGCAGTGGCCAGCGTCACCGCCGGGTGGTTGACCGTTGCCGAACCGGCGGCTGCGTGCCGCCCCCGCGCCGAGCGATCCATGCGGCCGTACTCGGGCTCTGTATCACCAAGCGCACGCAGCGCGTCGCGAATGGCCCGGCTGTCCGCGGTGACGCCGCGCGCCAGCGGTATCGCCATCGCCATGGCCACGAGTCCATCAGCGATGCAGACCACGAGCGTGACGCCGAAGTCGTGCTGGGACAAGAACATCGCCTGCGCGACAGCGAGCACTCCCGCGACCATCGCGAGCACCGTGAACACCGCGACGGCGACCAGCTTCAGCCGCAGCGACCGTCCGCGAAGCAAGCGCAGCGTGGCCAGACCGATGACACCGACGCCGATCGCGCTACCGCCGCCGATCAGGACGATGAGAACCGAATCGCTCACCTATCGGCTCCGCGGTCAGCCCCGCTGCGCGCTTCAATGGCACGCACGGCGACAGCATGCTGCGACTGCGATCGCGACAGGTCGTCGGCGTGCCCTGGCATGCCAACCACGCCCGGCCCATCCGGCGGGTCGAGTCGATAGCCGACGCCCCAGACCGTGACCAGCAGCCGCGGCTCGGCCGGGTCCTGCTCGATCTTCTCCCGCAACCGGCGCACATGGACGGTCACCGTGGACTGGTCGCCGTAGTCCCAGCCCCACACCAGCCGCATCAGCTCAGCGCGAGTGAAAGCCTGGCCGGGATGCGCGAGCAGGAAGGCCAGCAGGTCGAACTCGCGGCCGGTCAGCGAGAGCGGTATGCCGCCGCGCGTCGCCGAGTGCCCGGTCACGTCGACCTCGAGCTCGCCGATCCGCCGAATATCAGGAGCCTGCTCACTCAAACCGGCGGCCTGCCGAGCACGTCGCAACACCGAGTTCGCGCGCAAGCACAACTCGCGCGGACTGAACGGCTTGGTGACGTAGTCGTCGGCGCCGAGTTCGAGCCCGAGGATCCGATCGTGCTCCTCGCCGCGCGCGGTCAGCATGATCACCGGCACCGGGCCGAGCCGGTGGATGCGCCGGTAGACCTCGAAGCCGTCGAACCCGGGCAGCATCAGGTCGAGCACGACAAGATCCGGGATCTTGAGATGCGCGGCCGCGACCGCGCTCGGTCCGTCGGCGGCGAGCCGCACCCGGTGACCGAAGCGGCGCAGGTAAGCCGCGACCACCTCGGACACGGTCGGGTCGTCGTCGACGACGAGCACGTCGGCGCTGTTAGCTGTGGGTTCCATCTCAACCACTCTAAACCGGCGCGGTCACCCGGGCGGATTACCGCTGATTACGGAGGTCTTACAGCTGATGCTGAAGACGGATCTTAAGGCAGTCTCGCTGGCACGGTAGGGCGCTATGAGATCCACCAGTGTCTCAGCGCTGCCCACAACACCCACAGCACCGCCAGCGCCCACAGCGCCCACAGATCCAGCTCAGCCCGCAGCCGCCGCCGATCCGCCGCAGCCACCCGCACCCCCACGCCGCTCAACCAGGCCGCGGCTGCGGCTCACGCTGCGCATCGTCGCCATCGTCCTCGCGCTGGCGACCCTCACCGCCGCACTCGCCGCACGTGTCGACATCAACGATCCGATCGTGAACGTCGGCTGGCTCCCGAAGCGGCTCCTCGGCACGGCCTGGCTGGCGTTCGCCGTCGCGGCATGGCTCATCCGCAAGGTCCCCGCGCGCTCGGCCGTCGTCCTCATCCTGCTCGGCGGCGTCGCTGCCGGTCTAGCGTCGTCGTCGGCCCGCGAACGCACCAGCGACGACCTCTACCGCTACGTCTGGGACGGCCGCATCCAAGCCGCCGGCATCGATCCGTACGAATACGTGCCCGCCGCGCCGCAACTGGCCAAGTACCGCGATCCGTCCCTCTGGCCGGCCCACATCAAATGCATCCCGCCGAACACCGCCGATCCGGACGGCGGACTCGTCCTCCCCGGCTGCACGTTGATCAACCGGCCTGCCGTGCACACGATCTATCCGCCGGTCGCCGAGGCGTACTTCCTGGCCGTGCACGAGCTGTCGCCGTCAGGCAGCCAATACAAGCCGATCCAGCTCGCGGCGGTCGCTCTTGCCCTCGCGACCACGATCGCGCTGCTCTTCGGCCTACGCGCGCTTGGCCGGGACATCCGGCTCGCGGCATTGTGGGCCTGGTGCCCGCTGGTCGTCTACGAGAGCGGGAACAGCGCGCACGTCGACGTGTTGGCGGCCTTGCTCACCGTCGGCGCGCTGATATTCCTAGCCCTCGCTTATCGCACTAACCGAACGAAACATTACGTACTTGGAGCCCTGCTGCTCGGCCTAGGCGTCGGCGCGAAGCTCACGCCCGCCCTCGCCCTGCCTGCCGTCCTACGCCGCCGACCGGTACTCGTCGCGACGACGGTCGCGGGCGCGTTCGTGGCCGTATACGTGCCGCACGTGATCGCAGTAGGCACGAAGGTGATCGGCTTCATCCCCGGCTATCTCAACGAGCAGGGCTACTCCAGCGGCGGCGGATTTCTGCTGCTCAACCTGCTGCTCCCAACAACCTGGACCGGCGCAGCGGCGGTCCTAATCGTGGCAGCGGCTGGCCTCGCCGTGATGCGTTACGCAGACCCAGCGCAGCCGTGGCGCGGAGCGTTGGTCATCACGGGCACGACCATGTTCGCTACGACGCCGCCCTTCCCGTGGTACGCGGTCCTGATCGTCGCGCTGGTCGCGCTCGACGGTCGCGTCGAATGGTTAGCTCTCGCGCTCGCCGTGTACGTCTCGACGATCACCCACGGCGTCGGCGTCGACGAAGCCACCTCGACACGGCTCGGTTACGGCCTGGCCCTGCTCGTCATCCTCGCCGCCTCATACGTCCGGCACGTCCAGCACGTCCGCCACCTCCGCCTTCCCACAAGCAGGAGCCTGTCATGCCTTCCGTCAACGCAGTCGATGTAGTGCTGCCCTGCCTAGACGAAGCCGAGGCGCTGCCGTACGTCCTAAGCAGGATGCCTGACGGCTACCGCGCGATCGTCGTGGACAACGGCTCGTCCGACGGCTCCGCGCGGATCGCGGCCGACCTCGGCGCGCTCGTCGTAACCGAACACCGGCGCGGTTTCGGCGCCGCCTGCCACGCCGGTCTCTCCGCGGCGTCCGCAGCCGTCGTCTGCTTCTGCGACTGCGACGGATCACTGGACCCACGCCAACTCCCACGCGTCGCCGAGCCCGTACTCGCCCACGAATCAGACCTCGTGCTCGGACGACGCCGTCCGACGACGACCGGAGCATGGCCGACGCACGCCCGGATCGCGAATCGCGTACTCGCCTACCGCCTGCGCCGCGCAGGCGTACAAATCAGGGACCTGGGCCCGATGCGCGCTGCCCGGCGCGAAGCCCTACTCGACCTCTCCGTCGCGGACCGCCGCTCGGGCTATCCACTCGAAACTGTCCTGGCCGCGGCGCGCGCCAACTGGCGAATCACCGAAACAGACGTCGACTACGCGCCACGCACCGGCCGATCCAAGGTCACCGGCACGCTCACCGGCACCCTGCAGGCGGTCCGCGACATGAACCGCGTCTGGAACGAGGTCGCTCGATGAGCACCCTGATCATCATCGCTAAAGAGCCGGCGCCAGGCCGCGTCAAGACCAGACTCTGTCCGCCGTTCACCCACGAGCAGGCAGCCTCCCTCGCACGCGCCGCGCTGCTGGACACGATGGACGTCATCCGCGCGACCCAAGTCGATCATCGAGTACTGGTACTCGACGGCGAAGCCGGCTCATGGCTCCCGCGACACCTGCGCGACAGCTTCACGATCATTCCGCAAGTACCAGGAACACTAGACGTCCGGCTCGCCGCCGCCTTCGCAGACGTAGCCAAGCTGGATCAAGGCCCTGCACTGCTAGTCGGCATGGACACGCCGCAGATCGCAGTCGACGTCCTGAGAAAGGGCCTGATTTCGCTAGGCGACGATGGCAACAACGGCGACGCCGACGCCGTCTTCGGACCCGCATACGACGGCGGCTTCTGGGCACTGGGCCTGCGCGAACCAGGGCATCCGAGGGCACGCGGCCTCCTGGTCGGCGTCCCGATGTCCCGCCCGAATACCGGCCGAATCCAGCACAGACGACTAGTCGACGCCGAGCTACGCATCAGCATGCTGTCAACACTCCGCGACATCGACGAAGCACCGGACGCACACGACGTCGCGTCACTGATCCCCGAAAGCCGATTCGCACGCCTGCTGAACACGACGTCGACCTGGACCGGACCAGTCTCCTCGGAATACGAACACGAACTCTGGGGAACCCTGGCCCGCGACGACCATCCGACCACCGCCCGCGATCCGATCGTGCTGAAGTCCGACGCCGGCATGCTCTTCCACCTCGACGTCGCGAAGTACGCCGCCGCGCCCGACGCCACCGACATAGCGCTGCTCGACCGATGCACCGGCCCGACGCTCGACATCGGCTGCGGCCCTGGACGCCTCGCCGCTGAGCTGGCACGACGTGGCGTCCCGTCGCTCGGGGTGGACGTGACCCCGGTCGCGCTGCTCATCGCGCGAGCGGCCGGAGCGATGGCGCTGCGCCGCTCGGTGTTCGACCGTCTGCCCGGCGAAGGCCGCTGGCCGCACGCGCTGCTGATCGACGGGAACATCGGCATCGGCGGCGATCCGGCCGTCCTGCTCGCCAGAATCAAAGCCCTGCTGCTGCCGACCGGCGGCGAACTGCTAGTCGAGACGGCCGCCGACGAACGCGACGAGCGGCACGCGCTGCGCTTCGGCGAGCACGGCACGCCGGTGCCGTGGGCCAGCGTCGGTGCCACGGCGCTACGCGGCCTCGCCGAACCGCTCGGCTACCGGCCGACCGCCACCTGGCAGTCGGCCGGCCGCAGCTTCACCGTGCTGACTACGTAAACCGTGTAAGTACCTGATAAGCCCTTGCCGCGCTACTTGACCAGCGAGTCCAACGGCGTGTTCGTGTCGGCGAGCGCCTCCGGATCAACCTGGGCACCCGACTCGATCAGCGCCCGGATCTGGTCGCCGACGTCCCAGACGTTGACGTTCATCCCGGCCAGCACGCGGCCCTCGGCGAGCCAGAACGCGACGAACTCGCCGGAGGCCTGGTCGCCGCGCACCACCAGCCGGTCGTAACCGCCCGGCTCGACGTAGCCGAGGTACTCCATGCCGAGGTCGTACTGGTCGGTGAAGAAGTACGGCAGCCGTGCGTACTCGGCCTCCTCGCCGAGCATCGAGGCCGCCGCGGTGGCCGGCTGGTTCAGCGCGTTCGCCCAGTGCTCCACGCGAATGCGCCGCTCGTACCTGGGGTGGTAGGCGCGCGCGATATCGCCGACCGCGAAGATGTCCGGGTCATCCGTCCGCAGCGCCGCGTCGACCAGCACGCCGTCGTCGACGGGTAGGTCGGCGTCCTCGGCCAACTGGGTGTTCGGCGCGGCGCCGATCGCCACGAGCACGGCGTCCGCCGGCACGACCGATCCGTCGCGCAGCCGCACGCCGGTCGCGTAGCCGCCCTCGGTGGTGATCTCGCCGACCACCTCGCCGAAGCGGAACTCGACGCCGTTGCCGCGGTGCACGTTGGCGAAGTGCTCGCCCATCTCCGGGCCGAGCACGCGCAGCATCGGCAGCCGCTCGGTCTCCACCACGGTCACGTCCACGCCCGCGCCCCGCGCCGCCGCGGCCGCCTCCAGGCCGATCCACCCGGCGCCGATCACCACCAGCCGCTTGATCTGGCCGAACAACGCGCGCAGCCGCTCCGAGTCGTCCATGGTGCGCAGGTAGACGACCTGGTCGGCGTTACCGCCGAGCACCGGCAGATGCCGCGGGCTGGCGCCGGTGGCCAGCAGCAGCTTGGAGTAGCCGAGCCGGGACGCGTCGGCCAGCCGCACCTGGTGCCCGCCACGGTCGATAGGACGACCCTGCGTCCCCCTGCGCAGCTCGACGTTGTTCTCGGTGTACCAAGACTCAGGGTGCACGAACGCCTTCTCGCGCTCGGTCTTGCCGATCAGATAACCCTTTGAAAGCGGCGGCCGCTCGTACGGCAGATGGGACTCCTCGCCGACCAGCACGATCCGGCCGTCGTAGCCCTTCGCCCGCAGCGCCTCGGCGGCTTTCGCGCCGCTCAGGCTCGCTCCGACGATGACGATGGCCTCGGACGCGTCAGCTGCTTCGGACTCTGGCATCGGGATCTCCTCAATCTCCTCACCGTCGCGGCGCGCTCTCGCCTGCTAGCTGCTGATACACCTGCTAAACGCGTGTTGGTCGCGCAAAACGCGACATGGTCGTACCCAGTGTGACCACGACCACACCGTCGCAACACTATCGCCGATCCGGCCGCGGTCGGGTAGATCGTGTCGGGCGCCGCGCCCTGCCTCCGTCGCGACCCGCCCACTCCCCACCCGACGCCCCACCGAACGCCAGACCGACGCCGCCACCGACCCCCGGCTTCCGCGCCACCGTCCGCCACCCAACCTCACCCAGCCCTCCCCACTGCGCCCAACCTGACGCACCATCAGTCCAAATCCGTCCCACCCGTATCACAGCACCCTGCATCTGCCCTGCATATCCGCGAAAACGCGCCGCCGGTCACTACCTCCGAGCACTGGTACGCCATCGCTCACGCACGCGCGTTATCACCCGATCGAGTGACGCTGCGCCTGCTCCGACTGGGGAATGCTCACTGCGAGCGCCGCGCGCAGCGGATGGATGTGCTCTGCCAAAGGGGAGGGTCGAGCCGTGGGACTCGTCATATTGATATGCCTGCTTCTTGCCGCGGTGGCGGTACTCGTCGTCCTCGACCGGAGGCGCGCGGATAGCGGGTTGGTCGAGCGTGAGGACCGACCGGCCGTCGAATATATCAATGTGTTCATTGCCACGCTCTACATGATCCTGCTGTCGCTGATCGTCGTCGTGACCTGGCAGAACACCTCGGACGTGAGCGGCGACATACGCACCGAGGCGGCCGGGCTCCAGGCCCTGAGTGCAAACTGCGCAGCGGATGCCGGCCTCGGAACGTGTCCCGCTGATCAACGCAGCCCACGAATACGCCACCAGCGTGCTGAACACCGAGTGG
>CAVQPP010000469.1:0-9102 GCA_963714445.1 uncultured Actinomycetota bacterium
GCTGCTCTCCCGGCCGGCCGGTGCGCGCCGAGGTGGTGATGACCGGCGAGGTCTCGCTGACCGGAACGGCGCGCCGCCGGATCGGCGGGGTCAAGTAGAAGCTGCTGGCCGCGCAGCGGCCGCCCCGGGCGACCACGGTGCTGCTGCCCTATCGCAACCGAACCGGAGTTGGATGACGTACCGGGTGAGGCCGTGCGCGACGCTCTGGAGACCACCTGGTCTCCGCACGCTTCGCGAAGTTCTGAACCTCGCCCTTTCCCCCGCGAACGCGCCGCGGTTGTACCCCGCCACTGAGGGCGCGTAACGCGAAAGGAGCGGGTCCCGGCCCCATCCCCCTCCCAGCCGGGCGGGATCCGTCAGGCGCCGCCGTCTCCCTCGAAGCGGAGGCGGGCGCGCCTTGGTTTTCGGCGTCTTCGTCGCCTGCCGGGTCGTCGTCCGCAGAGTCTTCTACTACCGCGTCTTCCGGCTCCGCGTCCGCGACCTCGTCCTCTTCGGATTCGGCGTCAGCCGCTGCGGATTCCTTCTGCGGCACGCGGATGAGGACCGTGCCGGAGCTCAGATCGATCGGGCCATGCCTGAATTCCCCTGGAGACTCGTCTTCGCTGTTGTTCTCCAACCGCTGTAGTTCCTCGGTGCGATGGCGGTTGTTCGGGTTGAACAAGTCGAAGAAGATACTCACCACATCAAAGTACAGGGTGCCCGAGAACTAAGCAGCGCCCCGCGTCACGAAGGTTGTGAGAAGCGCGGTGCCGGGACGGTAACGAAGCCGTCCGCACGGTCAGCGAATCGGACAGCTCCCGGGCTACGTACAAGCCACGACCACCCTCGTCGCATATCTTCTCTTCGACGGTGGCGCGGTCGGGGAATCTGCCCGCCTGAGCGTCGGCCGCCGTCACGAACCGTGCAAGCGCCGCCGGGCCACGTGCGGAGGATTAGCAGCTGAGATCCATATCTATGGACCGCGTCCATGCCGCACAAGGTTCACCGGCGAGCTCGCGGACCACGACTGCCGCATCCCGCCAAGTCTCGCCCCGGTCAGCCCCCAGCGGTCGAGCGTACGCATCGTCAGCCGACGCGCGTCAGCGACTGCGGTGGGTCCAGGGAGAACGGTGACCACAAACCGGTCCCTCGGAACCGGCATCGCCCCCCAGCGTGCCCAGGAAGGTAAAGTCGTGAAGGACGGTCCCCCCGCACTCAGCATCCGCCGGGCCAGACGGCGAGCTTCGCGCCGCACGGCCCTCTATCACCTCGGTTCCTCTCCAATGACCCCTGCACTCGATCGCCAATAGCTACACCGCCAATTCGCCGCCGCGCGCTACACCTTCGGCGATTCGTCAAGGTCTAGACCAATTTTTTCTAGCGGAGACGTTTGACAATCACAGGTAGACATACGTTACGCGTTCTCACCGGTACGCCTCGTAATCGGCTGCGTATGGACGCGTAACCGAACGAATAGACGCGCGGCGACGAACTTCACGCTCGCGTTAAACGCAGTCGATCTGGCCACCGCCGCCAACATCGAATACGCTCTCACCGCCTGTTCCCTGCGGCCCCCCCGCCGCGTCTGCGATGGCCGCCGGCGGGGCACCCGCCACGACGTGGCGCGGACCGACGAGGCGGAATGGGAGGGGGTATTCGAGGTCAATGTCAAAGGGGCCACCCTGGTCTGCCTCGGGCAGCATTACTGCTCCTGCGCGCCGCGGGCGGCGGCTGCGTGATCAACCTGTCCTCCGTGCACGCGATGGCGACGGTCCCCTTATCTCGCGGCCTACGCGGCGAGCAAGGGCGCGGTCGTCGCGCTGTCCAGGCAGACGGTGATCCCTCATGCCGCCGACAACATCCGCGCGGTGTCAATGGCGGCGGGCAGCGTCGATACCGAGATGTCCAGGCAGCACGCGCTGGCCCAGGGCCTGTCGCCTGACTGCGCCGAACCGGGCAGCAGCAAGCTCGGGTGGATGGCCGAGCCGGCCGAGGTGGCCCGCGTGATCGCGTTCCTCGCCTCACCCGAGGCGAGCTTCATGACCGGCTGACCGGCCATCGTCGACGGTGGCATGCTCGGCCTGCGCGGCCGCCCCGCGGGCGGGTCACAGCCGCAGAGCATGCCACCGTCGGCGATCACCGGTGAGCCGGTCATGAAGCTCGCCTCGGGTGAGGCGAGGAACGCGATCACGCGGGCCACCTCGGCCTGCTCGGCCATCCGCCCGAGCTTGCTGCTGCCCGGTTCGGCGCAGTCAGGCGACAGGCCCTGGGCCAGCGCGTGCTGCCTGGACATCTCGGTATCGACGCCGCCCACCACCAGTGGCACCACACGGATGTTGTCGGCGGCATAATCGATCGCCATCTGGCCTGGACAGCGCGACGACCGCGCCCTTGCTCGCCGCGTAGGCCGCGAGGTCGGGGACCGTCGCCATCGCGTGCACGGAGGACAGGTTGATCACGCAGCCGCCGCCCGCGGCGCGCAGGAGCGGGATCGCTGCCCGGCAGACCAGGTAGGTTCCCTTGACATTGACCTCGAATACCCGGTCCCATTCCGCCTCGTCGGTCCGCGCCACGTCGTGGCAGGTGCCCAGAGTTTCCGCCGGCGGCCATCGCAGACGCGGCGGGTGGTCCGCAGGGAACAGGCGTGCGACGTATTCGATGTTGGCGGCGGTGGCCAGATCGACTGCATTTATCGCGAACGTGAAGTTCGTCGCCGCGCGTATTCGTTCGGTTACGCGTCCATACGCAGCCGATTACGAGGCGTACCGGTGAGAACGCATAACGTATGTCTACCTGTGATTGTCAAACGTCTCCGCTAGAAAAAATTGGTCTAGACCTTGACGAATCGCCGAAGGTAGCGCACAGTAACGATTGGCGGTGTAGCTATTGGCGATCGAGTGCGGCGATCATTGGAGTGGAACCGAGGTGATCGGCCGTGCGGCGCGAAGCTCGCCGTCTGGCCCGGCGGATGCTGACTGCGGTCGGACCGTCCTTCACGACTTACCTTCCTGACCGCGCTCGGAAGGCAATGCCGGGACCTCTCGACCGGTTTGTGGTCACCGTTCTCCCTGGACCCACCGCAGTCGCTGACGCGCGTCGGCTGACAATGCGTACGCTCGACCGCTGGGGGCTGACCGAGCGAGCCGCAGATGCGGCAGTCGTAGTCAGCGAGCTCGCCGGTAACGCATTCCGGCATGGACGCGGTCCGGTACGTCTGGTGCTTCGCTGTGAATCCTCCGCACGTGGCCCGGCGGCGGCTTGCACGGTTCGTGACGGCGGCCGGTGGACCGGCGGGCAGATCCCGACCGCGCCACCGTCGAAGCGTCGATGTGCGACGAGGGCGGTCGTGGCTTGTACATAGCCCGGGAGCTGTCCGATTCGCTGACCGTGCGGGCGGCTCGTTACCGTCCCGGCACCGCGGTCACCGCGACCTTCGTGACGCGGGGCGCTGCTTAGTTCTCGGGCACCCTGTACTTTGATGTGGTGAGTATCTTCTTCGACTTGTTCAACCCGAACAACCGCCATCGCACCGAGGAACTGCGGCGGTTGGAGAACACGCGCGAAGACGAGTCTCCAGGGGAACCCGGGCAGGGCCCGATCGATCTGAGCTCCGGCACGGTCCTCATCCGCGTGCCGCAGAAGGAATCCGCCGCGGCTGACGCCGAATCCGAAGAGGACGAGGTCGCGGACGCGGAGCCGGAAGACGCTGTAGTAGAAGACTCTGCGGACGACGACCCGGCAGGCGACGAAGACGCCGAAAACCAAGGCGCCGCCGCCTCCGCTGAGGGAGACGGCGGCGCCTGAGCGGATCCCGCCCGGCTGGGAGGGGATTGGGGCTGGGACCCGCTCCTTTCGCGTTACGCGCCGGCAGTCGCGGGGGACAACCGCGGCGCGTTCGCGGGGGAAAGGGCGAGGTTCAGAACTTCGCGAACGTCGGAGACCAGGTGGATCTCCAGAGCGTCGCGCACCTCGCCCGGTACGTCATCCAAATCCGGTTCGTTGCGCTTGGGCAGCAGCACCGTGGTCGCCCCGGCGCGCTGCGCGGCCAGCAGCTTCTGCTTGACCCCGCCGATCGGCAGCACGCGTCCGGTCAGCGAGACCTCGCCGGTCATCGCCACCTCGGCGCGCACCGGCCGGCCGGAGAGCAGCGAGCCCAGTGCGGTCACCATTGTCACGCCGGCGCTCGGGCCGTCCTTGGGGACCGCTCCAGCGGGCACGTGGATGTGCACGCCGCGCTCCTTCAGGTCGCTGACCGGCAGTTCCAGCTCCGCGCCGTGCGAGCGCAGGTAAGACAGGGCGATCTGCGCCGACTCCTTCATCACGTCGCCGAGCTGCCCGGTCAGGTTCATGCCGGTCGAGCCGGTCTCCGGGTCGGCCAGCGAGGCCTCGACGAAGAGCACCTCACCGCCGGCGCCGGTCACCGCTAGGCCAGTGGCCACACCCGGAACCGCCGTGCGCTCCGCCGTTTCCGGCGTGTGCCGCGGCCGCCCGACGTAGTCACGCAGCTGGTCCGGACCGACCGCGACCGGCAGCTCCACGCCACCAGTCGCGTGCTTGGCCGCCACTTTGCGCAGCACCCGGGCGATCGCCCGCTCCAGGTCACGCACGCCCGCCTCGCGGGTGTACTCCGCGGCCAGCCGCCGCAGCGCGTCGTCCTCGAACGCGACCTCTTCACCGGTCAGACCGGCGCGGTCGAGCTGACGGCGCAACAGGTGGTCACGTGCGATGACGACCTTCTCGTCCTCGGTGTAACCGTCGAGCCGGACCAGCTCCATGCGGTCGAGCAGCGGGCCGGGGATCGACTCGAGCACGTTCGCCGTGGCCAGGAACACCACGTCGGACAGGTCCAGGTCGACCTCGAGGTAGTGGTCGCGGAAGGTGTGGTTCTGCGCGGGGTCGAGCACTTCGAGCAGCGCGGCGGTCGGGTCGCCCCGGTAGTCCGCGCCGACCTTGTCGATCTCGTCGAGCAGAATGACCGGGTTCATCGTCCCGGACTCCTTGATCGCGCGAACGATCCGGCCGGGCAGCGCGCCGACGTACGTACGCCGGTGGCCGCGGATCTCGGCCTCGTCGCGGATGCCGCCGAGCGCGACGCGGGTGAACTTGCGTCCCATCGCGCGGGCCACCGACTCGCCGAGCGAGGTCTTGCCGACCCCGGGCGGGCCGACCAGCGCCAGCACGGCGCCGGAGCGGCGGCCTTCCACGATGCCCAGGCCACGGTCGGCCCGGCGCTTGCGCACGGCCAGGTACTCGACGATGCGCTCCTTCACGTCGTCGAGCCCTGAGTGGTCGGCGTCCAGGACGGCGCGTGCGGCGGGGATGTCGTACGCGTCCTCGGTCCGCTCGTTCCACGGCAGTTCGAGCACGGTGTCCAGCCAGGTGCGGATCCAGCCGGCGTCCGGGGCCTGCTCGCCGCCGCGCTCGAGCTTGTCGACCTCCTTGACGGCCGCTTCGTGCACCTTCTCGGGCAGGTTCGCGGCCTCGACGCGGGCGCGGTAGTCGTCCTTCTCGTCGGCCGGGCGGCCGTCCAGCTCGGCCAGTTCCTTGCGGATGGCCTCCAGCTGGCGGCGCAGCAGGAACTCGCGCTGCTGCTTCTCCATGCCCTCGTTGACGTCGTTGCGGATCGTCTCGGCGACTTCCAGCTCGGCCAGGTGCTCGCGCGCCCAGCCCAGCGCGGTCTCCAGCCGCTGCGCGGGATCGACGGTCTGCAGCAGGGTGACCTTCTGCTCCAGCGTCAAGTACGGGGCGTACCCGGCGGAGTCGGCCAGCGCGGAGGGGTCCTGGATCTGCTTGATGACGTCGACGACCTGGAAGGCGCCGCGGTGCTGCAGGATCTTGACCGCGATCTCGCGGTAGGTCTCGGCCAGCTCACGCGCGCGCTCGGTAACGGCGGCCTCGGGCAGGATCTCCGCCTGCACCCACAGCGCCGCACCGGGTCCGGTGGTGCCGCGGCCGATCTTCGCGCGACGCGTGCCGCGTACCACGGCGACCGACTGGCCGCCGCGCAGCCGTCCGGTCTGCTCGACGACGGCTAGCGTGCCGTAATTGGCGTATTTGCCATCAGGCCGGGGGACCAGCAGTAGTTCTGGTTCGTCGGGACGCTCGGCGCGCGCCGCCTCAATCGCGGCGCTGACCTCGTGATCGGTCAGATCAAGCGGCACGACCATGCCGGGGAGCACCACCGCGTCGTCCAAGGGCAGGACCGGCAGGGCTCGGGTGGTCGGGGCGATCGCCATCGGGCAACTCCTAGAGACGCGGGGTTGAGTCTGCTCTGCTCAACTTCGCCCGCGCCCAAGGTGTTCCCTCGAGTGTTCGCTCTCAGCGATCTAGCGATAACCGCTGGTCAGAGTGCCCCGGTCAGCGGGCAGCGGGCTGCGTCATGATCGCGGCGTTGATCTGCGCGGCCATCTCGAGGTCGGCCTTGGTGAGTCTGCCGCCGGCGTCGTGGGTGCTCAGCGTGAAGGTGAGCGTGCGCCAGCGGATGTCGATGTCGGGGTGATGGCGCGCCTGCTCGGCGAGCACGGCGACCACGTTCACCAGATGGATCGCTCCTGGAAAGTCCTCAGCCTGGTAGACCCGGCGAATCAGGTCGCCTTCGCGGGTCCAGCCTTCCAGCTTGCCGAGCACCCGGTCGACGACGTCCGACTCAAGCGGCTCATGGTCCATCGGTTCCTCCATGGGAATTGGTGCCGGGCTCCGGCAGTGCGACTGGTACCCCGTGCTGTGTGGCCCATCCGCGGGCGTGCGCTATCCGCACTGGAATCGCGGGGTGCGTACCGAACCACGCTTGGGCCAGTGGGTGCGGTTCGAGATCCGAGAAGCTGCGCACCGCGAGGTTGCGCCACGTAGCGACGACCGCTCCCGGGTCACGCGTCAGGTCGAGTGCGTACTGGTCGGCGCGCGCCTCAACGCGTCGGCTGTACGCGTTGAACAGCGGGGCGCCGATCGTGCCGAGCACCGTGCCGATCGCCATGACCAGAGCGAGCGAGCGCGGATCGGTCGCGGACGGTGTACCGGCGGCGTCGAGGAGCGCATGCCAATGCAATGCGGCGGCCAGCACCAGCGTGGCCCCGATCATGCCGAGCGCGCTGACGGCGGTCCCGGTCACCACGTCGCGCCGGGCCGCGTGGCCGAGTTCGTGCGCGGTGATCGCGGCGATCTGGTCCGGCTCGGCCTGCTCGATGGTCGTGTCCCAGACCACGACGCGCCGCGTGCTGCCCATCCCGGAGACATAGGCGTTCATCGAGTTCGTGCGCCGCGAGGCGTCGCTGACCAGGATGTCGCGCACGGCAACGTCCGTCAGGCGCACGACGCCCATCAGCCGCTCGCGCAGCGGCCCCTCCGGCATCGGCTGGAACTTGTTGAACAAGGGCTCGAGGATGACCGGCACCAGAAAGGAGAGCACGAACACCAGCACCGCGGCCGCCAGCGCCGCCGGGATCCACCACGTGCCCGGCAGCGCGCGGATCAGCGCGAACAGTCCGAGGCTGACGCCGCCGAGCATCACCGCGCCGATCAGGAAGCCCTTGGCCTCGTCGGCCCAGAACAGCCGCCAGGACCGGTTCGACAGGCCCCACTCGCGGTTGATTACCTCCGAGCGTGCCGCGATCGGCAGCCCGACGAGGGTGAGCACCAGATCGAGCGCGACCGCCCCGAGCAGCGCCGTCGCGATCCAACCGCCACCGGCGAGCAAACCGGCGCCGTGCGCGAGATCCGCGCCGAGCCGGGTAAACCCGAGCACGCACACCGCCGCGAAGCTGACGGCGGCCGAGGCCAGGCGCAGCGGGAGCACCGCGCGCTTTCGCCGCCGCGAACGCTCGATCTGCTCCTCGGTGAAGTCCTCAAGCAAGGCCAGCGCGGTCACACCTCTCATTCTGGGCCTTCACGAAGGTTACTCGCTGGTAGTAATGTCCGGCGCATGGCGGACTCGAAGGTTCTCAATGAAGAGCGCCTCAATGAAGAGGACGGCTTCGATCGTGCTGGTTTCGATTACGACGTGCTGGTGATCGGCAGCGGTTTCGGCGGCTCGGTCACTGCGCTGCGGCTAACGGAGAAGGGCTACCGCGTCGGCGTGCTCGAAGCGGGGCGGCGTTTCGCCGACCACGAATTCGCGAAGAACTCCTGGCACCTCAAGGATTTCCTGTTCGCCCCCGGCCTCGGCCTGACCGGCATCCAGCGCATCCATCGCCTGGACAACGCGCTGATCCTGGCCGGCGCGGGCGTCGGCGGCGGGTCGCTCGTCTACGCCAACACGCTCTACAAGCCGCCGCGCGCCTTCTTCGAGGACCCGCAGTGGCGCGACGTGACCGACTGGGAAAGCGAGCTCGAGTCGTACTACGACGTGTCCGGTCGCGTCGACGTCGACGCCGGTCTTGTCGAGGTCGAGCAGGTCGGAGTTGGGGGCGCGGCCGACCGCGATCAGCAGTACGTCCGCGGTCACGGATTCCGCGCCGTTGGGGCCTTCCAGGTGCAGTTCGATGCCGTCGTCGGTGTTGGCCACGCGTACGGTCTTGCGATTGGTGCGCACGTCCCAGCGCTTCTTGGCGAGGTCGGTGAAGCGCTCGCTGATCGCCTCGTCCTCCGCGCGCAGCAGCCGTTCCGACCGCGCGACGACGGTGACCTCCACGCCGAAGGCGGAGAACACGTGCGCGAACTCGGCGCTGATGAAACCGCTGCCCAGCACGATCATCCGGCGCGGCAGCTCGTCGATGCGCATGATCGTGTCGCTGGTGTGGTACTCGACATCGTCCAGCCCGTCGATGGCCGGCACGACCGGACGACCGCCCGCGGCGAGCACGAATCGTTCGCCGGTAATGGTTTCCGCATCGGGGCCTTCGCCGATCCGCAGGGTCTTGGGGCCGACGAAGCGCGCCTGCTGGCGGTAGACGGTGACGTTCTTGTTGTCCGGGTGCTCGATCCGGTACAGCTTGCCGCCCTCGGCGATCGGGTCGATCCGGTCGAAGATGCGGTCGCGGATCTCGGCCCAGCGCACGCCGTTCAGTTCGGTGTCCACGCCGTAGCGCGGGCCGTGCGTGGCATAGGAGGCGATGTCGGCGGTGTGCACGAACATCTTGGTGGGGATGCAGCCCACGTTGAGGCAGGTAACCGCCGAAGGTGCCCTTC
>CAVQPP010000470.1:0-14470 GCA_963714445.1 uncultured Actinomycetota bacterium
GGATCGATGAGCTGGCCCGTGATTGGATCGAACAGTACGACCGGTTTCAGGATCGATCTTGTGACCGCTGACGGGATCAACGCGCGGCCGGTGGCAGGATCGAACGCCCGGCCCGTCGCCGGATCGATGGCATGTCCGGTAGCAGGATCAAACGCAGTAGCCGATGGTGCGGGCGTAGCGGAAGTGGAGTCGTAAGCGGCGGCATAGGCGCGCCTGCGACCGGCTCGCTGTCCCAGCGAGGATTCGCCGGGGCGACGGGATCGGACAACAAAGGCCTCGGCGGCGGAGTCACACGCTCTTCCGCCTTGGTCTTCGCTGCACGCTTCTCAGAGCGCGCTCGGCGGCCGCGGCGCCCGCCAGCGCGGCGCGTTCACGCCGCCGCACGGCGCCCGACAGTCTCACACTTCCAGAGCCCCAGCACCAGCATGACCGCACCGACCAGTGCCGCAATCACCTGCCCGAAACCCGTAACTCGGGCGTGCGCAGCCCGAGCAGCCAGACCATCATCACCAGTGCCGACAACCACTCCACATGTCCCGAGACCTTGGCGGCCGTCGCGGTCAACGCGCCATCGATAGCCGCATGAACCGCAACCCACGCTATACCAATGAGCGCCACCCCCGAACAACTGTCCTACAAACGGCGGCTGCACGGTCACGAGATGCATCGATGCCCATAAAGCTGTCCATGGCGTGAGCAGAAACAGCACGCCAAAGGCCAGGAAGATCAGTGCATTGATGACAAGGACAACGCGCAGCAGAGGTTTCATAGTCCGTCCACGTGGTAGTTGGGAGCTTCCTTCGTGATCTGCACGTCGTGCACGTGCGACTCGCGCATGCCCGCGCCCGTGATCTGGACGAACTCGGCCTTGTCGTGCATTTCCGCGATATTGCGGCAGCCGCAATAACCCATGCTTGCCCGGACGCCGCCGACCACCTGGAACAGGATGGCGTTGACGGAGCCTTTATAGGCGACCTGCCCTTCGATGCCTTCGGGCACGAGCTTGTCGATATTCGCCGAGTTGTCCTGGAAATACCGGTCCGCAGCACCGTCCTTCATCGCGCCGACCGAACCCATGCCGCGATACGCCTTGAACTGGCGGCCCTGGAACAGGAAGACGTCGCCGGGAATTCTTCCGTGCCGGCAAGCATGCTGCCCATCATCACGGCGTCGGCGCCTGCGGCGAGCGCCTTGCTGACATCGCCGGAAAAACGTCGCCGGCAACAGAGATCACCGGCACGCCGGAGCCGCGCAATGCGTCCGACACGTTCGCCACCGCCGTGATTTGCGGCACGCCGACACCGGCCACGATCCGTTAAGGCTGGCGGGCATCCGGTCACCCGGTACGGACATGGGAGTGCAGCATGAGCGGCGACCTCACAGCGACATCAGCGGAATTTGCCACCCTCGACGAACTGCGCGAGCTCGGTCAGCAGCTGAGGGTCGATTCGATCCGTGCGAGCACGTCGGCGGGGTCGGGGCATCCGACCTCCAGCATGTCGGCCGCCGATGTGCTGGCAGTGCTCGTCGGCCGGCATCTGCGTTACGACTGGGACAACCCAGCCGAGGCCGGCAATGATCACCTGATCTTCTCCAAGGGACGCGCCTCGCCCCTGCTGTACTCGGTGTACAAGGCGGTTGGTGTCCTATCGGATGAGGAACTGATGACCGGCTACCGGCGCTTCGGGTCCAGGCTCGAGGGCCATCCGACACCGGTTCTTCCCTGGGTGGACGTGGCGACCGTGTTTGGCGGCGGCGACGACGGTGTTTGAGCGACGGCGATGACGCCACTCTGAGCTAGCAAGAACAGGATCGTAACCGTCCGGAAAAACGCATAGGCGTGACCCCTCGTAAATCGTTCCCGATGCAATCCAGGAATTGTACCTTGGCCGGGTGCATGCGGGACTCGAAAAAGCCGGCGGCTGGATCATGTCCGACCCCGCCCTGTGGCGCTTGCGCCATAATACCGCAAAAGCCCGTCTTTTTCATCGCAGAGCTTAGCCGCGGGCGTTTGGTCGCGCGACTAAATGCCTTGCGCGGCGAGGCAGCCGTTGGTGGTCGCGTCAACACGATAGGTCCGAGCTACACGGCATGGGTCTCGCCAGCGGCGAGACGCGAGACGGCCTTTTGGATCGCCGGGAACGGGCTTGGGGAGGACGAGGCCGTCAACTGAGGCCAGCCCTTAGCGCAGTTCTAGCCGGCCAGCCGTTGGATGGCTGGTCACGGCGACCAAGCGGGAAGCGTGGCGAGCCCGCGCCGCGCACCGCGCCGAACAGCCCGTAGACCGGAACCTGATGACCGACATGGCCGACCCAGAGCCCATCCCGGAAGAGAGCGTCCTGCTCGCCGAGCGCCACCATGACGTCTGGCAGGCAGTGCGTACGCTGCCGCGCCGCTGCCAGGACCTGCTGCGCGTCGTCGCCTTCACCCACCGTCCCGACTACGACCAAGTCGCCGTCGCACTAGGCATGCCGCGGGGCAGCATCGGCCCGACCCGCGGCCGCTGCCTGGCGAAACTCAGGTCCCTGCTCGACGCCGACGCGGCAGGAGGCCCGGCATGACCAGGAGCCCCGGCACGAGCGGCGGCGGCCACGAACCCCCCGGCGCGCGAGGAGCGAACGAACTGCTCGACGCACGCGACGACGAACTGCTAGGCACGCTGCGCGAGTGCTACGAAACGCTCGACCCGATGCCCAGCAGCCTCATCGAGCGCAGCCTGTTCGCCCTAGCCATCCAGGACATAGACACCGAAGTCTTCCAACTAGCCGAGCAGTACCGCCTCGAGTCAAGCGGCGCACGCGGCGGCACCAACGCCGAGGACGGCGTCAACGGCGACAGTGAGGGTGAAGGCGAAGGCGAGGAAGCACGCGTCGTCACCTTCGACAGCGACAGCCTGACCATCATGATCCGCATCAGCCAACACGGCGGCCTAGTGCGTATCGACGGCTGGCTAGCGCCGCCGCAAGAGTGTCGCGTCGAACTGCGCATCGGCGAGCGGATCGTAGGCGCCGACGTGGACCCCGAGGGCAGATTCGTCCTCGACGCGATCCCGCGCGGGCTGGCCCAACTGGTGGTGCGCCTTGGCGGGAACGAGGAAACGCTGACAGGCAGTCGTCGGCAATCCATACTGACTCCGGCGATTGTGCTCTGAGATGAAGATCTGACGACAGGACACGCACGGCGGCATGGCAGCTGGGGGAGAACCGTCGTTCGACGCTGCGACCGCGAGGGTAGGCGCGGCCGCTCTCAAGCATCACCGCAGCGGCGTCGCCGCCGGCGCCGCTGGACGTCCGGCCGCCGCAGCCAGCCACTTCCGTGCCGGGCTGCGGCTGCTCGAACCGTCCCCGCCGCCCGGCGCCGAGCCCGTCACCGCGCGCCTGCTGACCAGCCTCGCCCACGCCGAAGCCGAACTCGGCCGCGTCGAACGCGGCCTGGAACTGCTCGAGCAAGCCGAACCACTCGCCGAACCCGGCTACCGCGCGGTCGTCGTCTCCCAACGCGCACTGCTCCTGTGGCGCGTCGGGCGCTACCAAGCCGCACTGCCCGCTTTCGACGAAGCGGTCCCGCTCCTGGCCGATCACCCGGACCGGATGGTGCTCGCCCGCGTCCTGCTCAACCGCGGCGGCCTGCGAATGGCCTCCGGCCAGATCACCGCCGCACGCGCCGACTCGCGACGCTGCGAGCAGATCGCTCGAGGCTGCGGCGAACCGGCCCTCGCGGCGAAGGCGGTGCACAATCGGGGCTACTGCGACCTGCTGCTCGGCAACATCCCGGCGGCGCTGGAAGCGTTCGAGCGTGCCGAGGCGACATACCGCGAATACATCCCGGGCATCGTGCCCATCGCCGAAGTCGACCGCGCCCGCGCACTACTCGCCGCCGGGCTGGCGGATGAGGCCGCCGCAGGACTCGAATCCGCGATCGAAGCCTTCCGCGTCCAGCGACTGAGCCAGGACCGCGCCGAGGCCGAACTCGCGCTAGCGCAGGCACTGGCCGCCGCGGGCAAACCAGCGGAGGCGGCGACGCGGGCGCGTCAGGCTCAGCAGCACTTCCGTGCACGCGGCAACGAGACCTGGGCCGCACTAGCGGAGTTGACGAGAGCACGCGCCGACTTCGCTGCGTTGATGACACATATGACCGTGGCCGCACCAAACGCCGCACCGTCGCCGACAGCTCCGTTGTCCAGATTCGCGTCCCGCACGGCACGCCTGGCCGACCGACTCGACGACATCGGCCTCCCGCACGACGCCGCCTTCGCCCGCGTCCTGTCCGCACGAGCCCTGATTCGCGCCGGCAAGGCCGCCGACCGAATCATCCCTTTGCTCGGCCGGAGCCGCCCCCGCGGCGTGGCGGTCCCACTCGAACTGCGTCTCGCCGGGCATCTCGCCCGCGCCGAACTCGCCACAGCCCGAGGCGACCGCGCCGCCGCCCTCGCCGAGCTGCGCAGCGGCCTGGCTCGCCTGCACGAGCAGCGCCGAACGCTCGGCAGCCTCGACCTGCAGACCGGCACCGCGACACTCGGCAGCGAGCTGACGAGCACCGGCCTGCGCCTCGCGCTCGACAGCGGTTCATCGCGCTCGATCTTCGCCTGGTCCGAGCGGTCCCGCGCGCAGGCCTTCCGCGTCCGCCCGGTCCGGCCGCCAGAAGACCCGGAGACCGCGGCCGACCTCGCCGAGTTCCGCAAACTCGACGAGAACCTACGCAACGCGGAACTCGGCGGCCGCACCGATCCGGCCGCGCGTCAGCGGCACGCCGCGCTACGTCGTCGTCTGCGCGAACAGTCCTGGACGGCGTCCGGCTCGGGTGCGAACGCCGGCGCGGACCCGGTCACCCTCGCTCAGATCGCGACCGAGCTGGCCGACTGCGATCACGCGATGATCAGCCTGCTGCGACAGGAGGACCGGCTGCTCGCCCTCGCCATCGCGGACGGCAAGGCGACACTGGTCGGCCTCGGCGGCTACGCGCATGCGCTCGAAGCGGCCTATCGGCTGCTCGGCGACCTGGATGCTCGCGGCGGACGGCGCTTGCCGGAACGCTTGCAAGCCGTTATCGATCAGTCGATCCGGCGCCAACTCGACGCGCTGACGGCCGAGATCACCGCGCCGCTGCGACCGCTGCTGCGTGACTTACCGGTGATCGTGGTGCCTACCGGTCCGCTCGCGACCGTCCCGTGGAGCCTGCTGCCCGATCTGCGCGGCCGACCGGTGACGGTGTGCCCGTCGGCGCAGCTATGGCTCGCCGCTCATCGGTCTCAGGGAACTGGCGCCAGCGACGTGTCACCGGACACGCATCCCGTTCTCGCCGCCGGCCCGCGCCTCGCGCACGCGGAGGCTGAGGTCGCTGCGATCGCGGGGCTCTATCCGGATCCGGCGGTGCTGACCGGGCAGGCCGCGACGGTCGAAGCGACGCTGCGAGCGATGGACGGCGCTCGCACGGTGCACCTCGCGGCACACGGCCATCACGAGCGCGGCAACGTCATGTTCGCCCGGATCGACCTGGCCGACGGCCCGTTGATGGCCTACGACCTGCAACGACTGTCCAAGCCGCCGCAGCGGGTGATCCTCTCGGCGTGCGAGGTCGGCCGGTCCGAGATCCGTGGCGGCGACGAGCATCTGGGCTTCACCGCGGCGCTGCTCTACGCGGGCACCAGAACGGTCATCGCGAGCGGTGCGCCAGTGCCCGACACGGCAGCCGCGTCGCTGATGGCGGCGTTGCACAAGGCTCTGGCGGTTGGCGTGGCGCCTGCCGCGGCGCTCGCGGGAGCGATGGCGGGGAATCAGGCCGACCCATTCGTATGCTTCGGCGCAGGCTGATTCGATCCGATCGCCGACACGCAATACACGCCAGAGTCAGTGTGATGATGCGACTATGGATGCGTGAACCGGGACGAGATGTTGGGTGTGCTGGCACATCCCGGGGGCTTGATCGTCGAGCGGCCCGAGTTGACCGTCGGTGTGGTGCGGGCGATCTCCCGCCCGACCGGGATGGAGATCGAGCTTCTCGCGCGGCGCCCACGGGACCGGCGCACCGCCTTGGAACGGCAAGCTGATATCCGGGCGCGGCGCGACGGCAACGCTGTCGCGGCACGCCGTCTGTTGCCACAACACGACGAGGGCGAGAACCTGCGGTTCGGCTGGCTCGGCGGCGATGGCCATGCGCACTGGTCGTACCCGTTACACGGGTCCTATGACAGCGGAGGCACGGGGGACGACGGCTGGGGCCCGACCCTGCGCGCGGTCTACCAGATCCCACCGCTGTATGACGGCGCGTCATTTGTTTTAGCGTGGCCGGAGATCGGCTTCCCGGAGACCGTCATCCGAATGGACCTGCCCGACCGTGCCACGGCCGAGCGCGACACCGTCTCGATCTGGGAGGCACCGGTGCACGTCTCCGTCGTGCCCGGTGGTTCGCTGACCTACCGCAACGACGAAGCCCCGACGACGCAGGTGGCGATCGAAGGGGGGCAAGCCGTCGCCACGCCACGCGTGTTGCACCGCAGTGAGCATGCTGTCGTGGTACTCACGCGCCTGGCCGCCGTCGGCCCCTTGCTGTCGATGCAGGTTCGAAGCGTGGCTCGAGGCGACGTCGCCAGAAGCATCACCGCAGAGCCGCCGCCCCGCCGTCGCCGATCCGGCGCCTCGATCGCGGTGCTTCAGGGCGGCGGCGCGTTGTGGCTGCGGCCCCAGGAATCCACGGCCTCCGGCGGTCCTCAGGCATTCGAGGACACCGCGGAGTTCACCCTCAGCCGACCGGACGGCGACGCACTCGACCTCGTCGTCGCGTGGGACGTCGCGAGACTACCCGAGGCACGCGTCACCATCCCGATCAGTCGCCCCTAGCCCGAGCAATTTCCAGTCATTCGGGCAGCGCGACGACGGCGTCGACCTCGACGAGCGCATCCGGCCGGAACAAGGCCGCCGCCTGAATCAGCGTGCTGGCCGGGTTGCCTCGTTCCCCTAGCGCCGGCCGGACGATCATCTCGATCGCGTCGCGCACGACCTGGATGCCGGTCACGTCGACCAGGTACCAATTGAGCCGCACGACGTCGGGCCAACCGGCGCCGAGTTCGCGCAGTACCGTCTCCAGATTCCGCAGCGCCTGCTCCACCTGCGCGGCGAGGTCACCGGCGCCGACTAGCCGGCCCTCGGCGTCGAGCGCGACCTGTCCGGCGACGAACGCCAGGTTGCCGGTCGCGACGACGGCGTGCGAATACCGTGCCGGGTGTGGCACGTCGGCTAGACGTCGGATAATCGGCATGGCTACCCCCATGTGGCCCACACTCAAGGACAGCGGCTTGATTACGGCGACCAACTGTAGCGATCAACCGGGCACGCTACCGGTCATTTCCGGCCGCCGAGCCGTAGGGTGGAGCGCATGGAGCACAGAGTCTTGGGACGGACCGGTCGCCGTGTCGGCGAGATCGGACTAGGCGCCTGGCAGTTGGGTGCCGACTGGGGCCAAGTGAGTGAGGACGACGCGCTCGGCACGCTCATCGCGGCTCAGGGCGCGGACGTGACCTTCATCGACACGGCCGACGTCTACGGCGACGGACGTAGCGAGCAGATCATCGGAAGACTGCTCCGCGAGCGCCCCGACTCCAACCTGACCGTGGCGACGAAAATGGGCCGCCGGGTTCCCCAAGACCCCGCGCACTACAACCTCGACAACTTCCGCGAATGGACCGATCGCTCGCGCGGCAACCTCGGCGTCGACACGCTCGACTTGGTGCAGCTGCACTGCCCGCCGGATGCCGTCTACCTGTCCGAGGCCGTCTACGACGCGCTTGACACCCTCGTCGCCGAGAAGCGCATCGCCGCGTACGGCGTGAGCGTCGAGACCTGCGACCAGGCGCTGACCGCGATCGCGCGTCCCGGTGTCGCGACCGTGCAGATCATCCTCAACGCTTTCCGGCTCAAGCCGCTCGACCAGGTATTGCCCGAAGCCGAGAAGGCTGGCGTGGGCATCATCGCGCGCGTCCCGCTCGCTAGCGGTCTGCTGTCCGGCAAGTACGACTCGAACACCACGTTCGCCGCTGACGACCACCGCAACTACAACCGGCGCGGCGAAGCGTTCGACGTCGGCGAGACCTTCTCAGGCGTCGACTTCGAGACCGGCCTGGAAGCGGTGCGCAGACTGCGTCCGCTCGTACCCAAAGGTGCGACCACGGCGCAGTTCGCGCTGCGGTGGATCCTGGACCAGCCTGGCGTCACCGTCGTGATCCCTGGTGCGCGTAACCCCGAGCAGGCGCGCGCGAACGCGGCAGCCGCGGATCTGCCGCGCCTCTCGCCGGAGACGCACGACGCCGTTCGCCAGGTCTACGACGAGCTGATCCGCCCTCAGGTGCACGATCGCTGGTGATGCACGTCGCGCGGCTCGCGTGTAGCTAGCCGGCTTGTCGTTTCCCTGGCTGGTCGCGCAGAGCGCGCCAAGCCTGCACGACCTCGTCGGCGTTGAGCTCTTCGAGTGCGACCGACGGCCCGCTCAAGGGTTTGCGACGTGCCTCGACGACGCGCTCGTTGTAGTCGGCGACGGCGTCGCGCACTGCCCGCTCGGTACGCCCCGGCACGATCCCGGCGCGCAGGTCCTGGGCTTCCTTGCGAAGCGCGAGCGACGGAGGCAGTGCGTGCCGCCCGATTTTTTCGCGCTCGACCAGCTGCTTGAGCCACCAATCCTCGGAATACGGCTTGTCGCCGCCTGGAAGCGGCTTGCCCGCGCCCGGCAGATCGTCGAACTCGCCGCGTGCCTCAGCGGCCCGGATCTGCTGGTCGATCAGTGACTCGTACCGGATTTGCCACTCGTCTCCCATAAACCGATCTTACGCGGCACTTGTCGCGTGATCACGCGCGAGGTCGGCCGCGTGCGCGCAATCGCTCTAGCCAGTCGAACGCTTCCTCGAGCGTCGGGAATGCGGGCATCACGCGCGTTAGGCCAGTGATCCGCAGGACCTTGAGGACATTGTCGCGCGCGCCGGCTATGCACAGCCCTCCGCCACCCGCGTTCGCCCGCTTAGCCGCGCCGATCAGGACGCCGAGGCCGGAGCTGTCGAGGAACGCCACGCCGGACATCACGACAGCGAGGAAGTTGCCGCCGTCACCGCTGACGCCCAACAGCACATCGCGCAGCAGCGGCGCGGTGAACATGTCGAGCTCGCCGTTCAGTTCGATGACCGTTCGGCCCCGGTCGTCCCACGTGTCCGCGCCCAGACGCATGATCCCAGACACGTGCGCCGATCATCTTCGGTTCAGTGCCTTACCCCTGCCTGATCCGCGCCTCATCAGCAGCTCAGTGACGTTTCAGTCACGGGGCTCGGTCTCGATGGCGCGCTGGATCTTGTTCATCCCGCCTAGCCAACGGTCCGGATCGGCGGCGCGTGCGGCGTAGAAGTCCGCGACTTCGGGGTGGGGGAGGATCATGAATCGGTCCCCGCGCAAGCCGGCGATGACCGCCGCGGCGACTGCCTCCGGCTCGACGGCGCTCGGCGCGAGCAACGCCTGTCCAGCCGCGCCGCTGTCCTCGAGCATTCGAGTCCGTACACCTTGCGGGCAGACCGCGTGAACCCTGATGCCGCGGTGGCGGTACGTCGCCGACAGCCACTCCGCGAACGCGAGCGCGCCATGCTTCGTGACGGAGTACGACGCGGAGCCGAGCATCGTCAGCAGCCCGGCCGCCGAGACCGTCGCGACGAAGCACCCCGAGCCGCGCTCCAGCCAACCCGGCACCAACTCGCGCGCGGCGCGCACGTGCGCCATCACGTTCACTTCCCAGGCCAGCGCCCACTGCGCCTCGTCTGCTTGGTCGGTGCCGGCCGCTCCGACGCCCGCGTTCGCGCAGTAGACGTCGATCTCGCCGAGCAGTTCCCGCGCCGAGTTCACCAGCAGCGGCACCGCGGATTCACTCGCCGCGTCGCCGAGCACCGCGAACGCGCCGATTTCCTCGGCGAGCGCACGCGCGCCGTCCGCGTCCATGTCGTTGACGACGACACGCGCGCCTTCGGCGACGAATGCTCGGGCTAGTGCCGCGCCGATGCCGCGCGCCGCTCCGGTTACGACGACTCCGGCGCCTGACAGATCGACCGGTGCGAGTCGGGACTGCGGCTGGCTCAAAAGACACCGCCTAGTGTGACGCCGCCGTCGATCACCAGTGTCTGCCCGGTAATCCAGCTCGCGTGCTCCGAGAGCAGGAACGCAACCACGCCCGCGACGTCCTGGGGCACGCCGAGCCGCTTGAGCGCATACGCCGACGCGACCTGCTCCTCGCGGCCGTCGTACAACGCGGTCGCGAACTTCGTCTTGACCACGGCCGGCGCCACCGCGTTCACCCGGATGCTCGGCCCGAGGTCGGCGGCCAGTTCCATCGTCAGGCGGATCAACGCGGCCTTACTCACGCCGTACATCCCGATTCCGGGAGAGGGGTGCAGCCCGGCGAGCGACGCCACGTTGACCACCGCGCCGCCGTGTTCGCCCATCCACGCGTCGCGCGCGAGCCGGAGCCAGGCCAGCGGCGCGAGCACGTTGACGGCGAGGATCTTCGCGGCGGCGCCGAGGTCGGTGTCGAGCATCGGGCCGTACGACGGATTGATTCCGGTGTTGTTGACCAGCATGTCGAGTCGGCCGAAGGCTTCCATCGTCCGGGCGACAGCGTCCTGCTGGTGCTCGGGATTGTCGCTCTTGCCGGCGACGCCGATCGCGTGATCCGGGCCGCCGAGCTCCTTCACCGCATCCGCGAGCGCGTCCGCGCCGCGTGCCGTGATGCACACCCGCGCGCCGCCCTTGACCAGCTCCTTCGCGATACCGAGGCCGATGCCCCGGCTGGCTCCGGTGACCAGGGCCACCCGGTTGTCGAACTCGAACGCGGTCACAGGCAACGCCGTTCCTTTCATCGTGCACGCGGCACTTGTTGGCTAGACTTTCTGGCTAAGCGTACGCTTAGCTCTTCGTAGATCACCATCGCCCTTGCTTTCGCCACGTGCTTCCCGGCTCCGAGGACGGCTCAGGCCCGATGACCAGCCATTCGCAGCGCCAGATCGCCGTAGAACGCGCCCAATTCCTCGGGCGCGCGGATGCCAGTGGCCCGGAACCAGCGCGCGACATCGATGGTCAGCGACAGCAGCGCGAGGGTCGTTCCCCGGACGTCCGGTACGTCGAATACCCCCCTCGCGACGCCTTCCTCGAGCGTCTGCCGCACCAGCGCGTCGATCTCGCGGCGCAGCGTCGCGATCGTGGCCCGATGCCGCTCGGTCAGCGAGCTCAGCTCGTAATTAATCACGCGCGCGGTGGTGTGGTAACGCGCGTGCCAGGCCGTGATCGCGGCGATGATGGCGCGCAACATCGCGGCGGGATTGTCGTGTTCGGCCGCTGCGGCGGCGGAACGCACGACGCGGACCGTGCCACGATGGCCGATGAGGCTGATCTGGTACAGCAGCTCTTCCTTGGTGGCGAAGTGCACGTAGACGCCGGCCGGGCTCAGGCCCGCACGCGCCGCGATGTCACGCGTCGCCGTGGCGTGGTAACCGCGCGCGGCGAACGTCTCGACCGCGCCGATCAGCAGTCGCCGGGCGGCGGGCGCGAGCGGTTCGTCGAGCCACGCTTCGGCGAGGTCGCGCGCCTCGGCCTCGTCGAGGCCGCCGCTCGATTCAACGCCGTCCGTATCGAGCTCTTGACTCACCCGCTCGCCTCCCAACCGTTTGTTGCAGCTCCAAGCATTGTAAGCGTCTGCTTAGCGGCACGTGGCCGGAAAGAAGGAAGTGTCTGATGAAGGCATGGCAGGTTACCCAGCTCGCCGAGCCGCGCGAGGCGCTGCGAGTGGCCGAGGTGGATCAGCCGAGCCCGGGTCCGGGACAGCTGCTCGTGCGGGTCATCGCGAGTGCGCTGAACTTTCCCGACGTGTTGCTGTGCCTGGGGCTCTATCAGATGAAGCCGCCACTACCGTTCACGCCTGGCGTCGAACTGTGCGGCGAGATCGCCGGGCTCGGCGACGGCGTTACCGGCTGGAGCGTTGGCGAACGGGTGATCGGCAACCCGATCCTGCCGGGCGGCGCGTTCGCCGAGTACGTGCTGATGGACGCAGCCGACACCTTCCCCGCGCCTGCCGTGCTGAGCGATGAGGCTGCGGCGTCGCTGCACATCGCGTATCAGACGGCGTGGATCGGACTGCATCGACGGGCGCACATTCAGCCCGGCGAGACGTTGCTCGTGCACGCTGGCGCTGGGGGAGTGGGCAGCGCTGCGGTACAGGTCGGCAAGGCGGCGGGTGCGCGCGTGATCGCGGTCGTCGGCGGGCCGCAGAAGGCTGAGGCGGCGGCGAAGCTGGGTGCTGACGTGGTCATCGACCGGCGCGCTCAGGACTTCATCGGCGTCGTGAAGGAGGTCACCGGGGGTCGCGGTGCGGACGTCGTCTTCGACCCGGTGGGCGGCGACGCCTATGCGGGCTCGACGAAGTGCATCGCGTTCGAGGGGCGGATCCTCGTCGTCGGCTTCACCAGTGGCACCGTTCCGACGCCGGGACTCAATCACGCGCTGGTGAAGAACTATTCGATCGTCGGCCTGCACTGGGGCTTGTATCGCGAAAAGGATCCGGCGCAGGTCGCCGCCGCGCACGCGGAGCTGACGCGGCTCGCCGAGACCGGAGCCGTCGCGCCCCTGATCAGTGGACGCGTGACGTTCGACGAGGTGCCGGACGCGCTCACCCGGCTCGGCGCTGGCGACACCGTCGGCCGCCTAGTGCTTGTGATGTAACGCGGCATGTAACTCTTGATCCCGACTTATCTTGATGTCAAGGTAAATGGCATGGCCGACTTCACGTTCACCCGTCTGCACCACGTGCAACTGTCCATCCCACCCGGCGGCGAAGGCGCGTCACGCGCGTTCTGGGGCGACCTGCTTGGCATGCAGGAACTCACGAAACCGCCGGTACTCGCCGCGCGCGGTGGCTGCTGGTTCGGCAGCGGCGGGGTGGAGGTGCACGTCGGCGTCGAGGAGGAGTTCGCCCCGGCGCGTAAGGCGCACCCCGCGCTTCTGGTCACCGGGATCAGGGACCTGGCGGCGCGGCTGGAAGAGAACGGCGTCGCGGTCAAGTGGGACGACACCGTCCCCGAGCTCGACCGCTTCCACGCGAACGACCCGTTCGGCAACCGGCTGGAGTTCGTCGAGGCGCACGTGGCGGCCTGAACCGAGGGCTCGAACGTCTGGGCTCGGCGTTAGCGTTCGAGTTCTGCGATGACGGTGACCGATCCTGGCGCGATCTCGGTGAAGCCGGCGTCGCGCACGGTCGGCAGCCCGGTGGTTGATAGCCATGCCCACTGCGCGCGAGTGGCCTCGCGCACGGCGAGCGGGAAGCTTTCCTGCCGCCACACGGCGGCGCGCTGCGCCGACAGCTCCCACCAGCCGAGCTGCGCGCCGTGGCCGGCCTGCGCCATCGCCTTGCCCGCCGTCATCGGCACGCCGGGGTTGAACCACAGCACCGGCAAGGCATCGGCTGGTGCGGTCGGCGGCTCGGGGTCCTCGAGGTCCGTGCCCGAGACCTGAAGCCGCGCTAGATCCTTTGGCCAACCATCGAGCGGCACCGGCGGAAACGCGCGCACCTCGGCCGCCTCGCCGAGCACCGTGATGCCCGGCAGCGCCTCTGCCCGACGCCATTCGGCGCCGCGCGCCCGACGCACCACCTTGCGGATGCGGCCGTCCTGCCAATCGCGCACCGCTTCGGCCCACTCGCCCTCGCCCACCGATCGCTCGTCGGTCAGCAGCGTGAGGACCGCACGCGCGGCCGTCTCCAGCGCGTCGGTACGTGCGGGCGGCGCGTCGCGCTCGATCCTGACCACCAGCGGCAGGACGTACTGCGGTGCCGCGTCGCGGTCCTCCGCCCTGCGCGCGAATGGGCCGGTGTCCGTGGTGATGGGCGCGCCGATGGCTGGCGTGATGGGCGTCGTGCTCATGCGCCAAGGATGCCGGATAGGGTCGCTGCCATGGGAACCGCAGTGGCGCACCACGTCCTCGTAGCGCCCGACAAGTTCAAGGGCTCGGCCACCGCCAGCGAGGTCGCCGAGCACGTGGCGGCCGGAATCCGGCGCGCGGCGCCGCAGGTGCGAACGACGACGCTGCCGGTCGCGGACGGCGGCGACGGGACGGTAGACGCGGCGGTTGCCGCGGGGTTCACGCGCCACGAGGTCACCGTCACCGGACCGCTCGGCGACCCGGTGCGCGCGGCATTCGCGGTTCGCGGCGACACGGCCGTGATCGAGATGGCCGAAGCCTCGGGCCTGCGTCGGCTGCCAGGTGGCCGCCTCGCGGCGCTCGACGCTGGAACGTACGGCACCGGCGAGCTGATCCGCGCGGCGTGGGACGCCGACGCGTACTCGATCGTGCTCGGCGTCGGCGGCAGCGCGTCCACCGACGGCGGCGCGGGCATGCTCACCGCGCTCGGCGCGCGCCTGCTCGATGAGCGGGGCGACGAGCTGCCCAGCGGTGGCGGAGCACTG
>CAVQPP010000471.1:0-14381 GCA_963714445.1 uncultured Actinomycetota bacterium
GTCCTTCTGCCAGGGAAAGTTCGAGGTGCGCATCAACCACGACTTCGCCGCCACCATGTGCGCCGGCACGGGACGCCCGGCGGGGCCGGACGTGGATTAACGAGGCGCCGGTGTCGGCTTATCAGCGCCTGCACCAGATCGGCCACGCCCACAGCGTCGAGGCGTGGCAGGAGGGCGAATTGGCCGGCGGGCTTTATGGCGCTCAACCTGGGGGCCGCCTTCTTCGGCGAAAGCATGTTCCACCGCAAGATCAATGCCAGTAAGGTCGCTCTGGTCCATCTGGTCCAACGCTCTGGGCCAGCGCGGTTTTGAGCCGCTCGACACGCAGGACACCACGCCTCCACCTCCGCCGTTTCGGCTGCATCGATATCCCTGCCGCCGATTACCTGCGGCGATTTGAGAGGTGGGATCGCCAGGGAATGCACTTTTGTTTGATCGATTGGCGGGTATGATTGGAGCGGAACAGAGTGTTGGCCGCCTTGCTGCCACCCCGGAGCACCGTGAAGCACCGGGGCGGGAGAAACCTGGTCATGAGAGGTTCTTTGTTATTCCAACAGTCGCCCAAAGGGCAGCCCTTTCCTTATTGCGCGCCACCAAGATCGTCGGGACCTGGTTCGGGTACTTCGGGCCGTACGACTTCACCGCGCCCTCGTCCCAGGTGATGATCAGCAGCGAGCGCTGCGTGGTCCACGCGGGGGAGTTGAAGATGTGCGGGAGCGTGTTCTGCAGCCAGGTGTCGCCCGCGGTGATGCCGCATGCCTCCATGTCGTTGCAGTCGTCGGCCTCGAACCAGTTGAAGTTCGGCGTGGTCGACGTCGAGCCGAGGTCGGTGAACATCTGCGTCAGCGGCTGGTCGTGCTGCGCGCAGTACGACGTCGCGCTCTCGTCCTGCTTGAACTGCTGGAAGTAGGTGAACGGCACGTCGTCCGGGTAGTAGTAGCCGTGCTGGCTGTAGTCGCAGTTCCCGTTCGCGCCGTCGACGTACGCCTTCCACGTCTTGCCCGCGTGCTCGACGCTGTTGCCGACATGCGGCGCGCTGATCGTGGTCGTCGAGACGCTGTTGTCGTGCAGGCCGTAGAGGCCACCGGCGGCCAGCGCCATGTAGTTCGGGTCGGACGGGTGCGTGGTCGCGTAGGAACGGCTCAGCGACGTGCCGGCGGGGAGCAGACTATTGATGTATGGTGCCTGTGACGCGTTGCCGATGATGTTGCCGTAGTCCTCGTTCTCCATGTAGACCACGAAGACGTGGTCGAAGCCGGGGACCGTGGAGACCGGCGCGGTCAGCGTCGGGGTCGGCACGTTCGCGCCGATGGTCAGCGAGAGATCGTCCGCGTAGCCGTCGAGGGTGTTGCCGCGGTGTACGTGAAGTTCAGGTCGACCCGGATCGAGCGCGTTCCGGCCGGCAGCGTTCCGGACGCCGAGCGGGACAGGAACTCGGTGGTGTTGCCGCGGTCCTTGTTGGTCACGGCGCGATCGTGATGGCGCCGACCGAGCCGCCGCTCGCGTTCTGGAACGTCGCGGTCATCCCGACGCGGTCGTTCTGGCTGGACCAGCCGCCGAGCCAGCCGGAGAGGGTGGCCGGGACGCCGCCTGCGTCGATCGCCGAGGCCGCCGCCGAGACGTCAACGGTCTGCGACAGCGAGGAGTTGCCGGTGCCGCCGCCGGCGAAGAACTGCGTGGCGCGGTTCGGCGAGCCGGGGGTGCTCGAGGTCGGGAAGCCGCCGGGCGCGCCGTAGCAGACGCCGTTCGGCTCGCCGCTGGTGATGGTCCAGCCCGGGATCGTCATGCCGTCCAGGCCGTTGGACGAGCACTGCGCCACGCTCTCGGCGCCCGGGTCGACGAGCAGGTTTCCGCTGGTCACGGCCGGGGCGTGCGGCGCGGCGTTGGATGCGCTGTGAGCCGCGGCGGCCGGCGCGGTGGCGACGGCCAGGGCGGCCGCGAGGGCGGCGGCGGTCGAGGCGATGCCTGCGCGGGAGGTGGGTAGTGCCGTGCGGAGTCGTCTCACGGATGCAGTCCTTCCGATGGCGTTGCTGCGGTGAGTGAGCAGCGGATCGCACGGTGTCAGCTCTACTTGACCGGCGCATCCCGAGACGTCGAGCGGAAGGTGAATTCGAGGGTTAATTTCAGGGTTCGGCTTAGATCGTCACGTGTTGTTGTAAGGGTGACTGACTCGGTGCCAGTGGCAGTTTGAGGCGGGCGATCGTGCCGGTGCGGGAGGGATTGGTGGTGCTTGACTCAACGGTGACTTCGCCGCCGATCTGTGCGGCGTATTGGGCCACGATCGCGAGCCCGAGTCCGGAGCCGGGCATGGACCGTGCCGAGTCCGAGCGGAAGAAGCGGTCGAATACCCGCGGTAGGTCCTGCGCCGCGATGCCGGGGCCCTCGTCCTCGATGACGCACTCTCCGCCGCAGAGACGCAGCGTGACGCGGCCGCCTGGCGGGGAGAATTTCACCGCGTTGTCGAGGAGGTTGAGGATGGCGCGCTCCAGGCCGCCGGGGTCCGCGAGCACGTAGCAGGGTTCGATCTCGGTGACGAACTCCAGCGCCGGGCCGCGTCGTCGTGCGCGCCCGACTGCCTGCGTGGCGGCCTCGTGGAACGCGGTTGGTACGCGGGCTGGCGCGTCGGCCTCCCTGGTTCGGGCGAGCCGCAGCAGGTCGTCAACTAGTTGTGACAGCTCGCCGACCTGCGCGTCGGCGTTGGCCAGCAGGATGCGCCGCTGCGCCGGGGACAGCTCGCGGCCTGAGCGTTCGCTTCGTACCAGGAGGTCGACGGCCGTTCGCAGGCCGGTCAGTGGCGTGCGCAGCTCGTGCCCGGCGTCGGAGACCAGGCGGCGCTGGCGGAGGCGTTCCGATTCCAGTGCCGACGTCATGTCGTTGAACGACGCGCCGAGTCGCGCGATCTCGTCCTGGCCGGAGACGTCGACTCTGGTGCCGAGGTCGTCCGTGCGCGCGATGTGCTCGACGACGTCGGTGAACCGGCGGACCGGCCGCAGGGCCGCGCGGGCGACCAACAGCCCGGCGATTACCGCCGCGATCAGACCGACACCCGCGACCACACCGAGGCGGCGAGCCAGGGTGCTGAGCGACGCGTCCACGTCGGTCAGGGGCCGGATGTAGCTGATCGCGACGCCGTCACCAGCGCCACCGCTGGGGCCGGTGCTGGGGCCCGTGGTGGAACCGGCTGCGACTTGGACGGTCAGCACCCGAACATGCTGACCGTCGTCTGTGTAGCCCGAGTGCAGGGAGCTGGTCAGCGCTCCCTGAGCGACCTCGATGTCTGACGCGGCCACCGGCGTCGCGTAGAACGAGGTGGCGCAACGCCTGCCGTCAGACTCGACGAGCTGGATCGCGATTTGCGGGCGGGCGGCGGGATTGTCGTTCGGGACAGGGCTCTGATTGCACTGCGCGGTGGTGACGACCGTGGGGCCGCTGGAGAGCGCGCCGTCTGGCGTGCCCGGCGGCGCGCTTGCCGTTCCGACCGAGCCTGCTGCGACGCCGACGCCTACACCTACGCTGCTGCCGCTCGGGCCGGTGATCGTCTTGCCGCCGCTGATCGATACCGGACCGACCTGGATGGACTTCACGACAGCAGCCGCCTGCGACGCGAGTTCGTTGTCTACTTGCTGATTCAGTTGCGCGCGTACGAGGACGTAGGCGCAGAGCGAGGCGGCTAGCGCGGCGAGTCCGATCGCGCCGCAGACGAGCGCGGTCAGGCGGGTGCGCAGAGAAAGGTGAGTGCGTACGACGTTCACGGCGTGCTCCGCAGTACGTAGCCGACGCCGCGCACGGTCTGGACGAGCCTCGGTTCGCCCCCTGATTCGGTCTTGCGTCGCAGGTACATGACATACACGTCGATCGGGTTGGAGGCCGGGCTGATGTCGACGCCCCAGATCGCCTTGATCAGCTGCTCGCGGCTGAGCACCTGGCGCGGGTGCTCGAGGAACGTCTCCAGCAGGTCGTACTCCGTGCGGGTCAGTTCCAGCAGGCGCTCGCCGCGCCAGACCTCGTGCGTGACCCGGTCCATGGTCAAGTCCGCGTGCACGAGCCGGGGGCGTTCGCCGGCCGGGTGCTCGGTTTCCGGCGCCAGCAGGGCGTATCGGCGCAGTAGGGCCCTGATGCGCGCGAGGAGCGCGTCGAAGTCGAATGGCTTGGTCAGGTAGTCGTCGGCGCCCATGTCGAGGCCGGAGACGAGGTCGCCGGTGGTGTTGCGGGCCGTGAGCAGGAGGATCGGCGTGGCCGGATCGCGGGCGCGCAGCCGGCGGCAGGCGGTCAGGCCGTCCATCCGGGGCATCAGCACGTCCATGATGACCAAGTCCGGCGCGGTGGCGCCGACCTGCGCCAGTGCGTCCACGCCGTCCTCGGCCACCGCGACCGCGTAGCCCTCGAACTCCAGGCCGATCCGTAGGTTCTCGCGCACCACCGGCTCGTCGTCGACGACCAGGATGCGCCCGAGGCTCGCGGTCATGATCGATCCCTCCGGTGGTGCGACCATCTCCATGACTTGTCTGAGAACGTGCCTCGTGGGCGTGAGAGGAGCCTGAGAACAACGTGGTGCCGGGTAAATCTGTTCTCAGGCTCCGTTCTCACTGCGTGGGTTGTACTGGTTGAGGACGTTTGTCCTTCCGCATGGTCAGCAGGCCGTCTTTGATCCACGCGACGCGGGGCATCCGCTTGGCGATCGTCGAGTCGTGCGTAACGATCACCACGGTCAGTGAGCGCTCCTGCCACAGCTTCTCGATCAGGTCCATGATCTCGTCGCGGGTGCCCTCGTCGAGGTTGCCGGTCGGCTCGTCGGCCAGGATCACCCGCGGCTGCTTGACCAGCGCGCGGGCGATCGCGACCCGCTGCTGCTCGCCGCCGGACAGTTCGCCGGGCACGTGCCCGGCCCGCGGCGCGAGACCCACCTCGGCCAGCGCCTCGCCGGCCCGGCGGCGCCGCTCGGCCCCCTGCACACCGAGCGGCACCAGCGCCGCCTCAACGTTCTCCCGGGCGGTCAGCGTCGGGATCAGGTTGAAGGTCTGGAACACGAAGCCGATCTGCTCCGCGCGGATCCGGGTCAGCGCGCGCTCGCCGGTGCGGGCCAGGTCGCGGTCCCCGAGCAAAAGCTCCCCGGATGTCGGCCGGTCCAGGCCGCCGAGCAGTTGCAGCAGCGTGGACTTGCCGTGGCCGGTCGGGCCTTGCACGCCCAACAGGTCGCCGTCGGCGATGCTGACGCTGATCCCGCGCAGCGCCTCGACCGACTTCGAGCCGCGCCGATACGTCTTCGTCAGATCCTTGATCTCGTACACGGTCGTCCTCGTCCTCCTCTTCGTTCTGTGTCGGTCTTGGGTTCAGGCGATCTTGCGCAACGCGGCGGCCGGACGCAGTGACGCGGCACGCCAGCCGCCGAACGCCGCCGCGATCAGTCCGCCGGCCGCGGCGAGTAGCACGGCGAGAACCAGCGTTCTGATCTCCACGGGAGCAGTGAGGTGCACCGAGATGTCGCTCAGGAGCCCGCCGGGGGCGCCGGCCGTGGCGCCGGTGGCTCCGTCGCTGAGGACCGGTGCGGAGCCGGCGTTGGACGGCCCTCCTCCGCCACCTATCGGCAGCGGGCCGGTGGCCGCGGTGAGCGTCGGGGCGAAGTGGGTGACCAGGGTCGCGCCCAAGAAGCCGAACCCGATGCCCAGCGCCCCGCCGAGCAGCCCGACCACGATCGCCTCACCCGCGACCTGCCGCACCACCCGGGGCGAGGTCCAGCCGAGCGCCTTGAGCGTGCCGAACTCGCGCACCCGGCGGCCGACCGCCGAGACGGTGAAGAGCACCGCGACACCGAAGGCCACCGCGAGCACCGCGATCGCCAGCCACTTGCCGAGGTTGTCCGCCAGCGACGCGGCCGAGGACAGCGAGCCGGTGATCGCGCCGGCCAGGCTCGACGATGAGGTGACGGTCGCGTCGGGTAGCGCCTTCTTGATCTCGTTCTGCACCTGCGTGATCAGCGACGCGCTGGTTGCCTTGACGTAGATCGTGGTGACCTGGTCCTTCTCCGACGCCAGGTTCTGTAGCTTCGACAGCGGCAGGTAGACGTTCGCGCTGTTGGAGCCGGATGGTGTCGTCGCCAGGCCGACGACGGTGAACGACGTGCCGGAGACCTTGTACGTCGAGCCGACCTTCAGTTTCTGCTGCGAGGCGAAGCTGGCGTCGAGGACCACGACGTTCGCGTTCGCGTCGCCGGCCTTGAGGTTGCGGCCGGAGGTGATGCTCACCGTGGACAGCGGGCCCATCGTCGGCCGGGTCGTGTCCACGCCGAGCAGGCTCGCCGGCTCGACGCCGACGGTCGCGCCGGCGGTTGGGGGTGGACCGGCCGGTACGGCTTGGATCGCCGGGGCGCTATCGGCATTGCCGCCGCTGCCCTGCGACTCGGTTATCTGCCCGGAGATCTGGAGATCGAGCGCTGACAGGCTCGCCGCGACCTCCTGAACTGCGGCCAGGTGCGAGATCCGGCTGAGCGCCGAGGCGGCGACGGTGCCCTGGCCGGGCGCGACCACGACGGCGTCGGTGCTGGTCTTCGCGGTCTTGCCCTCGCCGCTCGTCCCGTTGAGCTTGAACTGCTGCGGGCCGGACGAGCCGGAATTGGCGTTCTGCGTCACGGTCAGGTCGGTGCCGACGCCGTAGAGCGAGTGCAGCACCTCCGCCTGCGCGGCGCGGACCCCGGCCGACGCCGCCGTCACGGTGATCACCAGCCCGATCGCGAGCGCCAGCCCGACCATGACCACGATCGCCTGCCGGGAGCGGCGTCTCAGTTCCCGCAGTAGGTAGGTGAAGAACATCGGACTCCCTCGTGCGCACTGGTTGACATTGGTTGACGTTTGGCTGCGCAACGACGCTCGGGGCGGCCGATGAGGGATCGATGTCGATCAGATGAGAGAACGATGAGGGCGCTTCGGCGCTTTGGGCCGGGTACGGCCCGGCTAAAGCGGACTGGGGCACGCTGCCACGCACCACGGGTAACGGGAGTAACACCTGTAAAGAAGGGGCGAACGCGGGATGACCGAGACAGCACACCACGCGCCTACGGGTACTGATACGCGGGGCGAAGCAGGGGAGGCGGAGCACGAGGGTGCGATTGCGGAGCATGCGAAGCAGCTGCCGCTCTTTCCGTTCGACGTCCCGCAGGATGAGGACTTCGTCGAGCGCTATGCCGAGTATCGGGCCGGGTGTCCGGTGCCGAAGGTGCGGATGGCTACCGGCGGCGAGGCGTACATCGTCACGCGTTACAAGGACGCGCGCCGGGTGTTCGCAGATCCCGTCTTCAGCCGCGCGGCGTGCATGGACCCCGCTGTTCCGCTGCTGCTGGAGGGCATCCGCCTGCCCGAAATCCTTTCGAACATCGACGGACCTGAGCACCTGCGCCAGCGCGGTCTGACCGTCCGGGCGTTCACGACCGGCTCGGCCGAGCGGTTCCGGCCGAAGGTGCAGCGCATCGCGGACGACTTGATCGACGCGATGTCGCAGGCCGGACCGCCGGCCGACTTCATCGCCGGTTTCGGCAATCCGTACCCGAACCTCGTCATCCTGCGGATCTTCGGCGTGCCCGACGAGGACTTCGGGCAGCTGCTCCAGTGGCTCACGCGGATCCTGTCCTACCGCCGGCACACCCCGGCGCAGCAGGCTGAGGCGTACCGCGCCTGCAACCGCTACTTCGCCGAGTTGGTCGCCCGCAAGCGCGCCGATCCCGACGATGATCTGACAAGTGCGCTCGTGCAGGCTAACGACGCGGACGAGAAGTTCAGCGAGGAGCAGTTGGCCTCGCTGATCCTGGTCAACGTCAGCGGCGGCACCACCGCGGCGGCGAACATCCTGCCGAACTCCCTGCTCACCTTCGCCCGGCACCCTGACCAGTGGGAGTTGCTGCGCGAGCGGCCCGAGCTGATCCCGAACGCGGTGGCCGAAGTGCTGCGGTACGTCTCGGTCGGCAACACCAGCTTCGAGCGGTTGACCATGCAGGACGTGGAGGTGAGCGGCGTGCACATCCCGGCCGGCTCGGTCGTCATCCCGCTGCTCGCCTCGGCCAACATGGACGCCGAGGCCTGGGACGAACCAGAGCGCTTCGACGTGACCCGGCCGGTCGGCCAGAACGCCGCCACCGGGCAGAACGGCAGTCAGCACCTCGGATACGGCCACGGCCCGCACCGTTGCATCGGCTCGCCGCTGGCCAACGTCGAACTCGAAGTCGCCTACTCGACACTGCTGCAGCGGATGCCGAATCTGCGGCTGGCGGTGCCGGAATCCGAACTCCAGTGGGAGCCGCGCATCGCGATGCGGCGGATGATTGCGACGCCGGTTGTTTGGTAGCCGTTCGATTGATCGTTCCGGTAACCAGCCGGCCTATCCGTTTCATCACCGAACGTTGATTCGCCCGAATTGCATCGGCTTTACGAAGCCCCTGGTGAGCCCCGTGCTTGCCGGGGGCTTTGATGTTTGATCGAACGACGCCGAAATGTGTGTACGCAGAGCGCTTACCGAATGGTTACGCGCCGTACTCGCCGTCGCGCCGGGTTGACACCGGGCAGTGGTCTAGTCCACCTTGGTAGTGCGCAAGCACGACCGGATCAGGAACCTGGGTTCCTGCAGGTCGGGCTGTCGATTGGCGCGCGCTGCGAGCAGCGGCGTCGATCGGTGTCGCGCGTCAACAGAACGTCTTCGACGCGCACGGGGACCCGTCGTCATCAGCCAGTTGTGACCGTGGTATGCCCTGCGCGGGCGTACGACTCGTCGCGCAGCGCCGCGGCGATTCGAAAACCTGGAGTGTCTCCATGCCTGCTCCTGATTCATATCTGCATCGTGCCGTCTCGGACCTGCCTTACTTCAGCGCCGACGCCGATACCTACTTCGCGCCGACGCCGCTGCGTGATCTGCGAAAGCAGTTACCGCTTCGGGTGCTTACCGAGAATGACTTCGCCTTCTGGCAAAGTCACGGTTATTTCGTAGTCAAGAATGCGATCTCGTCCGATGCCGCGGCGCGGCTGCTCGAATTCACCTGGGAGTTCCAGGGGCTCGATCCGGATGATCCAGAGTCCTGGTACGCGCCGCGCTCGTACCACTCCGACCTCGAGCGCGAGCTGCACATCTACGGTTTCGTCGAGGCCTACCATCATCAGCTGATCTGGGACAGCCGGCAGGCCCGGCGGGTATACGACGCCTTCGTCGACGTCTGGGATTGCGAAGAGCTCTGGGTCACTTTGGACCGGCTCAATCTGAACCCGCCGAACGTGCGCAACCGTGATCGTGCGCTGATCGCGCCGACCGGCACAGGGTTCGACATCGAGCTGCACTGGGACGTGGACTCCACCCGCAGCGTGCCGCAGCAGCGCGTTCAGGGCATCATCGCGCTCAACGACACGGCCCCAGACCTCGGCGGCTTCCAGTGCGACCCCGAGCTGTTCCGCCGCTTCGAGCAGTGGAAGGCCGCCGCGCCGGCCGACCGCGATCCGATCAGACCGGCCGTTGATCGCACCGAGTACCCGGTGATCCGGCCGCAGCTCGAGGCCGGTGACCTGCTTGTCTGGAACGGCCTGCTGGCGCACGGCGTCGCGCGCAACCGCTCGGAGAAGGGCGTGCGCGCGGTGCAGTACCTCGCGATGATGCCTGCGCTGGAGTCACACGAAGCGCTGCGACAGTCGCGCATCGACTCCTGGCGCACGCTCAGCACACCGGACTGGAACAAGACCCTCGTCGGCGACGCGACAAAGCATGAATCGCTGCGGTACGGACCGGCCGAGCTGACCGAACTCGGTTCGAAGCTGCTTGGTCTTACCTCATGGCACGAGTCCGCCTCCGGCGACGCGGGAGCGGCAGCGTGAAGCGCATTTGCCTTGTGCTGCCTACCAATCGGCCCTGCGCCGAGACGATCGCGGCCGTCGCCGCCGAGGCGCAGTACGCCGCGGACCACTTCGACGTCGAAGTCCACCTGCTGATCCTGGACTCGTCGGACGAGCTGTCCTTTCCCGTGCACGGCGAGACGCTGGATTGGGCGCTGCGCTCGTCGCGCGTGATCGGCCACCACGTCGGGGAGCGCGAGCAGCGCGACTTCCTGCGCCGGGTGATCGGCGCCGCCGGGGTCGCCAAGCCAGACCTCGTACTCGACCTGATGCTCCCGCACGGCGTTTCCTACGGCGCGTGCACGAACCGCGCGTTCCTCTACGCCGCCGCGCTCGGCTGCGAGTCGATCCACCGGCGCGATTCGGACAGCCGCTACCAGCAGGTGCGCGGCCGCCAGGTCTTCCCGATCCACCACGAACTCGCGACGATCGGCAAGCGCGCGATCGAAGCGGCGTACGACGTGACCGACAACCAGCTCGACCCGGCGCACATGTACCGGCCGGTGTCGCTGGTCGGCAGCTCGTTCGTGGGCGAACTCTCCGTGGACCTCGGCGAGATGTACGGACTCGACCGCGAGATCTACCACGACGTGGTCAGCCTGTGGGCACCCGGCAATTGGCCGGCGGATCGCAAGCGCGCGCTCGCCGACGAGTCGTTCCGCGGCGCCGGGATGGAACCGTTCGTGCGCGACTTCTCGACACTGGCGATCGTCGACCCGATGCGGATCGACATGTGCAACATCAGCTTCGACAGCGCGGTGTACGAACGCGTGCCGCTGCTGCCCGCGCTCGACACGATCGGCAGCGACTACTTCCTCATGCATGTGGTCGAGTCGGCCGGGCTGCCGGGCGTGCTGCACAACCGCAACATCGTGAACTTCTACACCCCGGAGCGGCGCACCGACGCCGGATTCCAGGCCTACCAGCTGCGGTTCGCGAAATTCCTGCTCTCAATGCTCTACCTCAACTTCATCTACGAGCGCATGGAGCAGGCCGGCCCCTCGCTGCTCGACGTCGAGGATCGGGTGCGCTCGGACGTAGTCGCCGCGTATGGCCAGGCTCAGCGCCGGGCTGGACCGCACCGAGAACGTCGAGCGGCTGCACGTGCTCGACCGCTCATACCGCCAACTCGGTGGCAGATACGCCGACTTCGCCGGGCAGCTAGCCCAGCGCGGTCCGCGGTTGCTGGACGAGGCGCAGGCGGACATCGAAGACTTCGCGCTGCTCACCGAGCTGTGGGAGTCCCTGGTTTACGCGAGTAAGAGCACGGACGTGCACGCGTCCGGCTCGGCCGCGCGCCGGTAAGCGCAGGATCCTGACGATGATGATCACGCCACATCTGCGCTCAGCCCTGGCCGCTTCCGACGAGGACCGGATCGTCTTCGACCTGACCGGGATCGAGGATCGTTACCGGACTCTGCTGCGAGAACTGCCCGGCATCAAGGTCCGCTTCGCGCTCAAGTCAGCACCCGTAGACGAGGTCATCGCCTGCCTGGCGGACCTCGGCGCGGGCTGCGACGCGGCCAGCCCGCAAGAGATCTCCCAGGCGGTCGGCGCCGGCGTGCCGACCGCCTGGGTGCACTACGGCAACACCGGCAAGTCCGACCAGAACATCGCCGAGGCGTTCCGGCTCGGCGTCCGCGACTTCGCCACCGACAGCGTCGAAGACGTGCTGGCGATCGCCGCGCACGCGCCCGGAGCCCGCGTGTTCTGCCGACTCGCGACCACCGGCGACGGCGCGCTGTGGGGACTGAGCCGTAAGTTCGGCTGCACGCCCGCCGACGCGGTGAACGTACTCGACGCGGCCCGGCAGGCCGGCCTCGTCCCGGCCGGACTATCCGTGCACGTCGGATCGCAGCAAATGAGCCCGGAAGCCTGGCGCGAAGCGTTCGACGACCTCGAAGCGACCGTCGAAGCGCTCGTCCGGCGCGGCATCGACATCGACCACATCAACCTCGGCGGCGGGCTCCCGGCCCTCGGCTACGTCGACCGGCGTGGCAGGTCACTGAATCCGCCGCTGGACAAGATCTTCGCCACCATCCGCGACGGTCAGCGGCAGCTGGTCTCGGCGGCTGGCCACGAGCTGGACTTCCTGATCGAGCCAGGACGCTACCTCGTCGCGGATCAGGGGGCGATCAGAGCGCACGTCGCGCGCCTCACATCACGCGAGCTGGTCGACGGCCGGCGTCGGTACTGGCTGTACCTGAGCTGCGGCAAGTTCAACGGGCTCTACGAGATGGACAAGCTGCGGTACCGGCTGGTCTTCCCCTCGCACCAGGAGACACCGTACGTGCCGGCAGTCATCGCCGGTCCGACGTGCGACGGCGACGACGTCTACGGGCACGAATACAACCTCATCCCGGTGCCCGAGGACATCAAGTCCGGCGACCCGGTGTGGATCCTCTCGTGCGGCGCGTACTCCGTGAGCTACACGACCGAGCGATTCAACGGCTTCAAGCCGCTGCCGTACACGTGGACCCGCGAGACCCGAATCCGGCACATCGCGGTAGCCGACTGGGACGGCATCGTCGAGCTCGAAGCCGCTGCGTACGCGGGGCTTGGGATCTCGGAAGGCCGGGATGCGTTGCTCGCCAAGGCGCGCGTTTCGCCGGGCACCTGCTTCGTCGCGCAGTCCGGGCGAGAGTTGGCGGGATACATGTTGGCGCTGCCGTATCCAGCGTCGCAGTACCCGGATCTTGGCGCGCAGCAGGATTACGGTGACCGTAACTCGGACAACCTTCACCTGCACGACCTGGTCATCGCGGAAAGCCTTCGTGGCCGTGGGCTCGCCAAGCAGCTGCTCGGCAAGCTGACGAGGATTGCCAGGGAACTGATGTACGAGCGCATCTCGCTGATCGCCGTCGACGGCACCGGCTCGTTCTGGGCGGCGCAGGGGTTCCAGGCGATGCCAGAGATCGAAGTCTCATCGAGTTACGGCCCGAACGCGCTGTACATGGCCAAGGTCTTGGAGGCTCAATAGCATGCGCAGCAGCTTCCTGCGGTCGTGGCTCGCCATCGGCGCGCTGTTCTGCCTGCTCGGCTTCCAGTACGCCAGCTGGGCGTCACGCATCCCGTCGGTCAAGTCGCGGCTCGGCGTGTCCGACGCGGCGATCGGCCTGCTGCTGACGGTCTGCGGGGTCGGCGCCGCGGCGTCGTTCCCGCTGGTCGCGACGCTGATGAAGCGGCTAGGCTCGCGCGCTGTGGCTGCCGCGTCGGCGCTCGTCCTGGCCGCATTCCCGCTCTCGCTCGCCGTGGCGCCGGACTATCCGGTGGCGCTGGTATTCGCGTGTTGCGACGGCGTGGCCGTGGCCTGTCTCGACGTCGCGATGAACGCGCAGGGCGCGCGGCTCGAAGCCGAGTACGAGCGCACCGCGATGTCCCGGCTGCACGCGACGTTCAGCGGTGGAACGCTGGCCGGCGCGCTGATCGCATCCGCTATGAATGCGTTGACGCCGTCGCTGGCCGCGCACTTCGCCGTCGTGGCGATGTTGATCGTCGCGCTAGTCGCATTCGCTTGGCCAGGTCTGCTTCCCGACGATCTGCCGGACGCCGGGACACCAATCGACGATCAGCAGCCGGACACGTCAGACGCAGCGCCCGGTCCGCGCCGCAAATGGATCGTTCTCGCCCGCGTCGCGCTGTGGATGGGCCTGGCTATGGCCTTCGGCACCATCGTCGAAGGCGCGATGAGTGACTGGAGCGCGCTCTACCTGCGTAATGTCGCTAAGTCCTCCGCGTCCGTCGCGCCGCTCGGAATCGCGGTCTTCTCAGTCGTGATGGTGTCCGCGCGCCTGTTCGGCGACGGTTGGCGGGCCCGATGGGGCGAGCGGCGGCTGGTCGCGGCCGGCAGTGCGCTCGCCGGAGTCGGCCTGGCGCTCGCCGTGCTGGTCGGCGGCACCGGACCGGCGCTGCTCGGCTTCGCCTGCGTCGGGCTGGGCATCGCCGCTGTGACGCCGGCGATCTACGTGGCGGCGGCGGGCGCGGGTACTGACGTACTCGCGCTGGTCGCGGCGATGGGGACGGTCGGGCTGCTCGCCGGACCGGGGATCATCGGCTTCATCGCCGGCTCCGCGAGCCTGTCGTGGGGCATGGGCGCCGTCGGCGTCGCAGCGATCGTCGTGTCGGTGTGCGCCCTGCGGATTCCCTGGCCGACCGCATCCCCTGCGGTGAAATCTGCTGTCGCGAACTGCGATGTCGCGAACGTCTCCGGCCAGCAGGCCCGAGAGATGCCGATATAGCAGGGGTTTCCTCGCGTAGTCGAACAATGTTGCGGCGGCTAGATTTCACGTCGTCAGCCCCGGTTCAGGGCGGGGCGGATCCCGACGCTGGGAGTTAAAACCGCATGCGAATATCACATACCCACCTATCTCTTCCCAACAAAGTCCTGCTCAGCGTGGCCACGGTCGCGACGCTGGCCGCCGTCGGAATGGCCGTAGCCGCCCCGGCCAACGCGACACCGGCAACGCAGGGCACGAACACCACTCAAGCAACCGCTGGCTCATCGACACACTACGGTGTCAAGCC